>CAIQLG010000395.1 GCA_903872565.1 uncultured Lentisphaerota bacterium | reverse complement strand
ATGCTTGTCCACTTGAATGACGCGGAGTTCATCTACCCTGGCACGGAGTTGCGAATGGTCTACAAGATGCTCGCACCGGCATCGTCCGGTGACTGAAAACCATACAACCTCTTTTTCCACGAATCAAGAAGTCTGACTTTATACGAAAATGCCATACATTCAAAACAAATCCAACGTTTTCCGCGCTTCTTTTCTCACATCGGGATTTTTATCTTAAGAGAATCAGGTAGCCAGATTTTGAAAGAAGAAAGGAAGTCTTTAACACTCCAGTTTTGACTCCGACTCTCTTATTTCGGGTAAAACATTCTTTTCAATACGTCTTAGATCATCAATCGTATCCATTTCAGACCAGAGCGATACGGGAATTTCAAGCACGTTTAAATACTCACTGGAAGATTCACTTGTCTCAACAAAAAAGGACTCATAATAGCCCATTTCCGTTTTCCTGTCCGAGGCGAAAGATTTCCTCATCATGCTGAAAAGAGATGTGGAAAAAGATGCGGAAATACGGCTGGCACCAATAAATTCAAGTCCGTTGATATCTTTCACCAGGCGCTTCCCTATCCCCTTAACTCTCCCTTCCGATGTAAGGGAAACTACAACTTCGTCCCCTGATCCTGAAATTCTTGATACTACAAGATGCGGCTTGTCAGCACTTAACATTGCAGGAATCAGTGATGACGGAAAAACAATGTCCGATTCAAACAGAAGGAATTCCTCTCCTCCCAGCAGCGTTTCAGCCATCAGCAATGAATATGCCGTTCCAGTCTCATGGTATCTGTCGTTTTCCGCAAACATAATGGTCACCCCGCTTTCCAATCCGAACTTGGAAAACGCCTTCATCACCATGTCGCCCATATACCCAGTAATCACTGCAATGTCTTTTACGCCTGCGGAAGAAAGCATTGATACTATTCTACTTCCGATGCTTTTCCCTCCAATTTTTATCAATGGCTTTGGAGTAAGTTCAGTTATCGGCTTCAGCCTCAGCCCCATTCCAGCCGCTAGTATGACAGCCTTCATTGCATTCCTCCCCGAGTTGACACATAGCATCCCAACACTTCAACAAAACCCCTTATATCTTCTTCGTTTATCGCACCTATCGTGCAAATCCTGAAAGTATCAGTTCCAACAACCTTTCCAGGATATATTACATATCCCGCATGCTTCATGAAATCGTGCATCCTATCAAATGAATGCCAGTCCCAGTCAGGTTCAATGATGGAAAGGAGGAGCCTGGCCTGGAGCGAATCATGTAGCAGGCATTTGAATCCCAGCTTATCAATACCATCCTTGAGTATTGACCAGCATCGCATATATCTTTGAAGCCTTGCAGGGACACCTTCCTCAAGGGTCTCATCAATCGCCTGTCTCAGGGCATGCATGGATTGAACAGGCATTGTAAAACGTGCCTGCCCTGTCTTTTTGAAGTATTCTCCCTGTTCCTTCAAATCGAGGTAAAAGGATTTGCTTTCGACTCTCTGCAATGCAGCCAGTGCCGTTTTGCTGGATATCACGAACGATATGCCTGGCATTCCCTGAAGATTCTTGTTTGCCGTAGAAACAACATGGCAGGATCCAAGAAGTGCGACATCCACCGGGAGAGCCGCAAAAGAGCTGATTGCATCTATCAACATTATGCAACCATGGCCAGCCAGTCCAGAAGCAACTTCATATATGTCATTCAACATGCCGCTGCTCGTTTCATGGTGGACCATTGCCAAGTGCGTCGCTCCGGCATCGATGGCAGTTGCAACAACATGTTCAACTTCGATTTTCCTGACAGGTGAAGAATGGAACTCACAATGCCTTATTCCATGTTTTTTTGCAATCGCAAGCATTCGTTCACCATATGCTCCGTTGTTGACAATAAGAAGCATTCCTTCTCCGACACACGATGAAATCATCGCCTCTATGGCCGCAGTGCCTGAGCCTCCAAACAATGTAACATCGCAAATATCCCTTCCTCCAGCGATATCCGAGAGATCAAGACAGATACTTTTCATCAGGTCGCCAAATTCCTTCTCCCGTGGGCACTCATCTGGAACAACCTGTGCGAACTTGACGCTGTCTGTGGTTGTTGCCGGCCCCGGCGTCAGCAGGATCTTGCGTTTTACTGTTTTCATGGGGTAGTACCTGTTCCTATTATTTATCCGGATCTGACATGTTGAACCAATTGTAAAAGTAGTCAGGAGTCAAAATAAATCCGGATTTGAGTTCGAATTTAATTCTGAATTCTGAATTCCTGCAAAACAGGAGTTTTGCAATTATCTCCATTGAAAAAACCCCTTAGCCTTTTAGAGACCTCTGCCGGCGAAATCTCCGGCCTTTTCAGTGTTTCGGAAGATCCGCATCTTATTTTGATATTTATGAAGGTTAAAGCCTGATCATATTTCCATTCTTCAAGATATTTTTTCAACTCATCCAGGCCATGCGCATGGAGAGCCCTCGGATATCCCGCCTTGTTTGCAAGCCCTGCAAAATCGACATTACCGGAGACTGTCTCCTGTCCGCCGGTCGACTCATATGAGTTGTTGTCCAGCACAAGATGCAACATATTTGAGGGCTTGTAATATGCATTGGTCGCCAGTGCCCCCATCCTCATGAGAAGCGCACCATCGCCATCTATGGCAATTACATTTCTGTCCTTCCTCGCGAGGGCGAAACCTAGAGCTATGGAGCTGGCACAACCCATCGAACCAACCATATAGAAATTATTATTGTGATCTCCCAGTTCATATAGCTCTCTCCCAGTGTAACCGGTTGTGGCAATTAGCGCGGTGTGGTCGCCTGAGAATGATTTGACAATCTCGAGCACTTCCCTCCTCAGAGGCATTGAATCGGATTTGCTTTTCCCGACAAGTACCTTTTTCCCAGCGTGGCGGCAGGGGGATTTGCAGAGCTCCACATCGCAAAATGTGTTTTTACGGACTATGAAGAAGAAGCTCCGCCCTTCCGGCACAGCCTTGACCACACGGGCTATTTGCCCGAGTGCTTCAGGAGTGTTATCGGAGAGGAATTCCCATTCAATCCCAAGAATGTCAAGAATCTTGTCGGTGATGCATCCCATTAACTTATGCTGCGGCTCATCGAGATGCCCTGTCTCGCCTCTCAAGCTTACAAATCCAAGTACCGGTATCTGGAATATGCTGTTGAGGGAAGAGAGAGGCGAGACCGCATTTGCAAGGCCTGAATTCTGCATCATTACTATCGGCCTTTTTCCTCCCATATATGCACCAGAACATATTGCTACGGCATCACCCTCATTCACGGCCTTGACGTATTCGCCAGTGTTTATCAAGTAATTTATTATTGGCTTCAAATATGAACAGGGAACGCCAGCATAAAAATCAAAGCCATGTCCAAGTAGTGACTTCCCGAACTTCATGGTGTCAATCATATATGAAACTCTCCGATTTCTGCAGATCCATGATACTGTTTATGTCAAGCCAGGAGCCCCTGATGAATTTCACAGAAACAGGTGAATCCTTCAATATCTCATTGAAAACGTCTTTCATTCGCAATTTACTGAAACAATCCCACTTGCTCATTTTTTCAAGCGTTCTTTTAAAAATGCCGGCCCCTATTTCGTTGACGCTGAACAATCCGATGAACTCTCCCGATATGTTTGGATTCCCACAGTCCGATGTCATCTGTTCGAGCTTGACATGCTGCCAGAATACCTTCTTTGAATATTTCATGTCTGTCGTTATATACTCATGGTAATTCTTATCCTTCGAGTATTCCGCATCAGCGACAATTACAATGTTGTTAGAATCATTCAGGAGGTCATTTATCAAATATTTTTTGTATATTATGTCTCCGTAGCTGATTATAGTATTGACACTGATTGATTCAAGCGCCTTGTACAGGGAATATACCTCGGTGTTTTCAGCATAATCGTCATTATCAATGTATTTGACATTCGTAAAGGCTATTTTCTCCTTTGCGTAACCTCTGACAACCGTTATATCCTTAATGCCGATGCTATTGAGGTCATCTATCTGTTTGGCGAGGATTGCCTTTCCACCTACCTTAAGCAATGTTTTTGGAATCTCATCGGTAAGTCCTCCAAATTTGTCTCCCTTCGCGGCGGCCAGGACAACGGCATTTATTTTCTTCCGTGAAGAAGGCAGATATCTTTGTTCGGCCTCCTCCAACTCGCTCGCACCCTGCAATCTGAAGATTTCGGCCACAGACGCCATCTTATCTTCGACATTGATCAGTGACTGCTCCCTGTGAATCTGGCATGCCATAGCTTTCATGGCGGTAACTGACGCTCTAAACATATGATTGGCCCAGATGATGAGATTTATGTTCAAATCCCTGAATTTGTCAGTGGGTGTGGAATAATATTTAGTAGGCACAATGATAATCGGCAAGCGATGATTCCATTCGACAGCGAAGGCCTCGATATCCGAAGAGTCGCTCTTCTTGCTGTGAACAAGGATTGCATCAGCACCGGCTTCCATATATGATTCGGCCCTTCTCAAGGCCTCTTTGAGCCCCCAGCCTGCAATAAACGCCTCCAGCCTGGCGACCACGACAAAATCCCTGTCAGACTGCGAATCCTTGGCAGCCTTTATCTTCCCGCTGAATTCATCCATATCCGCAAGAGGCTGGTTTTCACTGTTGATAAAAGAATTCGTCTTAGGGTACAATTTATCTTCGATGCAGACTCCTGCCACATTTCTCTGCTCAAGTTTTCTGACCAGTCTCCTGACATTGTTGAAATTGCCATACCCGGTGTCGCCATCAACCAATATTGGAATTGTTGTGGCATCACTCATGAATTCCAACACATCGATAACCTGCGTCCATGACATCTCATTGTTGTCCCTCACACCAAGTGCGGCAGAGATGGTTAGGCCACCCGCCCATATTCCCTTAAATCCGGCTTCTTCGACAATTTTAGCCGAGATGGCATTGTGAGCTTCCAGCATAAAATTGGTCTCACAAGGATTAAGTAAATCCCTAAGCATTTTATTTTTAATTTTCACAGCCTCCCCATAGATTGAACGTATTTCATAGTAAAAGGGCTGAAGAATTGGTAACTCGTCAGTCTTTTCCGGCAAATGGCCTTTTTGGAGGGACGCGCTCTGTAGCGTCCGCCAAAGGCCACGACAGAGCGTGGCCCTCCACCGCCAAAAACTGACGCATTACGAAACTTGGGTTATTTTCCCCAAGTACAACTCAAAAAAGGAGCCCCCAACAAGCTCGGCACAAATCTAGCATTCTGAAACAGATTTGCGAACGGATAAAGGAAATAGTGAAATTCAGATTCTGCTTAACGTCTCTTCGCTCTCATCAGCAAATATGCCGGCATCATTCCCATGGAGAGCCAGATATACGGAGTTGCGTATGATCGTGCAAATACGGCTTCGATAAGATTAAAAGTGGCAAGAAGAAATGTGGCAAGCAATACGCGGTTGTCAACTCTCAGGCGATCATAATATTTTGTCCGGCGTTTCTTATGTCCGAAACGGAAGCGGGCCTTTGTTTTTCTGATTTCCATGATGAAATTACATTTCGCGTCAGAAAAATAACCACACAAAACAACAGCATACTGCCCCAGATAAAGCCCGACGAACAACAGGAACGGAATCAGACCGTACTGCTGCCAAAATGAAAGCCAGTTGTGCATGTAACATCCCAGTTCCCGGTATTGCCTGACCTGACCTGCATATTCACCCCGGAACCACCACACATCAATCCGGTTCAACTGCTCCATAAACACTTCTTTCCTTTCGCTGAAACTCTTGTCCATTAACAAGTTATGTCCGTTATTTCCAGTCTTTTCGACATTTAACATCTTCAACACTTTAGAGGATGTAAAGGCTTTTTCGTTGACGCAATAATGTGTTAGAATAAGTGCTGCGGCAATCAGTGCGGATACTTTTACCCATTGCGAAAATGAAGAGATGACAACCATGAAAGGAGCCACAGCTAAAAAACCCAACAAGGAACCACGGGACTGTATAGTCGTCAATCCTAAAATAGACACTGGGAGGATTATGGCAAGAAGTCTTTTTGAAGACAGGCTGATAGCCAGGATGGATATTAGCGCATAGTTATCTCCAAGATAGAACAAAGTCGCACTATCTGACAAGAGGGACATTATTTTGAAGTCTGTTTTGTAGAATATGGCCAATGTCAATATCAGCCAGAATGCCAGGAGTGGCCATTTCAAACGGCGGATTCCATTCAATATCAAAGCCAGTCCGACGATGAAATATATGCAGCTGCGCCCCAGCACCTTCAATTGGAACAGGGGTACACTCTCTCCCCGGATGTCCTTGCGCAATTCAATATCCAGTCCGTAATTTCCAAGCATGGTGATGAGCCCGACGATAAGGAGGCAAAGCAACGTACACAAGAGCAGGAATGTCCAGCGGAACCCGAGAAAATTTATAAAGTGATGTCGGTAAAGCAGATGCCACATATAAAGCAGACATAGAAAGAATGGAATAATTTGTTGGGAAAACCATGGCATTATTCCATTCAGTGTTCCGGAGGAGATGGCCAGACATGCGGGAATTGGCACAAGCAACAGGAAGGCAATAGAAGGCATCCATTGGAAAAAAGTACAGCAACAGCAGTCGGATCTACTCGTCATATGGCGTTCTTTCAAGTCACTTTAAAATAGGGGATCTTCACACTTAATATGTTAATTATGATATATATGCATCATATAATAATACATCTTGCAGATTATAAATAGCACTTGTAATGCTTGAATCAAATAAATAGCGATAATGATTACCTCCTAAAAGTCGTAAAATATGATTATTTCACCATGAAAATATATTTTCAAGTTGGGGCTTGATTTTGATTCTATCGGATGGTACCGGTAAATATCAAAAGTATAATCTGATAAACCCATGCAAGACTTTAACATACCCATCCTGCTTATCATGTTCAAGCGTTACGATTCGCTTGTGGCACAGATGGACATACTGCGCACCATCCACCCTGCCAACCTATATGTTTTTGCGGACGGTCCCGGAACGGATGAGGAAAAGGCCGACTGCATCAGGGCGCGATCCGCGCTGGAGAAAATTGACTGGCCCTGCGAGATTCGCACAAAATTCATGGACGCTAACCTGGGATGCGGCAAAGGACCGGCCACGGCAATAAGCTGGTTTTTTGAAAACGAACCGGAAGGGATTATACTGGAAGATGATCTGCTGCCGCATCCGGACTTTTTCCGGTTCTGCTCCGAACTGCTCGAGCACTTCCGTGACGACATCCGGATCATGGAGATTTCCGGTTCGAACCGACTGGGGCGATGGGGAGATGGCGCACAAAGTTATTGCTATTCTCAATGGGGATCGGAATGCGGCTGGGCTACATGGAGAAGGGCGTGGCGCCACTTTGACTTCACGGTCCGCGCCTGGGCCGATCCCCGGACACGGAATGTGATACGGAACATCTATCGGACCCATTTGAGGATTACCTTCTTCAACCGGATACTTGAACAGACCTATCGCCATCACGACTTGATCACCTGGTGGGATTATCAATGGGGATTGGCCAAGAATCTGAATCAGGGACTGTCGGTTGTCCCCGCAGTGAGCCTGGTGAGGAATGTCGGATGCGACCAGCACTCCAACCATGACCGCGACGCCTCCCACAGATTTGCCGTGCCCAATGATCTGAAAGGAATTGATTTCCCGCTCCGCCATCCGGATACTGTCAGCCCCAATCATGATTTCGACGAGGCATTGCTGCGCAAGGCGATGTCCCCCCGCCATTATCTTTCATCCATGATTCCCGACGGAATGAAACGGCGATTGAAGCGATTCATTGGCCCGGGCAAGGAGGTCTCCACATGGATTCCATGACCTCATGGATTCTTGGCAATACGCCGGGCGACTTCATTAGTCCTGCGCTTCTTGAAAGAATTGCTGGTGATTCTTTCAAATTCATGGATCGGGCCATCGCCCGAGAGAACCTGATTCTTTTCAAGCGGGCTGCAGATGAAAGCCATGCCATTTTTTTCCTTTTTTTCGGAACACTGCTAGGTGCTGTCCGGGAAAGCAACTTCATTGAGCATGACTATGATACTGATGTGGGGATGATGGAAGAAGGCCGACCCCGTCTTGCCGAGGCGGCTCAGCTACTTATCCAGGCGGGATTTGAGTTTGTGCGATGCAAGGACCGCGGACGGTTCTTGACATTTATGAGAAAAGGCGAGTTCATAGATATATATGTGGCAAAAAAAGACAGGCGATTTCCCCGCCGTCAGTGCTGGAACATGGACGGCTCGCTCCTGCCTTACGACTTGTTGACAGAGTTTGTTAATTTGGAATTTTCAGGCGAGTCTTTCCTTGTGCCGCGCAGGTACGAGGAGCTTTTCGTCGTAATGTACGGCACGGATTGGAGGGTTCCAAAAAAGAACTGCTCAGCTCATGTTCCTTTCGACATCTTCCACCCTTATCGCTCCACCTTGATGCTGATGCGAACATATCTCCCCCGAAAAACACTCCGTCGTATCAAGCACTTTATTAAAAAGTCCTGAGGTAATTCCATGGCATACGATTCCGAACAACATGGATCAAATGTCCGCAGGGACACCGGAATTTCTGTATTGCTGGGACCTCTGCGTCTTGCGGTTTCCACTCTGGGCACACTGCTCCTGCTCCGGATTGTGCTGATTCGCGCAGGCATGGAAGTGGTCGGCCTTTGGTCGGCGCTCAACATCATGACGTCTTTCATATTGCTCCTGGACGTGGGGTTCAGCCAGGTGCTGTCACGGGAAATCCATGTAGACGACAACAGCGACCAGTCAGCCAGGAACATGTTGAACAAGCAGTTTGTCGGAAAGACATATTGGATGCTGTTCTGGATTCTGGTTCTCCCGGCGACATTGGTCTTCGCATGGCTGATGCCCTCCATTCCCTACAATCATGGATGTTTTGCGGTATCGCTGGTTTTGCTCGCCTGGAGCGCCGTCTTCCAGCTCCAGTGGAAATTGGATGCCTCGGTGCTGTCCGCCCTGCAGGAGAACTCCCATGTGCAGACGGTGGGAATGCTGGGCATGATTCTCTCGCTTGCAGTAGCCATAGCAGGAGCCTGCCTTGATATGCCGATAGAAGGTTTTGCTCTCGGATCGTTCCTTGCATCCGGCATGGTGTGGTGGCTGCTCCGGCGGCGCGTGACTTCACGCGGCTGGACATCAACCATGCCCAAGCCGCAGATGCGGGAATTCCTCAATGCCACAATTCGCCTCGCCAGGGCAGGCGGCTATTTCTATTCCATGTCCATAGGTTCGATATTGCGCGAGCCTTGCTTCCGCCTCATCATCGCATCCCTGCTGGGTGTCAAGCCTCTCGGCGCGTATGCCATTGGTTTTCGGGCCAGCGTGGCAACGCGCGATTGCGTGGCTGGCGGATTCCAGGTACTGTATCCGGCGCTCGCCTCGCTGCATCGGGCGGGAAATCGCAAGGATATCGAGTCGTTGCAGGTCTGCTCCATGGTCTTCCTGATAACCATTGGAAGCGTCGCCCTTGGATGTGTATATGGATTTGCAGAGCCTATTCTCCTCGTGCTTCTTGGCTCTTTGCCCGAAGGCGTCGTGAGCGCCACCCGCATCCTCTTGCTGTGGAACCTCATAACGCTTTTCAATATTCCTTTCGACTATCTGCTACAGGCCACCGGCCATGAACGGGCCTCCGCCGCATCCCTGTGGATCCATACGGCGGCCATCCTCATCCTTTGGCCGTTGGGCAGTATATTTCAATTGGATTTGACAAACCTTCTTGTGTATTGGACGGTCACCTCACTGGCCACCCAATTGATCATATTTTATTATGTCCAGAAGAAATTGAACGGCTTTTGGCCCATAGTCAAAATGCCTCCCGTCCTGATCATCCTGCTGCTGGCTTTGTTTTATTGGGTCATAGTTCTGGGATGGGGCACGCAAATTCAAGCGCCTACAGGATCTTTGGAGCAAGCCATCGGCCTGGCCAAGGTACTGCTTCCAGCCTCCATGGTTTTCATCGGATTGGCATATGCCTCATCGCACAGACTGTTCGAACCATTTTGGAGGAAGTCATCATGATGGCCAGCCCGAAACCTCTTGTGCTCCTGGTGGAGCCGCTTTTCCGCGGTCACCATGGAGTGTACGTCCGATGGATCGTCCGCGGCGGCATTCAGCGCGGCTACCGTTTTGTCCTGGCGACAGGACGTGATAACGCCGATCATCCTATGCTTCAAAGTCTTGTAAAAGAATTCGGTTCCATGCTGGATATTTCATTCTTTCCTGAAAACAAGGGAACAATAAGCGCCATGCTGCCATCCTTGATGGCTCGTGACTATGCCTATTTCTCCCTCGTCAAGAAAACATATCGCGAAGTCAGCCAGGTTGAATCACCCGCACTTGTTTTCCTGCCTTACCTGGACTATTGCCTGTATTCCATGTCCCTGTTCGGTTCACCCTTCGGCAAGACACCATGGGGAGGGATAGCGATGCGCCCGGGTTTCCATCTGAAGGAAATGGGGATTCCTGCGCCTATCTTCCACGGAGACTGGATTAAAAAATGCCTGTTCCTCCGGCTTCTGCGGAATCCAACGCTTGTCAGATTGTTTGTCCTTGACGAGGGGCTTGCCACCTGCATACGGAAGGCAGATCCTAAATGGGCTGCGCAATGCCGACATGTGGCCGAGCCCGCGGAAATGAGGGGTTCACTGTCGAAAATCGCGGCTCTCAAGGAATTGGGCATCCCCGACGATGCAATGGTTATTCTGGTCTATGGCGACATCACCCTGCGAAAAGGATTGGAGGCCTTGTTTATGACCATGCAGGAGCCTTCTTTTCCCTCTCATGCACATGTCATTCTGGCGGGTCTGCAAGATGCGGAAGCAAAAGGTTTCATCTCCTCAGCCGCTGTGCAAGTTTTGTCACAGGCCGGACGCCTCCACCTCATGGATTACTATATTTCTCCCGACTGTGAATATCGCATTTTTGCCGCATCTGATTTGCTCTGGCTGGGATATCAACAGCACAATGTGATGAGTGGAGTGTTGGTCCAGGCGGGACAAATGGGATTGCCGGTGATAGGATGTGAAGAAGGCATGATAGGATGGACCATCCGGAACAAGCAGTTGGGAATAACGATCCCCATGCATGATCCCCGGAAGGTGGCCATCGCAATCGGAGAGCTCATCCAAAACCAAAAACAAATGAATGAATGCGGTGAAAATGGCCGGCGAGCCTTCTCGTCCCATACCCCTGATCAGTTTGCTCGGACGATCTTTGATGGGATTCAGGCTGGGAGGTGTCTGTGACTTCATCCCCGGCAAAAAAATATTTTGCGGGATCGCCTGTCGAATACGATGGGTGGAAGGAGTGGATCATTCCACTTGCACTGTTCCTCCAGGGCGTGTTGACAATGTCCCCGATACTGCCTGTGGCGGGTATCCGAGGGGTATACACATACGCACTTGTATATGTTATTTCGGTTTTTGCAATTCTGCATGGACATAGAAAAATTCCCAAAGTCGGAGTTGTGCTTGCACTCGGACTATTTATTGGATCCTGCCTTACGGCATTCTACTGGCACACCATCAAAATTGCCTTCCTCCCTTACTTCTTCATCGGATCAGTGCTGATCGCAGGGGTCGCCAGCGAAAAGGATATCCATCGTTTCATTAACCTCTGCACTATCTTCCTACTCGTCATGCTGGCACTTTCGTGGATCGGATTCATCTACGTCATTTCCGGAGGTGATTCGTTGTTTTCCATCCTCAATCTGGATGGGCGGAAAAACATCTTTTACCTGACAACCTTCTCGAACTGGCGGGTACATGATTCCATACGCCCGTCAGGAGTCTTTGACGAACCCGGCACTATGTCCTTTCTGATCTGCGCGCTGGCAGCCCTTCGCCGCATGTATCATCGGGACGAAAGGATGTCCCTCTCCATGCTCGTGGCTGGACTAGTGACTTTCAGCCTGACACACATCGCATTCCTCACGTTATTTGTATTCTTCAGGAGCGACCGGACCTTCCTCCGGAACCTCATGCTGTATCTGGCGATATGCGCCGGTGTCGTCCTCGTCTACTTTTTTCTCCTGAAAGAGCCAATTGACAATGCAATCATGTGGAAATTCAAACCTCAACCGGAAACGCATACGATCTCTGGCGACAACCGGAGCGGGCAGATGCTGGAAGCACTATCCAAGTTGTCGTTGAACGTGTTCCTCTGGGGACTGGATCCCATAGGCATCACGAAGGTACATGCGTTCACGAAAAAATACGGCCCGACAACCGCCGCACCTCTGGGGCCTTTGCTGACATCCGGGATATTCGTCTCCTTCCCGTATTACTTCTTCCTGCTCCTTGTCATGTGGCAAGGCTTCCGCCGCAAGGAAAATCTGATCTATCTTGCAGTTGTCCTTCTTTTCCTGCCACGCCCTTATGTAACGGGCTACAGCTATGCCGTCTGGGCGATGCTTTTCCTCTTCTCGCTTCAATTGCATTTGAGGAGAGTGTGTAAACATGAATAACATGAAAATTTCCATCATTACGGCATCTCGTAATAGCGCCGTCACAATCCGGGATACACTGGAAAGTGTCCGGAGGCAGGACTACCCCCATGTGGAGCACATTATCATTGACGGGCTATCCACCGATGAGACCATGCGCATTGTCCACGAATATCCCCATGTCGCCAGGGGTGTCAGTGAACCCGACAACAGCCTCTATGAGGCATTGAACAAAGGGATCCTACATGCAACCGGCGACATAGTGGGAATCCTCCATTCGGACGACGTTTATGTCGATGAAACCGTCCTCAGCCGGGTTGCGGACGCATTTAATCAAACCGACTGTGATACCGTTTATGGAGATTTGTTTTATGTGACCAAGGCGAATCCCGAAAAGATTATCCGGCATTGGCGGGCCGGAACCTACAAGCCCAACGCATTCAAATGGGGCTGGACACCGCCACATCCCACGTTATTTGTCAGACGTAACCTCTATGAACGATATGGCGGATTCGATCCTCAATTTGGTACAGCGGGCGATTACGAACTCATGCTGCGTTTCATTCACGGGCACCACATCAAGCTCGCCTATATCCCATCCGTGCTGGTCAAAATGAGGACAGGCGGTCTAAGCAATCAAACGTGGATGAATCGTTTCAGGGCCAATGCCCAGGACAGACGGGCTTGGACTGCAAACCATCTACAGCCGTTCTGGTTCACCCGTTATCTGAAACCCCTGAGAAAAATCACGCAGTTTATAGGATTCCGCAAATATTCAGATACTTTTTCAAGTGCTTGTTAAATTGGCCGGAACTAGATTATATGAAGAAAAAATTTCAGCGACTATACCTCCACATCCCATTCTGTGCATCGAAATGCTCATATTGCGCGTTTTACTCGATTCCGAAACCCGAAAAAGATCTTGTTGAAAAATACTTCCTCCGCCTCGAAGAGGAAATTAAGGAAAATAAAGGTGAAACTGGCGTCTTGGACAGCATTTTCATTGGAGGCGGAACCCCAAGCTGGCTTCCGCCGGAAAAACTTGAAAAGCTCTTCAAAATGATTTCCGCGAATTTCGCAGTCTCAAAAGATGCCGAAATCTCGATAGAATGCAATCCGGAATCTCTAAACTCCGAGAAAATCTCCATTATTGCGAATTTCGCAAACCGGATAAGCCTTGGAGTTCAGTCATTTTCTCCGGAATTCAGAAAAATTCTTGGCAGGAATTGTTCAAGCTATCAGATTGACAAGGCATTTGAGCTTGTCCGGGAATCGGGAATCAAAAATTTCGGATGCGACCTGATATCTTCAATTCCGGGGCAAAGCCTGGAAAACTGGTTTTTCGACCTCGAATCCGCAATAAAAACCGGGATCAGGCATCTCTCCGCATATTCTCTCACGTACGAGGAAGGAACTGTGTTGACAAAAAATCAGGATTGGCAATATGACGATGATCTCGAATCTGAAATGTGGTTGGAAACTCAGAGACTGCTCGTATCTGAAGGATTGCAAAGGTATGAAATATCAAACTATGCATTCCCAGGATTCGAATGCAGACACAATATGCGGATATGGTTCGGAAGCGGATATCTGGGACTTGGGCCGGCAGCCACTTCCTTCGACGGAAAAAACCGCTGGACACAGCCCTGCGACATAAAATCCTGGCTGGAGAAGAAAAGCCCCGAAATGGACATCATAAGCCCGGAGGCGCGAGCGTCCGAAATCCTAGCCATGGGACTGCGAACTTCGCAGGGTTGGAACGTGGATCAACTATATGAGGCGACCGGATTCAAACTTGAAAAATGGAAAGAAACACTGAAAGAACTCGAATCTCTTGGAATGATTAAACTTGAAAAAGATGGAATCTCCTGCACTCGAAAAGGCCTTCTCCTATGGAACGAAGTCGCCGAAATGCTATTGTGATGTGATAATTCTAAGATTTTTAACCTGAATAATTTTTTTGTATTTTTTTTTAAATGACATGACACAAAACCGTTCTGGCGGCAGGTAATATAGTGGAAAGAATGAAAAATTGGTGAACAACACTATGCGAACAGAAAACGATGCGAAACTCCTTAAAGCCTATGCGGAGACGAACGACGAAGGCGCCTTCGACGAAATCGTATCCCGCCACGGTACCATGGTCTATCGCGCCTGTTTCCGGACGCTGGTGAACCGGCACGATGCCGAGGATGCAAGTCAGGCGGTTTTTATGACGTTGATTAAAAAATCTGAAAAGCTTTGCCGCGAGGGATCATTGGCATGCTGGCTCTATAAGGTGGCCAGGCAAACAGCCCTTTTCATGGCACGGACAAGAGCCCGCCGCGGCCGCATGGAACTTGCGGCTCCGGAAGTCATGGGAGGTTTATCCCATTCGCAGGTAAACGAGAAAGACCAGGAAGTTGTTCTCGGTTTTCTGGACAAGGAGCTGAACGCTCTTTCGGTCGGACAGCGCGAGGCGGTAATTCTCTGCTATCTTGATGGAATGAACGAAAAAGATGCCGCGTCGATTGCAGGATGTTCCTATGATGCCTTCAGAAGCCGCCTTGGAGATGGAATCTCGAATCTGCGCAAACGGCTGGCCCGCCGCGGATGCACCTTCGGAGTTCCCTCCCTGATCGGAGTCCTCGCGGCTGACGCACAGGCCGCCGTTCCCAACACTCTCATTCCTTCCCTGTTGGCTGTTCCTAAATTGTATGCGGCAGGTGCCGCATCAGGAGCAGCCTCGGCAAACATAACTTACATAATGGAAGGAGCGTTGAAGACAATGTTTATCGCAAAAATCAAGACGGCGGGAATCTGGATTCTGGTCACGTTGCTGATTGGAACAACAGCTGTCGTGGCAGTAAAAGGAATTCAAAAAAAACAAAACCTAGTCACAAATGAGAAGCCAGGCATTGTTTACACAACCGACAAACAAAATATTACAGTTCAACCAGAATCCTCGCCAGTTTTACCGAAAAATGACGAACTTGTATCAAAGGAACCGGTGCAAAAGGATAAGCCTCCGGCAGCAAAAGTTAAACAGCCGCCAAAAGCGAGGGATTTCCAGGCCGAAGCTAAAGAAGCACTGAAAAAATTCGATTTTGAGACTTTCGGTGCGGTAATGAAAGAATGGGCAAAAACAGATCCGCTTGCAGCTTGTGAATTGGCAATGAAAATAAAAGAGGGGGGAAACAGAGATTTTGCGTTGGATGGAGTGGTTGGTGGATGGGCGGAAACAGATCCTGTCGCGACATCAGAATGGGCTATGAAACTACCCGAGGGAAAACAAAAAGATGATGCATTGAACCGGGTGGCTTTACAATGGGCAAAAAAAGATCCCGCCGCGGCACATGAATGGGTGATGGCACTGCCTGAGGGAAACGAAAGAAATAATGCATTGACGTCTGTGGTCCGTGAATTGGCAAAGAAAGATCTCATCGCGGCATCCAAGTGGGTGATGGCACTGCCTGAGGGAACCGCAAAAAATAGCGCATTGGAATCTGTGTCTCGTGAATTTGCAATGAAAGATCCTGTCGCGGCATACGAATGGGCGATGGCACTGCCCGAGGGTAAACAAAGAGATTCTGCATTGCCTAATGTTGTTATTGGATGTGCAATAAAAGATCCCGTCACAGCATTCAAATGGGGAATGGCACTACCCGAAGGAATAAAAGATATTACATTCCAAAATGTTGCTTCGATTTGGGCGATAGCCGATTCAGAAAAAGCCAAACGATGGATCGAAGAATCCTCGCTTTCCCAGGATCAAAAGGATAAATTGCTGAAAAGTATTGAGCTAAATATTCCGAAGAAATAACTAAAGGAACATTCTAATGAACGAATCATTCACATCATTTCACAATATTCAGTCCATCAGCGATCTTCTTCTGATTGACCAGCCTACGGACAATGGAGCTGTCATTCATTTCGACCATGCACCCTTTTATACCGAGATTTGCCTCTGGGTAACGATCCGCTGCTCTGAGTTCGATTTGTTTGCCAACGAGAGCCAGACACTTGTGGATGTCACGACCCGCGACGGGTACGGCTGGCGCTTGAGCCTGTCGCCGCATGGCTATCTGCGCTTTGAAGATCAGAATCCAGACCCCAAGGAACGACAATGCATCGATTCGCACATTCCGGTGCATGCGGTTGTCGACACCGCGACCTCCTTTCGAGTCGGCTTATGCATGTCAAGCGGGGCCTGGCTTTATCGCGCGACCCCCTATGTCGGCGCCAAGGGTTCTGCGCGCCTCCGGTTGTTCGCCATGTCCGGAACATCCCGGCGCCTGTCCGAAATCGGCGGCGAGGACAACATCGACCGGCAGAGTATGAATCCGACACCCGAGACGATGACCGTGGGGGCCGATGCCACGGGGGGGCATCTATTTTCGGGCCAGATCGAGCGTCTCACCGCCTACAACAGCTCTAGACTGGAGTTGTTCGATGCCACGGATCGGCTCTCGGCGCGGGATGCTCTACCCCTCATGCCTGCGGGCAGCAGCTTCGAACCCCGCTGGGTGGATGGTGAGACGATAGAGGTGTTTACCCGGCCGGATTTCGTCTCAACTGATGCTTTCTGGGTTTGCCTCGATCTGAATATGTTGCCCTCCGCATGTCGCCGATTACGACTGTGGACGACATGGAGTCCTAGTGGGACGGTCATGTGTACCAGATTTTTCCATAACACTAATGGAGCCGAATGGACTCGCGTTATTCCCTCGCGTGTAGATCTGCGGGCGGGCGATGGGCGAAACTTTCAGGTCGAATTTGATGTGGACGGACCGTTGAAGCAGGGCGGCGTGCTGGCCATTTGCCCACCCTTCACCGAGGCAGACCGTGAATCACTCCTTTCCTGGGCCGGAGAGCAAAAAGACATAACAATGACCCGTATCGGCGAATCGGTGGAGGGACGGGCTATCCATATCATCAAGTTAGGTCGCGGTGTGGAGGTCTCTGGTCGCCGGGGTGTAGCCATCATTTGCGGGCAGCATTCGCCCTTAGAAATCATGGGCGGACGAGTCATTCGCCCTTTGATCGAGCAACTTCTGCTCCATCCGTTCCTTCTGGATCTGTGTAATTTCTACATTGTCCCCACAGTCAACGTCGACTGTCAGCATTACGGTGGAAATGGGTTTAACATGCACCAGCGCAATCCCAATCGCCACTGGATGGTGAATCTCGAACCTGAAACTCGGGCGTGTGTGGAGTATTTCGATTCCTTAAAATCCGCAGGACAACGGATCGATTTTGCAATGGACATCCATGCTGGCGCTGTTTTTCGCAATCATCAGCTGTGGCAGATGGGAGCGAGCGACACCGTGCCGCTCTCGCCGGAGCAAATCCGGCAGCAAGAACCGTGGGTGGAGGCATTCGAGCGTCATGCCGGTCTGCGCCGGGTGGACGGCATTGTGAACCCACAGCAGAATCTGCGTGCCACTGACTATTTCCACCAAGTTCATGGCTCCATGGCGTTTGTGTTAGAGCTGAGCACGTGCAGTTATTTTGATCCCATCCAGCAATGCTCCCGGCCGTTTGATACGGAGGCGTTCAACATTCTGGCCAAGGGTCTGATCCAAACCTGGGATGAACTATGGCATATTTGATGAAAAACAAAAGAAATATTCAACTTGCAATAGTCGAATTTTATAGGAGCGCAGGTTTTCTTACCCGCGAAAATTGAACTCAAATGGACGGCGTGGAAGCCGTCCCTCCAAGCATTGCGGAAAGACTGCCACCGAGATTATCTCGGCATTGCCGTCGTTGGCGGCAGTTATGGAGAATTTTGGTGTCCCATAGCTTCTTTTTCGCATATTTTCACCTCAAAATAAAAAAATGTTGGAATTTTATTTATTTTCAACTTGATTTTATTTATTTAAATATTGATTTTATCAATGTTAATATTATTTATTTTAATTAAAAGGTGAACAAATGGAACAATTTCGTGCAGAATGTCCAAACTGTGGAGACAAGCTAGTGCTCCGCAGTTTTGGCTGTCCCGGATGCGGTCTGGAACTACAGGGAGAGCTCGAAGCACCACGTCTGCTTCGGCTCAGCCCCGAGGACAGGGAATTCATCGAGCTTTTCGTCCTGTCTGGCGGTTCGCTAAAAAAAGTGGGAGAAGACCTTGGCATTTCCTATCCCACAGTCCGGACGAGGCTTGATCAGGTAATAAGGCGGCTTCAAGAACTTGGTGGATTGCGGGAGAGCGAGAAGCTGGAAATCCTGACAAAAATTGAAAAAGGTGAAATAACTGCAAGCGAAGCGGTGAAGCTTCTGAAGAAGGAAAATGTTTCTCAAATGAACATTAAAAACAAAGATTCAAGAATCGAACAAAATAATAATAAGGAGGAAGTGAAATGAATAGTCCAGTGTTTCCAATGTTTCCAATGTTTATTGTGATGACTATAGGAATTGTGGTTGTCTTGACTCTGATGGTCTGTGCCATTGCGGCAGTAATCTATCTGGTCGGGAAAAATCAGAGGCAGTTCAAGAAAAGATCGGTCGAGGTGGAAAAAATAGATACCATGCTGAAGAACGGCAAAATTACAGAAGCCGAAGCTCTTGAACTTAAAAAAGCTATCGGAGTGAGATCACTTATGTCAGACTTTAAGGAAGAGGACAAGCATATTAAACTATTGGCATTGCTGGAAGTATTTGCTGCAGTTTTAAGTTTAGCCGTCGGGATTATCGTTTGTATATTTGTTTGCTTGGGACTTACTAGGACATATAATATTTTTGACAGAATATCAATGACGCCTGCGCCTATGATCATACTTGGTGGCGTATTTATAATGTTATTTACCTTGACTTATGCAATAATCCGCCTCATCGCCGCTTTAAAACTGAAGAATGGATCTAATACCGCGAAAGTAATCATTCTTATACTCTCCGTGATTGATCTTACATCTTTTCCGCTTGGAACGGCTCTTGGGGGATATGCCTTCTGGGTTCTCCTTTTCCGTGGTGGTGCCGAGGAATATTACGAAGCCTTGTCTGATACACATAAACCAGTTGGTTCTCCCAATAGAGACTAAATCAAAGTTGAATTTTGAGTGTGGTTCGGTATATTGTACGGAATCAACAGTATTTGTGAAAAGATGGATGCAACAAACATACTTTCAGATTTCCTGACTCGTAGCTTCAATAGCGCTGGAGATGCAAAAAAGGGGTTGTGGCTGAAAAAGGGTTTCAGCCGGGAAATCTGATTTACTTCAGTTTCCTCAGAATTTTGAATACTGCATCGGCGTTGATGTCGCCATCCTCGCCAAATGCAGAACCGCGTTCGGCAAAACGTGCGCTGATTTTCCCGGCGGCCTCTTCCGCATCAATATTGTAGGCGCTTAGCCGTGTGGGCATGCCGAGGGATTTGAAAAAGTCTTCTGTCTTCTTGATTGCCGCCTCGGTTCCACGGGTGTTCCAGACTCTGCGTCCATACTGCTCGATTTTCGCCCGCTTGGCCTTCATCTTGTACCGCCAGAGTCCTGTCATCACAACCGCCAGACTTTCTGCGTGATCTATCCCATAGAATGCCGTAAGTTCATGGCCGATCATATGCGTGCCCCAGTCCTGCGGTACGCCAGAGCCCAGCAGAGTGTTCAGAGCCAATGTGGCGCTCCACATGAAAGTTGCCCTTGGTTCGTATTGACGAGGTCGCGCCAGCGTGACCGGCCCGACTTCGACCAGCGTCTGCAAGACCGATTCCGAGAGCCTGTCCTGGAGAGGCGCATCGGATGGCCGTGTCATATACTGCTCCATCACATGGACAAATGCGTCAACAATGCCGTTGCGGATATATTTTTTCGGCAAAGAAAAAGTGGCAGTAGGATCTAGCACGGAGAAGACTGGGAAGACATGTCCGGATGTAAAGAAGAGTTTTTCATTTGTCGTGGCCCGGGAAATTACCGAACTGCTGTTCGCCTCGGATCCTGTAGCGGGCAATGTAAGCACTGTCCCAAGCGGCAGTGCAGCCTTGACGTTTTCGCCGCTCGTCCGCAAAATATCCCAGGGATCGCGTCCACGAAAACAGGTGGCCGCCGCAATGAATTTGGAGGCATCGAGTACTGATCCCCCGCCAACGGCGAGGATGAAGCTGACTTTTTCCTTCTTGACAAGCTCGACCACTTTAAGGCAGGTTTCATAATGGGGATTCGGTTCTATTCCGCCAAATTCTACAACGCGGCGAGGTTTGAGTGCCGCACGCACCTGCTCGTACACCCCGTTGTGTTTTATGGAACCGCCGCCATAAAGAAGTAGAACAGTTCCAGCCCGAGGCACCCGCGAGCCTATTTCCGTGATCATTCCCTTTCCAAACAAAATTTCCGTCGGATTCCGAAAAGTAAAGTTCATCATTGCCGTACTCCTTTAATATTTTAAAAACTATATCGGCTTCCGCCGGGACTTAGGGACTGTTATATAATAAGTGCTACATTTGCTGGCTGTTATTATGGCTTTTACCAAGGAACGAATGAGGAGCATATCCAAGGATATGTAACGAT
>CAIQLG010000394.1 GCA_903872565.1 uncultured Lentisphaerota bacterium | reverse complement strand
TACAACTTATGACAATGAGGAATGGTATAAATAGACGGTTGGACTCATGACTTGGCGCATTTCTCTCACAAGTATTTTTATAAATAATATGAACGGATTATAAATTGCAGAAAAGAGGAGTAAAAAGTGAAAAGAAAATCAATCGGTAAACTACTGTGCCTCGCCTCGTGTCTTGCAGCCTTCGCAGTGTTGTCGGTGCCTGTCGGGCGTGCCGAGGAACTGACACTGGCCGCGCAGGGCAAAACGGACTATCAGATCGTGATCCCTGATTCGCCGCCGTCCCCGGAGATCGGGAAGAGGATGGCTGAGATCGCCAAACTTGTCCAGAGCGCCTTCAAGGCCAACGGCTTCGAGATCACTGTCGTGCCTGAAGCCAAGCGCGTTCCGGACAAGCCCTGCATCTATCTTGGCGACACGGCCTTCGCTCGGGCGAACGGCGTGAATGTCGCCACATTCCCCGACTGGCGCTACGTCCACAAATTGGTCGGGCGCGATGTCATCATCGCCGGCCGCGATCAACCATGTCCCGTCCCGCTGCCTCCCAACGGGCATCGCAGTGCCGGGACAGGAATGGATCGTCTAGGCACATCGAAAGCTGCCGCTGATTTCCTGCGTCAATATGCCGGTGTCCGTTTTCTCCTGCCCGGCGAGACTGGCATCGAGTTTCTGCCGACCCCGGTGATCGCCGTGCCGACGGATCTCAATGTCGTCAAAATCCCCGTCCTGCAATACTTTTTCTGGGGCGGCGGCGGAAATTCTTTCTACGAAGTCGCCAATAATTGGTTTCCGTCTGTTGCCTCCAGCGTTAACACCTGGGATGGAGCCATCCCGGCCAAAATCTACGGCGAGACGCATCCGGAATATTTCGCTCTGATCAACGGAAAACGCTGCTGTACCGTCAAAAAAGGTAATGGGATGTGGATGGAGCAGTACTGCATCTCAAATCCGGATGTCCAGGAGTTGATTTACAAGGACATGATCGCCAAGATCGGACTCGGATACGAGACCGTCGGCTTGCTTCAGAACGACGGGTTCCAGTGTTGCCAGTGCGAGCCCTGTAAAAAGCTGTTCGGCACCGAAGACTGGGGCGAAAAGATCTGGATACTCCATCGGAACATGGCAGAGCGCCTGCTGAAGGAACACCCGGACAAGAAGGTGCAAATCGTATCCTACGGTCTGACGTGGAATCCGCCCAAATCGTTCAAAAAGTTTCCGGCGAATGTGATCATCAATTTGACCCATTCCGACCCCGCGCTCATGAAGGAATGGAGCACCTGCAGGGTACCGGGCGGATATGCAGCCTGGACATACACGTTCCTGGGCGGTTACACGCCTACGCAGACACCGCTCGCCCTGGAGAAATATGCGAAATACCTTCTTGGACTCAACGTCAAAGGCATCTCCATTGATGGATTCTACGGCAACTACGGACTCATGGGGCCTTCGTTCTACGTCTACGGCCGCATGTTCGACGATCCGGCGAATCTCCAGGCCAAGGATCTGCTTGAGGAATTCTACGAAGGCGCATACCGGGAAGCGGCCACGCCCATGCGCCGCTTCTTCGACACGCTCTATCACGCCATTCAGTTCTCGGGCGACGCGAAGTGGTCCTATCAGGATGTGTATGGACGCCAGCGCACTCATGCGGCAAGCGATACCGACAGCATGAAGCTCATGACATTTCTCTATTCGCCGGATGTGCTCAAGGATCTGGAGACGCACCTGGGGCAGGCCGAACGCCTGGCCACGTCGGAGAAGGTGAAACGCCGCCTCGCCCTGGTGCGGCTGGAGTTCGACTATGTCCGGCATATCGCCACGGTCGGCCATTTATGGAACGCCTTCCGCGTTGATCCGGATCCGGCGGCACGGGAGCGCCTGCTCAAGGCGGTGGATGACTGGAACGCGTTTTTGGAGCCCATGTTTATTCGGAACGCGAAAATCAGCGATGGATGGACGCCCGGCATGAGGCGAAATGTCATCCCTGGCTGGCCCGAACTCATGCCGTTCTTGGGACATAGCCATCACGCCGTGGCCTTGACCGCGAACAATTATGGCGGACATTACCAGGATACGCCGCTGAACTGGAACACAGCGGAGATGCGCAAGACGGCACTGGTTGCGGGACAACGCCTGGCCATGAAACCGGCCGACGGGGCAATCACCATCGATGCGCCCGCCTGGAACACGGCCGAAGCTGGCGCCTTCTCCGCCCTTCCTGGCGATTCCACGCCCGTGACCTGCAAGACCTCCGTCCGGATGCTCTATGACAAGACCCAGGTCTATCTGCGGATCGAGTCCGAACTGCCGGGTGCGCTCAAGGACTTTGCCCCGGTGGTGAAGGACGGCCAGCCGACCCAGGCGGAATCTCTTGATATCGCCATTGATCCCTTTGGCGCGCAGGAGAAGTTCTACCATTTCATCGTTGGACCTCAGGCGCAGCCCCGCTACCAAGCCGCCCACGGGTTCATCGCCGACACTCTCCACCCGCTCTACGGCAAGGACGATCCGGGCTGGCAGGGAAGCTGGACGTACGAGACCCGGCTTGAGCCTGAGAAGAACCGCTGGCTGGCACTGCTGGCGATTCCCTACAAGACGATGGGCATCGAACCGCCCGCAGTCGACGCATTGTGGCGGGGCAACGTCATTCGCCTCCATGTGGCCGCCCCGGACCGGCTCGAACGCTCGGCCTGGTCGGCCACGGCCCAAAACAAGGGCGGCCATGACCAGAATGCCTTCGGCGAACTCGTCTTCGACGATGCTTCAGGTTCCGCCGGTGCGGGCAAAGCGGACGCATCACCCCTTCGGAAAATACGTGAGGATTTGTATAAACAAACCTTCGATATTCCCCCCGAGTGGAAGGTGTTGCCCAATCTCCTGCCGGCCTCGGCCTGGGGGCCGTGGCGCTTCCACGAGGATCCTGCCGACAAGGGTATGAAGGAAAACTGGTTCTCAAAAGACCTGGCCGATACAGGCTGGACACCGATCAAGGTGCCCGCATTCTGGGCCGAGACCGATGCGGGCGACATCCAGGGCTATGGCTGGTACCGCGTGGCGTTCACCGTGCCTGCGGACTGGAAAGGCAAGACTGTCCGCCTCCTGTTTGGCGCGGTGGACGAGCAGGCATGGGTCTATGTGAACGGAACACTGGCTGGTGAACACACTATCAAGTCAGAAGGCAAGGAGATTGGCCAGCTCTGGGATCTGCCGTTTGCAGTAGAGGTCAAGCCCGAGCTCCTGACCTACGGCGGAACCAACGTGCTGGCCGTGCGCGTGCACAATGCCGTTTCAAATGGCGGCATCTGGCG
>CAIQLG010000393.1 GCA_903872565.1 uncultured Lentisphaerota bacterium | reverse complement strand
CGCGTTCTCTGGAAAGAGTTGGAGCCGATCGCCAGGGAAAAGGAGAACTATATTTATCTTCATGAATTCATAAACATCAGGAACAGGCTCCATCCGGAGCCCATGAAGGATGGCGCGTGGTAGATGACATCCTAGATAATCTCGTGCGGAAAGACTTCCGCCGAGATTATCTAGCAAGAGCGGATATCTATTCAAAGTGTGTCCATGTTTCCCCCATATTTCTTGAAATGTCCTTGATTTCATCCACACCCACATTTACATTTTCCACGATTTGGCTTTACCCCATGTTTTAGAATCTTGTGTAAACACATTAAATTAAAAAATAAAAAAGGAATGTATGATGAAGAAGTATGCGGTAGTTGGCACAGGTGGAAGAGCACTGATGTATACAGAGGCTATTGCCGGTGATTTCAAGGACTGCGGGAAACTCGTGGCCCTGTGCGACACCAACCGGACTAGAATGGAGTTTCACAACCGCAGGATCAAGGAGCTGTTTTCCGCAAAACCAGCTCCACTATATATGGTGGCGGACTTCGACAAGATGATCAAGGAACAGAAACCTGATGTGGTCATAGTGACCACGATTGACAGGGCTCATCACAAATACATCTGCAGGGCCATGGAGCTCGGATGCGATGTCATCACGGAAAAGCCAATGACCACTGATGCCGAAAAATGCCAGATGATTATTGACACCGTAAAGAAAACAGGGCGGAATCTCACGGTCACCTTCAACTATCGATATTCTCCGAGGAATACGAAGGTCAAGGAAATCATCAAGAGCGGGAAGGTTGGAAATATCCTCAGCGTCCATTTCGAGTGGCTCCTGTCGACCAGCCACGGGGCGGACTACTTCCGCAGATGGCACAGGGACAAACGCAACAACGGGGGGCTTCTCGTCCACAAATCCACACATCACTTCGATCTCGTCAACTGGTGGATTAATTCACAGCCCGAGACGGTCTTCGCATTCGGAGACCTCATGTTTTACGGGAAGGCCAATGCCGAAGAACGCGGAATCACCGAATTTTATTACAGGGCAAAAGGCTCTGAAGCTGCGAAGAAGGATCCCTTCGCGCTCAGATCTAATCCCGAGGATTCCATCCTGATCGACGGTCTTTATTTTGATGCCGAACACGAGGACAACTATTACAGGGATCAGAGCGTCTTTGGAGACGGAATTTCAACTGAGGACACCCTGGGGCTTCTCGTGAGATATAAAAACAAGGCGATAATGACTTATTCCCTGAACGCCACCTGCCCCTGGGAGGGCTACCGCGTCGCGTTCAACGGCACGAAGGGCAGGCTTGAATTCAATGTTGTCGAGGATTCCTGCATCAGTGGGCTCGAAGATTTCAACACCATCGCCTTTGGTGCAAAATCCACTAAAGTGCCTTTCAGGGTAGTTGATATCCCGGAAATCATATTCCAGCCCCACTGGGGAAAGGCCGAAGCCATCGTGTACGAAAGCTCGGATGCAGGCGGACACGGCGGCGGCGATTCACGCCTGTTGAGCGATATCTTCCGCGGAGTCAAGGACAATTCCCTCGGGCATAGCGCAGGATGCGTTGATGGGGCATGGTCCATACTGACAGGAATTGCTGGCAATATCTCGATAGCCACAGGAATGCCTGTCAAGACCGGCGATCTGGTGTCTTTTGACTGATAGATGCTGGCGATTGACTGACTGATGGGAATTTTGATTCTTATCATGGAGAACAATAAGCCGGGAGGATTTAAGATTCGACAGAAAATACTGGTAACAAGAATCTTGATTTCCGCACTGAATCCGGCTCATTCGTCCCATTCGACGATGAAGGCAGTCTTTGTATCCGGATTAGAAACGACCCACAATCCGTCTGAAAAGTTATAGACGGTTGAGCCATTTCCGGATGAATATAAAATGTTAAAATTTGTGTATTCGGCCTTCTTGCCATCTGGCAGACGGCAGACACCATTCTCGCCAAGCACTCCAAGCCAGCCTGATATCTGAGGGAAATATTTATTCAAGCCAGCGATAAACTCATTTTCTTCACGGGATTCGATGATGGCGAGATGCCCACCTAGCTCATGCGCCAGCTTGCTGGCATCAGGCCAGGACATAAATTTCTGGACAAAGAGATAACGGTGTCCGTTGAAAGGCGTGGCCAATGATTTCAATGCAGTGATGTCGCGGTGGCGGATGGCAAGATACATGTCGGCGGTCAACGCATGATGGCTCTGTTCAGGCCTGCTCCTCCAAAGAGCTGAGGCCTTTTGCAGATATGCGTCCGACAGAGTGTCATTGTCAAAGATAAACACTTTCGGCGGTAATTCAAAAAACGGACCGAGATCATGCAGCCTGTTGTCCGAACATTCCAGAAATTCCAACGGCATCCCCTTCAGCGGATTGAGGCTTGTTATCTGGTTGAACCCGCAGCAGAGATAGTCCAGCAGCATGCCTTTCAAGGGGTCAAGGCTTGTTATCTGGTTGAACCCGCAGTTGAGATTGTTCAGCGGCATGCCATCCAGCGGTTCGAGGCTTCTTGTCTGGTTATTGCTGAAGTTGAGAGAATTCAAAGACATTCCCTTCAACGGTTCAAGGCTTGTTATCTGGTTGTATCCGCAGTTGAGATTGGTCAGCGGAATGCCCTCCAGCGGTTCGAGGCTTGCTATCTGGTTGGCCCCGCATTCGAGATCGGTCAACGGCATACCCTTCAGCGGTTCAAGGCTTGTTATATGGTTATTGCCGAAGTTGAGAGAATTCAATGACATTCCCTTCAACGGTTCAAGGCTTGTTATCTGGTTGTATCCGCAGTTGATAGAATTCAGCGGCATGCCCTTCAGCGGTTCAAGGCTTGTTATTTGGTTGAAACTACAGATGAGGGTGCTTAGGGGCATGCCTTTTACCTTATCCAGATTATTCAGGCCAAGATTCATTATTCCCAGTGCCGGCTTGAATCCGTAGGTTTTGACTAACCAACCCAGGAGTTCATCTCCTGTTCCGGCTGGAAGCTTATTACGTTTTTCCTGCAAGACTCTCAGTGCTATGCGGGTGTCAGGATTCAACTTGAAGACTTCCGATACATCATCCAAAGACCCCCGGTACTTGGACGTCCGCCAGAGGTATAGAGATTCGCCCTCGAGAAATTCTGGACGGCAGGTAAAATCCTTACGTCCGGCGATGCGACTGCGTATGTCCGAAATCAGTGTGGAGTTGTCTCCCGGCGCATTCGATGCGGCGAGAAAAGCCTTGAGCAGGGCGCGGTCGCCTAGCAGGGAGTCGTGGTAATCCCCGGCGATTGTCAGATATTTTGCCGCAGCCTCCAGGAGGTGACCTTTCTCGGCAAGAGCATCGCCCGCCACGAGAGGGCTGGAAGTTTCTGCAAGCGTGAGCCTGTAGATGGTCAGCGAGCGAAGAAATGCCGAGTCGGAAAAGGTCTTGAAGCCAATGTTCTCGAGGCCTTCACCCACGATAGGGAGCGGGTCGGCCATTTTTATCTCCTCTCTTCCGTCGACGGAGAGGCCGAGAGTTTCACCTTGGCGCTGGAAAAGCACTATGGACGGCCTGTCCAATCTCAATCCGGAGAGGGCGCTATATGTGCCATCGGCAGCTCGAAACTGCGAATTCCGCGAAATCTGATCCAGTTTGCCTTTGTAGCCACCAACCTGAATCGAATATCCTGGCGGAACATACCATTTAAGCCAATTATAATTCAGCATTTCCCTGTTATTGCTGTTGATGCAGATTATGACAGCTTCGGGATTGTCCGCACAGGAGATTTCAGCAAGCACCCGGACATCTCCACGGACTGCGATGTCTTTGAGCCAGAGCCACTCGAACGGCTTCATCTTCAGTCCTTTTCCAGGTTCAATCGGCCACTCAGGGACATCGGCAGAGATCCTGTAGTCGGTGAAACGGAGCCCGCGCAGATCCGGATTGGACTTGGTGAAATCGGCCTTATAGACCTCGCTCCATTTGCCCCACTTCTTGTACCACTCCCAACCGGCATAGGATCCGAAAACCATTACAAGCAGGAGGACAACTGCTGATGCGGCCACCAATCCCTTGTGGCGCTTTGCCAAAAGCATGCCCCTTCTTATCCAGCCGGCACGTTCCGCCTTTGTCGCAAATCCCCCCTGGTATGCCTCGATGTCCTTCTGCAGGTTCCTGACTGCCTGGTAGCGGTCTTGCTTTTCAAGAGACATCGCCTTCATCGCGACATGCGAGAGTGCCGCAGGAACATGCCCTGCGGGGAGATGCGGGAGCGGAGACCTGTGGCTGCGCCCGTATCTTGTCGGCGGCTCTATCTTCCCCTGGACGACCTTCACGAGTATCGCATTGACTGTGTCGCCATCGACCGGCGGGTGCAGCGTAAGTATGCGGTAGAGTATTGCACCGAGCGCATAGATGTCGGTGCGATGGTCTATCTCCGACACCCTGCCGTAGGCCTGTTCAGGAGCCATGTAGAGCGGAGTGCCCATGACCTGCCCCTCCAGCGTCATCGCCCCCAAGCCTGTACCGGCATTTCCGGCACGGGCGGAGTCGATCAGTGTCAAGTTGGAAACGGATCTAGGTGCGGCATCTTCCTCATTCTCATTGCGTCCCAGCACCTTCCCCAGCCCCCAGTCCATGACAAGCACCTCGCCGAACTCGCCGACCATGATGTTCTCCGGCTTCAGGTCGCGGTGGACAACGTTCTTCGTGTGCGCGAAGGCAACGGCATCGCACATCTTCAGGAATATGTTCAGCAGAATATTGAGCGGATATTTTGCAATGGTTTCAGCGTTTCCCTCCTTTATGTCGTCGAGAATTTCGTCAAGCGTCACGCCTTTGACGAACTTCATCGTGTAGAAGACGTTGCCCGAGGCATCCACTCCAAGTTCATGGACGGGAACAATGCTGGGGTGCTCCATCTGCCCGGTGATCTGCGCCTCCTCTATGAAACGCAGGATCTGATCCTCGTCGGCCTGTTTCGGATCGAGCAGCACTTTCATTGCGACGGTGCGGCGGATGTTCATGTCCTTCGCCTGGAGGATTGCGCCCATGCCTCCGGACGCGACGACCTTGCCGATATCGTACTTCCGCCCGGCCTGGTCGACGAGCACGGAGGATGCCGCGGAAGAGGAGGACTTCCCCGTCCCGTCCAGCGCCACTCCGCCCTCGATCCTGCGCCTTGACATGAACTGCGTGATCGTCATCCCGCCGCGCTCAATGTCGGCATCAAGTGTCGCTTTCAACTCGGAGCTATTATCTCTGTTGTCACCCATACGGCTCCAGTATTATTATATTAAAAATTTCCAGTATCGTCCCATGGATTATTGGATAAATGGATTGCTGGATTGTTGCAAATCAAGAAGATATGCAGAAAATAATGCATTCATAATTTTCAAAATGCCTTTTTTTATTTCCATTCAAATTCCATGCGTCTTTGCCTTTTCT
>CAIQLG010000392.1 GCA_903872565.1 uncultured Lentisphaerota bacterium | reverse complement strand
CCAGTTCCGTCGCGGCACCCAGGCCTATCGAGGATTTAAGCGCGCCCACGAAGGCGGCGGCTATTGTAGTCACAATGAGATGCCTGGCGGTTTTTTCCGAGCCGTCGAAGCGGAGATCTTCAAGACCAAATCCGCTTTTTAGCAGTTTAAAAAAACATTCTATAAGCCAGCGGAGCTCGTAAATCCGGACGATCTTGGCTATCTGCTCCATGGAGCCAACCGGAAGCGTGGTGAGCAATACCCAGAGTATTGGCTCCCGTCCCCCGCGTGGACATGTTTCCTTGACAACTACAAGGTTGAGCTCGACATATTCGTCAGGTTTCACGTATACCCTGTCCCTCTTTGCATCCCTGTAAAGGGTAATCTTGCATGCGCCTACCGAGACCGGAACTGCCTCGGCTTCTGACCCTTCGCAGGTGAGCCGCCCTTTTTTGTCGAGCCACACTGTTTTCAGATGGGTCAGGGGGACATGCCTGACCAGTTGATCCATGTTGACGCAGACGTGTCCTGGAATTAGGGGCAGACCCGCCAGTTTGTCAGCCAAGGCCTCCTCGGGGAGCCAATCTGGTCTGATGATTTGGACATTCCTGCTGGCGCAGCTGCGGATTACCACGTCCATGCCATTGCCTTTCAAGGCGAGGAAGTGGAAATAGTCGTCGAACTCGCGGTCAGCCACGCTGATGAACTTCATGCCACGGGAATTGCCGGCGACATGAAGCGCATGGGCTGTGATCATGTGTTTGTGATTGCAAGGCAGTTTGGCGATGCTTTTCTTCGGGAGGTTTCTGACCAGCGGAGTGTCGAAATAATCGATCTCCGACATGTCGTCCGGGCCGTCGGCGGAAATCAGGCAGTCGTGGAGAACTCCAAGCGTCTGTTCCCGCTCCAGTGACACCGCCAGATTGCAGACGTACTCGTATCCCTTTCCTTTTCCGTCACCGATGTCCCGCCGGTCCTCCTTGCTCAAGTGGTGGTAATAATCAAGCAGCGACACGTCGTTTATCAGCAGCACTGTCTCCCCGTCCACGACATGCGAAAGGGTGGTATCCATCCGCGCCTTCCGCAACTTGTCCAGCCCGATTCCGGAGTTGCCGGCGAAACGATAGGCCGACATCATGTCCGCCGGACTGGCCGCCGTCCCCGCCGCCGTGCCACCGGGGTTCAGGCACATGGTTTGCACTTGGCGAAGAAAGGAGAGGTCTCGCTTCTTATGTCCAAAGTCGATGTTTTTAGCCATGGTGTCCAGCAGCCCGTCCAAATTGTCAGTAATCAAGATCAACTCCCATTTTTACTAGTTCAAGATTTAATTCGCCGATTTCCCGCAGTAAATCCATAAGCCTGGCGTAGCGCCGTGCTCCGCGTTTCACAGCTCCCGTATCTTTTTCTGACACGTAGGTCTGTCTCTGTTTTCCGTCCTGCATCCGTGACAGGCAATAACGCACCCGTCCCTTCAGGCTACGCTTGAAAAATGAACCCGCGATGACGCCGCGAAGTTCTTTCCCGGCGGCGGCGACCGCTGCACGCCTCCTGTTCATGATTTTATCTGCAGAGTTTTTCATATAGGGAATATATCACTATTATTAGTGATATCAAGGACGTAATAAAAAAAAGATGGGGATTTATTAAGAAGAAAAAAATGCGTATAGTAGATAGGGCGTTCAGGTCCGGGAGAAAACAGTGAATGGGATGATAGGTATTTCCAGTCCTAATACCGAATTGCATTCAAAAGGCAAGTAAAGACAAGGAATATTTTGAGGAGTGTTTTGAAAAATTGACTGAAGGGCGATATGAAT
>CAIQLG010000391.1 GCA_903872565.1 uncultured Lentisphaerota bacterium | reverse complement strand
TAAAATATGGAAAGGAGGTCAAGCAAGGAAAAAGAATCGGAAATGGTTCGCCAAAATGGTAAAAAAGCTGTTTTGGGATGTATTTAAAAAGTAAAAAACAAAGAAGATGTGATGGTCAAAAAGACCTTCACGGATTCAGGTCATAGGCCAAGCCGTGCGTGAATTTTGCACTCACTGCTGTCCACGGGAAGTTTTCCCCGTTCCTTTCCATTCTCTGATGTTCGGACGAAGAATCATTCATTTTCTTAACTTCCTACTTTCCTTTTTCAGATAGGTTTGTTTTCCTATTGAATGGCTACTTCCCGTTCTAAAGAGTCTGCTGAAACAATCGCGGCTTCCGCCTTCTTCGCCTCACCCTATGTGTGATATATCGGCGTAAGGATATGTTTGCAATGCTCATGACGATCTTTTTCCTTATTTTTTATTCCATGTTTCTTTTCCATTCCGGATTACTACCGACCAGCCAATCGCTAAAAACAGAGATCAGGGGACTCGATGCCCTTGTCCCAGAAACGTGGGACAAGTCAGTCGTTCTGAATCCCAGGTGGTGCCGTCAGCCAAACACATTCCGTCCGGAGCGGAGGGGAAAGGAGGGATTTTCACTATTTCCCAGTATCTTTCTATTGAATCTTCAATCCTCCCGGCTTATCATCTCGCATGGTAAAAATAAAAATCCCTATCAGTTAAGGAGAAACAGCATGAGGAACATGGAATTCACGAAACAACGCCCGACCCTTCGGTATTTATCCCATAACCAGATGGAGGACATTCATTTTGGCGCACTTGAAATTTTAGAGCATACAGGAGTTCAGATCCTGCATCCGGAAGCACTTGCACTCCTAAAGAACGCCGGTGCTACTCTCGAGGGGAACCTGGTCCGGATCCCTGAAGTCTTGGTCAAAAAAGCGCTGACCACCGTCCCGTCGAGAATTGTCATGGCAAACCGAGATGGAGAGAGATGCATGCTTCTGGAAGGAAGAAACAGCTACTATGGCACAGGCTCCTGCTGTCCTTTCACCCTGGATCCCTTTACCGGCGAACGCAGAAGCAGCGTGAAACAGGATGTTGCCAATGCCGCCAAGGTCGCGGATGCCCTTCCCAACATCGACTTTGTCATGTCGTTGAACATTGCAAACGACAAATATCCGGACATCGGATATATCAATGAATTCGACGCCATGCTGCGAAACACCAAAAAACCGATCATCGTAAGCGCCAATGACGATAAAAACATCCGGAACATCATTGAGATGGCGGAAACTGTCATGGGCGGAGCGGATGAACTGCGGAAAAAGCCCCTGCTCGCCGTGTATTCCGAAGCGACTGCGCCGCTCCGGCATGCCGAGGACGCTTTGGGTAAAACACTGGTGTGTGCCGAAAAGTGGGTTCCCATCATCCACACGGTCGGACAGATGTGCGGAGCGACAAGCCCGGTCACACTGGCGGGAGCTCTTGTCCAGGGAAATGCGGAACTGCTCAGCGTGCTGGTGATTCATCAGTTGAAGCAGCCCGGCGCGCCGTTTTTCTACGGAGGAACCATTTCCGTGATCGATATGAGAACCTTCGCGCATGCATACAACGCGCCTGAATTCCATGTGGCCAGCGCGGCGCTGACCGAAATGGGCAGGGATTATTATCATATCCCCGTTTTCAGCACCGGCGGATGTTCCGATGCCAAGGGGTTTGATGAGCAGGCCTCGGCTGAAGCGGTCTACTCCCTGCTTTTGGAATCGTTGTCCGGCGGAAATCTGATCCATGATATCGGATTCATCGATTCGGGACTTACCTCCAGTCTGGCAGAAATGGTTTTCTGCAATGAAATGATCGAAATGATCCGGCATATGACCGGAGGGATCTCCTGGAGCAAGGAAGACCTGGCCATGGAGGTGATCCACCGGGTCGGACCGGGAGGGAATTTCCTTTCGGATGAACATACCCTGGAGCATTTCAATGAAGTCTATTATCCGGAGCTTTGCACAAGAGAATCCTATGACGCATGGGAAAAAAGCGGGTCAAAGAGATTGGGCGAAAAAGCGGAGGAAAAGGCCCGGGCCATCCTGTCGAATTATGAGCCGGAACCTTTGAACGCGGATATCGCGGCGAAAATAGACAGGCTGATCGAAAAATTCATTAGAGAGGCACAGGCATAGACATGGAATGATATGATCCTATACTCTCTATACCCTGAATCCGTGACGGCCTTTTTGTCCGTCACTTCTTCTTTTATCTTCACTTTTTAAACATACCCCGAAATTGCATTCCTACCATTCCGGTGAACAATTCCCGATGTCTTTTCCTTGTTTTACCCCTTTTCCATTGCGGTACTCATTCTGTTTTGCCCTGTAGCTCCTTGACCCTCTTTTCGCATGCCGCCTTTTGCGCGTCCGTAGCGTCTTTTACGCCCAAGGCTTCGTTGAATTTGGCGATGGCTTCAGTCTTCTTTCCCTGGCTGGCCAGCGTCTCCCCATACGCGCAATAAAAAGCCACACCCCAATACCCCGTTTGTTTCTTAAGGTCGATCTTGCCCAATCCCGCAAGTGCCTCGTCATATTTTCCCTGCTTACAAAGGATATCCGCCGCAGACAAAACAGCGGCTAACGTATAGCTATAGCCGCCTCCACCCGACACCAGTTTGATCCCCTCGCCATAGGCCGCCAGAGCCTTCTTGTCATCTTTAAGGAGATTACGGCAAGTATCGCCCAGCATCAACCAGGCGTTCCCTGGCGTATGGTATTCACGGCTATACTCCGCCGCTTTTCTCAAGTCCGCTTCCGCAGCCGGGCCGTCTTTCAATTGAACAAAAGCCTGACCCCGGCTGAAAAAGGCTTCGCCTCTCGCGCTTTCCGGCCATTGATCGATATCCTCCGTCTTGAACTCGGCGATCAGTTCGCTGTATTTTTTGTTCGCCTGAAGGATGTTCATCCGGCACTTCTTGGAAACCGCCGGGATAGGAATGGCTTTTGCCAACTCCAGTGCCCGATCATATTGCTTCAGACGGTTCGCACATCCGGCCGCCTGCTCCAGTGCGTCCGATTTCTGAAGCTCGCTCGCTGCGCTTGCCGCCATATTCGTGAAGGCTGTCAACGCCTCGGCATCCTTGCCGGCCTGGACCTGCGCCAGTGCCGCCTTGCGGTCGGAAAGATAATCAGCCTGCGCCAGAACGGAGCATAACAAAACGACAACTGCCATCATCATGGGCTTGTTCATTTTTTTTCCTTTTGTCGAATAATGTTGTATACTTTGTTTGGGTTATTATTTAAAATATTCAATGTTCAACACACAATGCTCAATGCTCAAGTTTAAGGCAGAACAACTTGAGAATTGAATATTGAAAATTAATTATTAACTGAACCTAATTCAGTATAAATAAGAACCGGGGGCATCCTGCTCGGCGGCTACCTCCGGGCAATCCTGAACCCTTATTTTACGATCAATACTCCAAACTTCATCGGCTGAAGAAATCCGGCCCCTGTGGGGGAAAAGGCGGAAAGCTCGTTTGCCTCGCCCCGTACCCGTTGCCGGCACACATTGAAGAACCAGGGAGTCGTGTCGACCGGCTTTTTCCCTTCCACCTTCTTGAGGGAGTCACGCCCCATCTTGGTCCAATCGAACGTGGGAATGCGCAGTTCCGCGCTCCAGAACGTGTCGCCGACATACGCGGCGTACTCGGCACAGGATGACCAGGCCAGATTTGGACCCTTGTCGGTCCAGTCAATGTCAGCCAGGGCGCCGACCGGGGTGATCGCGATATGATAATAGGCGTGCTCCTGGGTTTCCAGGAAGATTTCGGCGACATCACAGGGAAACATGCCAAAATCGTCATTCTTCTTTGTCGTGATGTTCAGGTTCTTCATGTCCGATTCTTCGCACCGGATGCCGAAAATGATGGTCTCGTCGTCCCCCCACACCACCTGAAATGTAGTTTTGTTTGTGGGCGGCTGGCCGCCCTTGTTGTCCTTCAGCTCGTACACTGGCACATCTTTCCAGAAGGATTCATCCAGCTTGCCGTCCAGTTTGAGGTCGGCGCTCTTACGTTCCACGGTCACCGCTCTCGGAACGTCCTTCATTCTCGTGACCAGTTTGTCGCGCAGTTGTTTCATCGGCTGGAGATACTCGATCAGAAGATCGACGCGTTTGCCGAACACCGTGTCACCGGCGGCCTTACGGGCTGCCGCCAGCAGTTCGATCGCCTTGTCGATTTGTTCCACCTTCGTCCGCATGAGTGGCCAGTTCGCCTCGGAATACTCTATGAAGGCCTTCATCTCCTTTGCTGCTGGGCCGTAGAACTTCTCGTAGTACTCGTTTAGCAGCGTCTCGATGTCCTGATCAGCGTCCCAGTAATAACGACCCGTTACGTACACGTTCAGATGATTGAACCCCGGAGCGTGCATGTCGCCGGCATTTCCCCCTTCGCTGCCGCCATAGGTAAGTTCGATGAACTCGCCTTGCGAAAGTTTCTTCAACGAACGCAGATCCCCGGCAATCGCGTGGGGAAAATAGGCTGGCAGATGCGACCCGCTGGCCAGATAATGGCAGTAAATCTGCAGATTCCCAGGTGTCAGCTTGTCCAGCCACCCCTTGCGGATTTCCAAGGACTGGGCGTGCGTTTCGGGATTGTTGAAGTCATAGCGTGGCTGGACGATCCCTACCATGACATTCGGGCTGAACTTGGCAATCTTTAGCGGAGGCAACTTATACGCGCCGTACGAGCCGCATATCACCTTACGATCCGGGTGCGTCTTGTACAGCTCCCGCGCCACGCGCTCAACAAAATCCCAGACATAATCCGACATATGGCCGTCCGGCCCACGTTCCAGCGTGCTCTTGCCTTGGCACAAATCGCACTGGCACATGCTGCCGATATAAAACCCGTCGTTCGGCCAGAGGGAGAGATATTTCATGTCGGGATAAATATCGAACAAGGTTCTCGCGTATTTTACGGTATTGTCGAAAAACTCCGGAGACGACAGACAGGCGTAGTAATCATTGTATTTTGCGGAGGCCGTGCCAGTTGCCCGCTGGCCGTCTCTGCGGAGCGCAAAATATTCCGGATGAGCCTTCCTGAACTCTTCCCGTCCATTTACATTGTTCATCCCATGTGGACCGGGAATCCCCAAGGTCGCATCGAAACCACAGCGCAGCTTATACAGCATTCCATCCCTGTTTCCGCCTCTGAAGCTAGGTGCATAGTCGCCCAGGTTCCGGTACGGGAAATCGGGTTTGACGGTCTTGTCCACTGGGGGTAGCGCGATCGTTTTCAGATCGGGAATGATTTCGCCCAGGTCGCCAGGCATGTACCAGCGCACGCCCAGTCCCCGCAGATATTCGTACACGGCGTTCAGCGTCCCGCGCTCGTCAAACTCCCATAGATCGACCTTCGGACTGTAGCCCCACGCGCCACCCGACAGGGGATTCCCCCAATGCTCGCCAGTGCGTGCGTCCCATTCCTTGTTTGCGCGCAGGATGTCGTTATAATCTCGGGGAGCATATTGGGGCAGCGTGAAGTCATTGTCATGACCCAGGAGCACAAGATAGTCTTTGCCAGACAGCATCCGGAACGAGCCACATTTGAGCCCTTCGTCCGTGATCTTGAGCTTGTCGGTTTCCGCGCTCCGGCCCACGTAGATGTGCGCTGGCACGTCTGTGCCTGGCGTGTTTGTGACCGCCAGCTTCGCCCCGGATATCTTTTCGAGGTAGGCCTGTAGTTCTACAGAGGCCAGCTTGACCGCCCTAGTGGGCTTGTCGGAGATTACAATGTCGGCACAGGGCTTCCCGTCCTTGACCAGATACGCTTCGCCCCGAACAGAACCGGCAGACAGCAATGCGATGCTTCCCAGTATCGAGAGCAGGATGCCTTTCAGTGAGATGACGCAGTTGTTTTTGTTCATTGTACAAATTCCTTTTATATTTGATTGCATAATTTCTGATTTCCTGAGCCGTCCGACATGGAAGTACGGGATTTACTAATAAACTCAAAATAGAATTGAAATTGAGTTGATTTTTTTCGCCTCTTTAAGTCGTAGTCACGGCTGGCCGTGCAAGACGCCCCTAACATAGGGGCGGCTACATCTTTTGTTACAAGCAGACTTATGTCAACCTTATTACTGGACAATTAATAAGGAATTTATATCTCCTCTTCTATGTTATTCTTTTCCAGTGCGTAGAAACTTTTGCATTCCTACTCACCCCCACCAGGTGCTTGGCTTGTAGCATCGCCCCTCCAGAACGGCGAAGCGTAAGTAGCATGGTTCATCGTTGCGGGTTTCCGTAAATCGGCGTGTATGTCGATATACAGGACATTTGCCGCACGGAAGTGGTCAAAGCGAAGCCTGTCGCATTCTTGCAGCAAATCAACAGCCGACAGAAAAGGGCCAAAGCAGTCAGTAACATATGCAAGTCTGCTGGGGAATGGAAATTGGGGGCCTTTGAGCCTCCAATAACTACGAATAAATCCATTCATGCCAAGGGTGGAGTCGTATCCGCCACAGAAGCGGCTGTCAGTCATCACCACTGCCGGGCAGGCATAGTCACATCGGACACCATTCCATTTCACCGAACTTAGGAGGCCGCTTTTCGATTTCACATATCCGAGCCAAGGCAAGTAGGAACACCACTCGAACCAGCGGGTCTCGCTGCCCCCCGGCTGCCATATGTCGGACGGCATCCAGCCGTTATAATCCATCTGGTAGAAGGTGCATGCAGATCCGATGTTCTTGAGATTGTTGAGGCAGCTGATCTGTTTTGCCATGTCCCTTGCTTTTTTAAGTGCAGGCAGCAACATCGCCATGAGGATGGAGATGATTGCAATTACCACAAGGAGCTCTATTAAAGTAAAGCCTTTTCTTGCTTTGCAAGCTCTCGGCTTTACCTCATATGCCAAGCCGTGCGTTAACTTTGCACTCACAGCTGTCCACAGGAAGCTTTCCCCGTGCCTTTCCATTCGCTGATGTTCGGATGAATAATTATTCATTTTCTCAACTTCCTCCTTTCATTTTTCAGAAAGTTTTATTTTTCTCTAAATAGCTACTTCCCGTTCTAAAGAGTCTGCTGAAACAATCGAGGCTTCTGCCTTTTTTATCTTACCTCTATCCGTAATATACTGGCGAAGGATATGTTTGCAATGCTCACAACGATCTCTGTACTTATTTTTTATTTTCTGTCTCTTTTCCATCCCGGATTACTACCGTCCAGACCGTATCCATAGTCCGTTGGTCTAAACTGGCGGGAATGGCCCCTGTCAGGCGGTTGACGACTCAATGTGCGGGAAATCCTGCACTTTAACCATGTGTCCGGCTTCTGTACCAAAAGAGGCGGAATTTCACGACACGACCCCATTTGAATATCAGGACAAGTTACCCTGATATTGGCATGTCGGCAAACAGGTGACTGGAACTTTCTGAAGCACCTGCCACAACACTGGCCGTTCGGATGGTGGATTGCGATCATCCTGGACCATTTCTCGAGGAAGGTCCTAAGCTTCGCCGTTTTCAGGAAGAACCCGAAATCGAAGACTCCGGCATTGGACCTGGAATGCTGGCATTTTGAAGACACAGAACATCTCCCGGTCATTTCCAGACGGGTAGCGTAATTCCCATGTTCGATGTCAACATCTTTCAATGGATTGGTCTGTCCGGACAGCGGAAATAACTCAGGATTTTGTAATTTCCCCGCCGTTCCTCTTGACAGATACATAGGTGAAGCCACTGATAATTTCCAACCGATTGCACTGGCTGAAATTTTGTTGAGTAGACATAATATGGTGCTTGTCGCACCCCGTCAGGACGAATGTTACGGTCTCAGATAACGCCCGGCGAGGGAGAAAAGACAGCTTCAAGAGGCTAAATTAGGGTTCGCCTTTTTCTACGAAAATCGGTGCTAATGGGAAATGTCTCTTTTCATCCTCTCATATTGAAAATGGTAAATATTCTTTGTGATTTCCTGAATGAACTCGCCACTACGGTCTTCCCCAATCTGGCAGACATTGAAGACTTCAGCCGATTCGCAACCGCAAATTTTCCCACGGATACCATCTTCCAAGTCCAATGTTTCCGGTTTGGGAACCTGACAGGAGTGAATGCCGATTGCCTGAAACTTTCGTTGAAAATAGCCGTCGGTGTTGATAAAGGTGTTCCATAGGTTAAAAGTCTCTCCGCGCCCCGTGGCGGTAACCTCCAGCCAGAATAGGAGGCTGCCTTTGTAGCCTTTCTTCTGAGCCTCAAGGAATGACCTGTAAACCAGTAGATTTGTGCAGCTATGCTCTGGATTGCTGTCAATCGGAGCATGGGTAAGTATTGCCTCAGTATCCTTTTCCAGAATCAGTTCCGCCAGCTTGTTCACAGAAGGTTTGTGCTCAAATGCCGTGATGATCGTTGGCGTATCCGGAGCGACACAATCAGGGCATGGACTCCCGTAACGCAAGTCGATCTGCCTGCAGTTGATGTCTGTATAGTGCCTCTGTGGATGATTCAAATGGATAGGTTCAGTTTTGAATACGTCTCTCGCAGCCTTTGCCGCCTCCAGCTTGCGTTGCGGCATGATTTCATACCACGGCAATGTCCGGTTTTCTCGGGTTCCGTCAGGCAGGATTCGGCTCCATTGTCCTGATATGTTATTGGTGGACTGGACGTAAACCACCTCGTATCCACGCTCCATATATTTGAGCAGTGTTGACGCCGTAGTGAATTCAATGTCATCTGCGTGTGCACCGATCGACATCAAGGCTTTTTTAGTCATTTTTCAAATTCCTTTCCTGATTCCGCGATGGCCTTTTTGTCCGTCACGTCATCTTTTATTTTTCTTGTTAAATATACCCCGAAATGGCATTTCTACCATTCCAGCGAACAACTTAATAATCATCCTCTCTGCCGTACAGCTTCACGAACTTGCTCACAGTTGAGGATTTTTTCCTTCAGGTCGTTGGCTGTATAGTAATAGTGGTTGCTGGCCTCGAAACCTGTCCTGGAGTCGCGCTGCACGACTGCATAAAGACGTCGTGCAAGTTCAATTTCCTCGTCAAGCACGGTACTTATTGCTTTCCAGTTGCCGGCATTTCTCAAGCGGACAAAGCGGATCTGGAGATATGTGCTGCGGAAATGGCAATAGGCGGCTTCTGCGACATTCGCAAGATCTTCAAATGCAGCCTTCCTGTCTGATGGAATAATTTTGCCCGCCTCGGAAAGCCGCTTCAATCCGTCTGCCCAGCCAGTGCTTAATTTCCGGAACTGCTCCTCAAAGATATCCTCCGGATAGATTCCCCTCCATGATTCGAGATCATCGTAGGGGAAACCAATCATCGTGGCCTTGTAGCCGGTCGGTTCCACGGCCAGCAGACTCATCGGACCGAAATTCTGCGGCGCCGTGTACAGCGTTGCACACCCATTGAGCGGAAATTCTTCAAAGGC
>CAIQLG010000390.1 GCA_903872565.1 uncultured Lentisphaerota bacterium | reverse complement strand
TTCCCAGTTTATAAAATACCAGCCGCTTGTGGCTGTCGCCGAAATGGGAGTAGCTTTGCTTGTCGGAATCGAACCGGATCCCGGAATTGTTCTTCCGCCGGAGGACGGACTGGCCTTCATTGTAAGAATGGCATTCGCCGGGATGTCTGCAAAATTCGCAGTTAGAGTAACAGGAGTTCCTGTGGCAGTTGAGGCATAGACAGTTGCATAAGTGACACGGGCCGTTTTGTCGCTAAACTCAACGTAGCCGTTAGTTGCGGTCCAACCATCAAAGTAATAGCCTGTATCTGCAGATGCATACACCTTAAAAGCCTTTGCCGTTTGAACCTCGAAAGGAATGCCTGCAACTGGATTTGTCGTGCCACCCGCTACTGGCGATACGGACATCATGACATCTACGGTTTCCCCCGGTACAGTATTTGTGAGTTTGGCCGTTATCGTAGCATCCTTGTAGGCGGTGAAAGTTGTTTCTTTCTTGTATGGGTTCCCCAGTGTGCCGGCATCGGCAGGAGTGATTATCCATTCAATAAAGAAATAACCCGTGTTTGGTACCACCTTGATGGCGATTTCCGTGTAGGTATCAAATTCCCCGTTCGATGGTGTGACCGTCGCTTTTCCTCCCGGATCGGATGCAAACGTCAGATTGGCAGGAAACACACCACCGTGACACCAGAGCCCCGAGATGCCGTTAATATCATCCATTGCACCAAAATACAGAGATGTGTCCATAGCGACCATCTGCCCATCGATCGACAATCCGGTGCTGACGCAGGTTGTTCCTCCAGAAGTTCCATCGCTTTTCCAGAGACCGTAATTTTCGCCAGTCTCATCGCTGTCATCGTAGGCCGGGAAGTATAGGATCCCTTCAAGATCGGTGAACCGATTTGCCATGCCATCTCCAATCGTCAAGTTTGACCTCACCGCAACGGTTCCATTTGCAGTGCCATCACTCTTCCAGAGTCCGTAAACGTCTACAAGATCATCACCACTAATGAAAAGAGTGTTGTTGATTGTTTTCATTTCATTATACACGCAGAGGATTGTTACCATGCTTGTTCCTGTTGCGGTGCCATCAGTGACAAAGAGACAGGGATAGCCTGACTCTTCAGCGGGGAAGTAGAGTTTTCCATTGAGTTCAGCCGAAACAAACCTTCCATTCATTTCTTCGCCAATAAATTCAAACGATTTCAGCATCTCTGTGCCTTCCGCTGTACCATCGCACTTCCATAATCCAAGACTGGTAAGACTGGAACTATCATCGCCGGAGAACAAAAGAACATTATTATAGGCAACTGGTATTCCATAAACAAAAAGATCAGTTTTTAACAATACGGTACCTGCATCGGTGCCATCGCTTGCCCAGAGACCGCTCAGATCGGACAAAGCATTATACCCACAGAAATAAATTTTATCGTTCAGGGCCGCAAACCCGTTCGTTTCGCCATCGCCTATCTCCATATCTGTCTTTACGGGGACAGTTCCTCCAGAAGTTCCATCGCTCTTCCACAATCCATAAGATCCAGCATAACTCTCACCATAGAAATAAAGGGAACCACCAAGGACAAGCATTTCCCCATATATCGAGATGTCCTTTTTCACCATTACCGTTCCCGCAGTGGTGCCGTCGCTTTTCATAAGCCCCTCACTAATATCTGTGTAGCCGTAAAAGAAAAAATTACTTCCAACTACAGGCATGGATTTGATTCCAGCAGTTTTACCGGCGGCTTTTGCCAAATTGGCCTTCGCCTTGGCGTTTAAAACTTTGCCGGATGGTTTTGGAAGGGACTTTCCCTTTCTGGTTTTTGGAAATATTTTCCCAGAGAACATGTCCGGGTTGCCATCATCGTAGACATTAATGACAAGAGCCGCGCCTCCCGGTGTGCCATCGCTTTTGTAGAGCCCCGTGTCGCCGGTATTCGGATCTTCAGCGAAAAAGTACAGGATTCCTCCGCAGTTCGTCAACTTCCTCAGCATTTCAACCTGGATTAGGAGCCTAGGGAGGCTTGTAAGGCTTGCCGTAAAGTCCTTGCTGGTGGCATTGGTTCCGCTTATGTTGAATGACAGACTTGTCGGATTGAATGTATATCCGCTGCGAGAAGGAGTTACCGTGTAACCGCCATTGGCAAGACCTGACAGAGTGTATGTTCCGTCAGCCGCTGTTGTTGTGCTTGCAGTTGATGCACCAGTAAGATTAATTGTGTCACCCGCCATGCCAGTTCCGTCGAGTGTGATGGTGCCAAAGATGGAGTAGGTATCGTCGGCAACGGTAGTAAATGACATGGAGTTAGATGACATTGAAATCGCACTAACCTCTACTCCTAAGGAAGCTCCGGCATAGCTATTGTTGTTCGGGATCGTGCTGCTGTTGAAAGTCGTCATGGTTCCAGAACGGAAGTAATCTGCATCATCGCCTGTATTTGAGTTCAACTCCAAGTGCTGAGTAACGCTGGCTTCTTCAAGATCAACTTTGTAGTGTGTCTGATCGTTATTATTACTTATTGTTTCATCCACATGCCAGACAAGAAGCCCACGTGCGCTTCCGGGCAAACTTGAGTCGAATCCGTAGCCTTGCCGGTTCTCTATAAGGAAGTACTGGGTGGAAGGAAAGGCACCATTCAACTGATATACAGTTTGACTATCTTCAACTCGCGGCACCGAAAATGTTCCAGAAGAAGTCACAACGATGGGGGTGAGCCAAGTAAGCGCCTTTTTACACCATGCACTCATCTGGGCGGGCTGTGTTCCATAATTCCCATTCCAACTGCCGCCTGCCATCAGACAAAAGTTGCCGACACCACAGCTGTCGTACCCATAGTCATATAGATCGGGTAAACCGAGAAAGTGGCCATTCTCATGACAGATCACTCCAATGCGGGTGATGCCCTGAGTGCCAGGACTGCTATCCCAACCACGACGCTCGGGTTCCGTGTGGTAGGAACTCATGCTCTTGCCATCGTAAGTCACCGGGGTGATCATCTGCCATTTGTGAGACCAGATATAGTTGGCATCATTTCCGCCATACTCTTGACCGCCACCAGAATGGATGACCGTTAACCCATCAACCCAGCCGTCGCTATCTGCGTCCATCGAGGAGAAATCAATCCGCTGGCTTCCAGCTTTGCAAGCGCTTCCGCGACCATTTCCCGTGGTCTAATATCATTGCCAGCACTGTCCGCCCCATAATAAGCGTAGCCATTGTCCAAGGTAATCCAATCTACTACCGTAGATTCGACACTTAGCGCATTATAGGAGACCTCCTTGTAATAGTCTTTGACCGAACCCGCTGCCCCGTCCGTGGTGTATCCTATAGTATTGAATAATTCCTCAAACTCGGCCTTCGTGCGAGAATGTGGCTTGTCCGCAAACTCCACGAGAAGCACAAGATTCTTCATCGTGCCCGTCGGCGGAAGTTTTACTGGTCCTCCATCCTCGGAAAAAACTTGTGAGCGTGCCGAACGCTGGACTTTGCTTTTAGCCACAGCCCCATCCGGAAGCAGACGCTGCGATATCCCGACTTGCCTTGGATCATCTCGCCCTACCACCGCTGCACTCGGCACAAGATTGCCCGCTACGTCTTTAGCCGCATAGACCCAGCTAGCAGTTTTACTGTCTTTGAGAATTGTGAACCCATTAACATCTTCGTTCCAATGCAGGAACTCATCTCCCCTTAGATACACTTGAATATTTTGGCCATTTGGCTGTTGCATCTTTACGGGTTCGGGACACGCTGGCATTGCATTGGCATCCTGATGTGCGAAGACCAAAAGAAAGAAGCCCGATGCGACAGCAAATATAATCCTCAGACCGTGTTTTAAGTGTCGAGTAGACATCTAATATTCTCCTATTTTAGTTGTTTTGAGAACTTTCTATAATACCTGCAGGTGCTTCCATCTCTGTATAGGGTTGAGGGATTTCTTTCTTTATTAGCCCTGAATTCATCATGATTGCAATGTCTTCAAATATCCCAATAAAATCATATTTATCTTTATAATCAACTGTTTCTATCTTCGGATCTTTAAAGTCCAAATAATCGCATATCTGTCTTAATTTTTCATTTTCAGTTAGCTTTCTTCTCAATTCTTGAAATCTTTCGAAATGCTTCTGCTTCGAGTAAAGTCTAAATTTGACCAGACCAATAATTAATGTTGTAATCGTTCCAACTACTCCAATTAAGATTGAAACTTCCTTGACCATCTCAAAGTTCATTTTCTTTTTCCCCCTTTTATTCAATATTTCTTTTATTTCACTCAAAATTCAAAGCGCAGACTGTGCGACGCTCCCTCCTACGCCAAGGCTACGGCGGGCATGTAAAGTTACCGCTTTTGAGTATGGCGTTTTTCCCGACCTGTCCGCCATAGTCCGCAGGACAATGGTGGAAAACGCCTCGATGAGCCACTTTCGGCGAAAGTGGCATACTTTTGCCGGCAGGGATGTCGGCGATCCTGTTATTTGTGATTCCCCTATCATTGATTTGAGGGTTCCCCCGGAAATTAATTGCTTATACAGACAAATTATCACTAATGTATGCTTCAATTGTACTCTTGTCAAACATTATCGTCCATTATTATCAACATTTTTTGATATTATCCCCGCCTTGGTTTCTAATAATCGGAAAATGAAAGATCAAGAAAAAAACAATTGGCCGGAGAGGATACGGAAGATACAGGAAGATCTTCTGATGTCCCAGTCTGAAATTGCCACATATTGCGGTGTCGCCAGGCAGTCAGTGACTAACTGGAAAAGCGGCTTTCGAAATCCTGGATATTATGCCAGAAGAAAGCTCCTTGAGCTTGAAGAAAAGTGTGGGAACATACCGGGAAAACCGGATAAGTCCAATTTAACCGGGATTTCTGAAAAATCAGATAAGGATTATGCGGAAGGACTTGGAGAATTCAAAAGGCTGAAGATTGTTTTCAGCCGTCTCACGCCGGAAAAACGAGTTATGCTGATTGACTACGGGGAATATCTGCTTTGCAAATGAAATTTTCCGCAGAAAATTTTATCTTATTTTTTTGCTGGATTCGCAAAAAATCTTGGTTTGCGTAATATTAAACAAGGCTATGATTCAAAGATTTTTTTGTTGAAATGATCCTGTTCCTGTATTTCTTTTCCATTTTTCTGTAATGGTCAAGCAATTCTCTTGTATTATGATGATACTTTGCAGATATCTTCGTCCTGACCGCTCTGATTTCCTCAACTGCAATGTCTTTGCTCATTTTTTGTTCTCCTTTAAAATCATTAACTCAGCAGGGGTTGTTAAAATTGGAACACATAAGCCAAGAAGGGTATTTATGTGTCGGATATGTTCAAATTTATTGGCATTTGCCAGATGCGCGCAGTTCCAAGTCAAAAGAAAATGGCAATTATGATAGGAGGCCAAGGCGAGATGAAGAGCATCTCCTTTTGGATTACTCGGCATAACCTTTGCCTTTATATATTCTGAAACTATTTTCTCAATGGGAGCGTCCAATGATAAGATATCAAGGTCAGAAATAAGTTCTAGGACTTCTTTTTTCCTGGGATGACTTCCTGACTCAAGTTCATCAATAACTGGAAGACTTGTGACCAATTCAAAGCTGCGCCTGCAATTATCCCACCATTCAATAGTCCAGTTTTTTCTGGCTACCATATCTGGCTGTGTCCTTATTTCATAATAAAAACTTGGAATGCTTGTCTCTATGTACACCTTGCTCTTCATATTTTCATCCACTTATATTATTTACGAGTGCGCCCGCTTACCACTTTGATTTCAACTGTAGTATACATTAAAGAAGACCTCGCTTTCTTTCATATTTTATTTAGACAACCCCCCCCATACTCGTTTGCAATAACAGGGACTGACTACTAACAATGTAGTGCAAATCGGATATTATCAAGCCGGTGTTTTCTTTTTGCCAGATAAAAATATCTGCTTGCAAATATTTTTATATTATTTTCAAGTCGGGAATGAAGATAAATATTCACTGAATATTTATAACGTGTCGCGCTGATTGACTACGGGGAATATCTTCTTTGCAAATGAAATTTTCCACGGAAAATTTCATCTTATTTTTTTGCGGGATTCGCAAAAAATCTTTTATCCTCAATTGTTTCAATACGCCGGTCGTTTAGCATGGATTAATGCTCTAAGAGCTTTGTTGACAGATTTTTCGTTTGGGAAATGGATTCTCACATCAGGATCGAGCATTACAGCCCCATCTTTTTCAGAGAAAAAGCAATGTTCATCCGCTTGGTTTTCCCTGATTATTCTAACGCTGTGCCCTGCCCGATATTGTTTGCAGTGCTTGCCCCTGACTCCTTTGGAGAAGTCATATTCAGCTTTCATCTCGGCAATCTTGCCTGTTTTATTTGTTTTCATAAGCCAGAGTTTCCTTTTTATTAGCTGTTCTGCAACTGATAATTCTAATATTTCTTCCCCTCTCAATATAGGATATTACCAATAGACGTCCATTGCAAGAAAATCCAATGTCAACAAATCTGTCTTCTTCTGCGGAATGATCCGGATCATAAATTGTTATTGCAGACGGATCGTTGAAAACAGTTTTCGCCTCATCAAAATTCACACCGTGCTTTTTAAGATTCTCCTCACTCTTTTCCTGATGCCATTCGAATGATAATGTCAAATTATGCTTCCTTTTTTAAAATCCAAATGTTTGAATCAACTAGGACATCAGCCATTATAAATTTCCTCACGGTCAAACTTGATGCTGAACCATATTAGTACCTCTCATTATTTGTTGTATCCGACAATTCAATCTTTGGATTTGTTTATTATAAAATCAGGAGTTGACAATTTAAGATGTAGTGCAAATCGGATATTTTCAAGCCAGAGTTTGCTTTTACCCCGATAAAAATATCTGCCCACAGATATTTTTATATTGTTTTTCGTTCGGGAAGTGGATTTTCACTTCTTGATTTTGCAACCATAATGATATATACTTAGGGCAGTGTTTTTCAATGCTCGGATTGAAAGCCTCTTTGTTATAAATCTAGGGCAAGGCTTGTCCGAACCGTTTCTCGAGTTTTGCAATTACCTCTAACATTAAGGATGAAGCAGAAATGAAAAAACCAGTATCCAAAATTTTTATTGTCATGGCTTTTCTTCTGGCGTTGAATTCAGTCCCTGTTGTCGGCCAGGGTGCCGCCGAAATAACCTACGGCAAGGGATTCCGCAATGATCAGAATGGCTGGATATATGTCCACATCGAGGGAGGAGCAAAAAAACGAGGCGAACAGCTGGGCTATCTCCTCGCCGCCGAGATAGACGACTACTTCAAGCTTCTGAAAGCCAAGATTGAAGGCGAAAAAAACGAGCACTCATGGGCGGATTACCGGAAGGCCTCCGAAGATTTCATAATTCCAAACATGGAAAAGGAAAGGGAATATCTCGACGAACTGAAAGGAATTATCACGGGATTGACCAAGGCCGGGATAAGCAGTTACGATCTGACCGACATAATAACGCTTAATGCGGGAATGGAGATAGACACATACTACGACTCACTGCCTGACACATCCGGCACGAAGCGGAATCTTGTTCCCCGCGGATTGTCAACGAAAAGGGAGAGGACGAGGTGTTCAGCCTTCATCGCTACCGGGTCGGCCACGAAAAGCGGCAAGATCGTCATCGCCCACAACACATGGGACGCATACGTGGTTGCTCAGAGGAGTAACATCATCCTTGACATAAAACCTAGCAGGGGCGCCAGGATTCTGATGCAGGAAGGTGGTCCAGGCTACATACACAGCGGGACCGATGTTGCCATAACTTCCTATGGGCTAATGATTACCGAGACGACTATCGCAGGAGTAAAAGGCTTCGACACCGGCGGCATCCCCGAATTCATCCGCATGCGCAAGGCGACCCAGTATTCTAAGAGCATAGATGCTTTCTATAAGACAATGTTCACCGGGAACAATGGCGGCTACCCCTGCTCCTGGCTTGTCGGAGACACAAAGACAAACGAGATCGCAAAAATAGAAATCGTCTACAACAATGTGGCCTTCTATCGCTCGATGGACGGCTACTACGACGGGGAAAACTATGTGGACGACTCAAAGATGATTCGAGAAGTGAACGACGGGCACTTCCGATGGGATGTCTCCAACAATGGCTTATGGCCGTTCAGTTTCAAATGCGCAAACTCCTCCAGTTCAAGACGCATGCGCTGGTTTTCCATGCTGGACGCCAACAAGGGGCAGATAGAGATTGAAAAGGCGAAAGAGTTCCTCTCCGACCAGATTGATCCGCTGACCGGGCTGTTTACTCCGGGGCCAAATGCCATCATGTCGAGATGGGAGATCTATGAACCGCTTCCAGCACCGGAAGGCGCATGCGACGGTATGGTTGCGACATCGGAACTGACGGCTCAGATGAGCATCTGGGGCAGGTTCGACCATACGGACGGGAGCACGTTCACATGGGATGAATTCCTCAATGCACATCCGGAATTCGCATGGCAGAAGCCATATCTGCGGGCTCTGAATGACAATCCCTGGACACTTTTCTCCGTGGCCCCGAAAAAGTAAACTAGGGTGGGCTTTGCCCACAACGTAAAACAAATCCGAAATCCGAATGTCGAAATCCTAAACAAATTCAAATGATTCAAACTCAAAATTTAAAACTGAATAAATCAAATGGAAAGCTTGCATTTTTTGTTTCGATATTTGGATTTTGAGATTCATTATTGTTTAGGATTTAGGATTTTACATAAGTTTTTAATTATAAGGAGTTGCCCCAATGTCTAAAAAAAATCTTATTAAAATTGTCGTCCCGGTTTCTGTTTTCGTTTTCTTAACTGCCTCCGTATTCATGGCTGGCAAATTTTTCAAGCAACAGAACGGGCTTGCCGACAAGTTAAATAAAACATCCTTTCTCAGGGATAAATGCACTTCCATGATTCTCATAAAAGAGTACACGGCAGACGGGTCCATGATGCTGGCGCACAATGAAGACCTGTACAATTATTGCGCCCATCATTATTTTTACACTCCATATGCGAAACATGAAGCCTACGCAACGGAAGTGGTAACGACATTCTATGGGGCTGAAGTTCCGCAGGTTCCAGAAACATATGCATATACCGGAACGACAATTTTCGACATAAGCTACAGTCCCGGCGCCATAACAAGCGGCATCAATGAAAACCTGGTGGCCGTGGTCAACAACATGTCTTATCGAAAAAAACCGGAAAAAGACCCGGACCAGCATGGGAGGATTATCTGGACGGAATTCACAATGTTCGCGCTTGAAAGGGCTAAAACTGCCGAAGAGGCGGTTGATGTGATAGGAAGCCTGGTATCGAAATACAAGCTTGGAGCCGATTCAGGATCAATTTATGGAGTGACGGACCCCAATGATGCCTGGTGGGTGGAGATTACACAGGAAGGGCAGTGGGTGGCACAGAGAGTGGACAAGACAACTTCGCTGGCAAGAGCAAACATCTTCAATATAGGCGTGGTTGATTTCAATTCACCAAATTTCAAGTATTCTGCCGATCTTGTCAGTTATGCCATAGGCAAAACATGGTATAGTGGCTCCGGAGACTTTAATTTCACTGATGTTTATGCCGATCCCGACAAGGTGAATGACCCCTATAACACACGACGCGTAGATCGTGTCAATGAGCTATTGAACGATCGTATCGCTGCGAAGACGGTTGATCCTAAACTCGTAATGTCAATCTGGAGAGATCATTACGAAGGCACTCCATACGATTTGACATACGGCCACATACAAGGTTCGCCGCATCTGACCGACGAGAGGACTTTGTGCCGCATAGACACTGAAATAAGCACCGTCATCCAGTCGAGGGTCAAGATTAATGGACAGGATGTTCCAGCCGACATAGGGGGGATATGCTGGAGGGCAATGGCGACTCCATGCACAAGCATTTACACGCCCTGGTATATGGGAAGTCTGGAAGTCCCGGCAGAATATCAGACCGGAGTAAGCCAATTCACAAAAAAATCCGCATACTGGGCTTGCAGAAGACTATCGAAATCAGTTGACATGAGATATGGGGATGTCGTGGTCAATGAAGTGAAGCGTGTCCAGGACAAATTCGAAAATGAAGAGTTCGATTCGCAGGAGAAAATCGAGATGAAAGCTCTCGAACTTTACAACAAGTATCCCGACAAGGCAAGGGACTATCTTTCTAAATATTCTTCCAAGACCGCGAAAAAAGCAACTGGAAAGATCAACAGCCTGTTCAAATATTCCGAAAGACATTGAAAAGATAATCGAAATGCGTCAGTATTTGTTTTTCTGTTATCGGTGGAGGGTCGGGTTCCACCCCGACCGCGAGTGGACGGCGTGGAAGTCGAAGATCCCGGGGGAGTTGGCGTCTCGGGACCGTGTTCATTTTTTATCCTCATGAGTATTTCGGCTTCACGCATGAATCTCGCCATCTTGTCCGAATAATTATTGTCCGCATTGTTGCAGCGCAGGAGTTTCATCGCATATAATTTTTCCTTGTTCTCGACAAGAAGTACCACTCCTGACGCTCCGGCTCCCAGAGAACGCACAATCCTATATTTCGATCCAAGATTCTTTATTATGCCAGCATTGTAGCTTGCTATTCCGCAGGCATTTTTCTTTTCCTGCACAGCATTCAAAATCAGAGAATGCAGTAATTTCAGATCGAGTGGCTTGAGCAGGTAATAGAATGCGCCATCCTTGACAGAGTTTATGGCATCGGCAAACTCTGGTTTTCCAGTCATCAGCATGAACTGCATTTCCGGATACTGCTTCCTGCACACATCGAAAAACTCCTTGCCCGACATTCCCGGCATGTTCACATCAACCAGGGCAATATCAAATCTGTCTGCCTCAAGCAGTCGGCCTGCCTCATCGGCGGAAGAAACCACGCTGACACTGAATTCCCTTGAATAAAATTCTCTCAGCACCATTCTTATTCCGGATTCATCGTCAACCACCAGAATATTCGTCCTGACACTGTCTCTTGTTATTGTTTGTGTGGACATAGCGCCTCGTGGAGTTTCAGCGAGAGTTCCTGCTCCGTAAAAGGCTTCTGGAGAAAATGAATACCCTCGATCAGGACACCATCATGCGATATTACGTCCGCCGTGTAGCCGGACATGAATAGGCACTTGATGTCTGGGCGCAGAACACTGATCTGCTTTTGCAGATCGCTGCCGCTTATCTCCGGCATAATGACATCGGTCATAAGAAGATGAATGTCCCCCTTGTATTCCTGTGCGATATTAATTGCCTCGAGTGGACTGCTGGTGCTCAGAACGGTGTAACCAAGACGTTCTATCAATATCTTTGCTATCAGGAGCAGTGATTGCTCGTCCTCGACAAGCAGAACCGTTCCACTTCCTCTGAATATTTCGACAGGTTCAGATTTCTCATGACTTTCCACATCCTCCGATTCGTGTTTTGGCAGATATACTTGGAATGTCGTGCCCTTCCCGGGTTCACTGTAGAAACTGATGTTGCCCTTGTTCTGCTTCACGATTCCGAAGACTGTTGCAAGTCCGAGACCGGTTCCCTCTCCAACTTTCTTGGTTGTGAAGAATGGTTCGAACATGTGATCCTGTATCTCCTTGTCCATGCCACAACCGTTGTCGCTGATCGACAGCACAACATATTTCCCCGGAATGAAATCTTGGTGCATCGAGCAATAAGCTTCATCGAGATCCGCCTTGCCTGTTTCAATTACCACCTTGCCTACACCGGATATCGCATCACTGGCGTTGACAGGCAGGTTTGCCAGAAGTTGGTCAATCTGCGAAGAATCCATCTTGATTTTCCAGAGACGGGCTGCGGGTTTCCATGACAGTTCTATATCTTCTCCTAGAATCCTGCGCAGCATCTTGAGTATGCCGTCTATATTGTCATTAAGATCCAACACTTTCGGACTGATGACTTGTTTGCGGGCGAATGCAAGAAGTTGCCGGGTGAGATCCGCCGAGCGATTCCCGGCCTTGTTGATTTCCTGGATACGGTAATAATTCAGGTCTGATTTTGGAAGTTCATCCAAGATCATTTTCGAATACCCATTGATTACAGACAGCATGTTGTTGAAATCGTGGGCGATTCCGCCAGCAAGCTGCCCTATTGATTCCATCTTCTGAGACTGGCGGAGCTGAGACTCCAGTTTTTCATGTTCCGTCTCGGCCAGTTTGCGCTCGGTTATGTCCTCGGAAATGCCCAACAGATATTTTGTGGCCCCATCTTCTCCCCGGATGCAGATCTTCCGGGTATGAAGCAGCCGCTGGCCTTTCTTGGCCGTCAGGATAGGTTCTTCCGGGATGTCCAATATGCCGGTCTCTCCATCAAGCACCTCCCGGTCCGAGGTCATGAAGTGGGCCGCCTGCTCCGGAGGGAAAAGATCCAGATTGTTCTTACCGATCAATGCCTTGCGGTCATAACCCAGAAGTTCCTCTCCAGCACGATTGAATATGACAAAACGCAGTTCTGTCGCCTCCTTGAGAAAAATCATGAGCGGAACATTTTCCACGACAGCATTGATGAGTGCTTTAGATTTCTTCAGCTCCTCTTCCGCATGCCTGTGTATCAGCGCCACGCCAATGCTTGCGCTGATCCCCTCTAAAAAATGGATCATGTCGAGTGTAAGAGAATCTTTTCTCCGGTTATTGAGCTGCAGTATCCCGATGATATCCTGATTTGCACGGATAGGGATCAATGCCACGGAACCGTAACCATCATGGATACACCGGTTGCGGGGATTTAGTCTCGGATCCTGGCCTCCAGGAAGATCCAGCAGGAGGGATGAGTTGTTTGTCCAGAAACTGCCGGCGGACGTGACGAGAGGGTTTGATGTGTCGATCTTGCCGGAAATGACCAGTCCACAGGTACATTCCAGACGGATCTTGCCATCTTTATCCCAGCAGACCCCACCATCTGCGGCACGTTCAATCAGAGTATTTTCAGTAAGTAGAAAATCCTCGGAAAAACCTTGCTGTGCGATATACTTGAAGTCCTCCCCGTCACGCAGCCGAATACCCACGGCGTCAAAGCCTGTCCCTCTCTTGATTGCGGAAGCAATGTCTTTGATCATGTCTGGCAAGGCAAGATGCTTATTGACTATGCCCGGTAGTTCCACCGAGAGGGATTGACGACGTTCCACCTTTTTGCGCTCGGTGATGTCTCGGATGTTGCATTGAATCACCTTATGATGGTTCGCAAGATATACGTTACTGATGAACTCCACCTCAATCCGCCGTCCGTCAGAAGTTTCCAACGGCTTGTTTTCGTAGCGGATATATTCTTTCTGTTGCAATTCCGCGAAGCTGGCCTGGCTGGCTACAATGTCTTTGAAGAATCCCAGTTCCCATAACTTCTTCCCGAGAAATATCTCGTGCGAGAACCCCAATAGCTTGACCAGGAACGGATTCACATCCACGATCATCCCGGTCTCGGCATCGAGGATTAAAATACCGTCCTTGGCCGTCTCGAATAGCCGGCGATAGCGGAGTTCCGAAGCGGCCAACATCTCCACCGTCGCAAAACGCCTGAGGTTTTCCTGCAACCTGTCTTCGGATTGGCCTCGAATCGAGCCTTCATGTAGATTTTTGTCGGACACGCTCTCTGCCCTCCTCTCGACTTGCTTAATCCTTAAGGTTATGAAATACAGAATACGCATCAATACGATAGACAGTGGCTGGGCTGCCTGCTATTAGGTGAAACCCTACGTCCACATGGGGTGAACCCCTACCAATGCTGCTCCTGGATTTGATCCCAGGGAAAGACAAGGTGCGATGATGAAATAATTTGGGGATCTGAATCTTCCCGTAATACTAATTTGCAATCAATGGAATAGCAACAATGTGTGTGGATTTGTTGTAGCCATGGCCACCTGTCCTACGAAGCCTTGGCATAGTAGGATGTTGGCCGTGTTCGCCCCCAACATCCGCCTACGCAAGGAAGCTACGGCGAGACATGTGGGGGCGGCTACAGTAGGTTTCATTGCAATTTATCGACTTGCCTTTTGATTGTAACTTGGTATAAATTGTTTGCAGAAATGGTAAAAATTCCATTTTGGGATATGTTTTGAAAGTATAATTTATTAGGTTATTTATTAAAATGTTCAATGTTCAACTCTCAAGTTGAGAATTGAATATTGAAAATTATAACCTTAACCTAGCGCAGTATAAAAGATATGGCAAACAAAAACATCACGGAATAAAGGAGTATGAAAATTAAAACACATATCGGAATGCAACTCAAGTCTTCATCCATGAAAATTAAACTTGTTTCAAGGTTCGTCGTGTTGGCGGCTGCATTGTTTCTGTGCGTGCCGGTACTTAAAGCCGATTGGACTTTTGCCATGCTGGGCGACACCCGGGGTGAAAAAAGTACAACTACCACAGGAGTAAGCACAAACTTGAATGTGATTGCACAGAAGATAGCCTCCCTGAATCCCGATCTTGTGATGGTGGCCGGCGACTTGTGCAACGGCAATGACATTCCATCGGATTCCCCTCTTAATGACTATGCACTTCAGTTTGCATACTGGAAGACGGCAATGCAGCCGGTCTTCAACTACTCCACAGGCACAGGGATCCCGATCTACACCGTGCGTGGCAACCATGAGAACAACGACGGCGAGGGACCGACCATTCCCGCACTGAAGCAGGCCTACTACGACGCTTTCAACGCCTACGTGCCGCTCAATGGCCCCAATAACAGTTCGACCGACAACCAGATAGGTTTCAGCTACTCCTTCACCCACAACAACGTCACATTCGTTGTCGCGGACCAGTATTTTTATTACAACCAGATACCGGACCAGGCGGGATATCACAGCCTGGATCAGGCATGGGTCAACGAGCAGTTTCAGCAAGCGGACACGCCATACAAAATCTTCATGGCCCATGTGCCAATCTTCATGACGGAGGGACAGGTGACCCCCGAGCATTTCTTCGGAACCACTGCCGCCGGCCTCACGACCCGGACTAATTTCTGGAACATGCTGGGCACCAACGGTGTACAGCTTTATCTGACCGGCCACATCCACAACGAAACCGTCGCCGGCACCACCAATGGCTACGGGGACAGCATCATTCAATTGCTGGCAGGCAACGGCGGAGCGCCCTTGGATCCGGTCGTGAACGATCCTGATCCGGGAGTTGAAATGCTCTACACCAACGGCCTCTTTGGCTTCTCGCTGGCAACGGTAGGGAACAACGCCATGACGATCCAATACTATTCGCTCAACACGAGCGACAACAGCTGGACAGTCGCCGACTACACCACCCGGATTTCTGCGAATTCCGCAGTCACCCTCGGGGCAGTGTCGACCCTGAATGCTGTGGATCTCGGGAACGACAGAAAAGGGAGTCCCTTCGCTGACACTAGTTTTTCCGGAAAGCCCAAAGCTTTCGGAACCTATTACGATCCTATAAAAGATACGGGAAAGACAAACCTGAAGAAAGCGAACCTGAAAGTCCACTTTGACAAAAAGGCTCCAAGTTCATTTGACCACGAGTGGGCAGCAAAAATCTGTCTGTACGACAAAAGGAAAATTCTTCCGGGCCAGACCGCCGCAGTCTATATCCCGCTCGTCCAGATTGATAGTCTTCCAATGACGGATTTCTGGATCTCGGCCAAGAACTCGGCCGGCAACAGCGGACCGTTCGACGGCGGAGATCTTACACTTGTTCCACCAAAAATAACCGGAGTGTTTCCAGACAGCACCTATACGTTCGGGACAGAAATAACCACTGCCAATGCCAGAGCCGTAATATATGTTCAGGGCAGATATTTCGGAACCAAGGCGCCAAGGGTGTGGCTGGAGTATCAGGTCAAAGGAGAAACAGGAACGATAATCAAGACAAAATCCTGCAAGGTTGAGAAATCCTATGCATATCCGGACTATAAGGGCAATTCCGGCAAAAGTTGCATGGATCTGAATTCCACTACCGGACTCAGCCAGATGGCGGTGGAGATTCCAGAGAGACTGCCCTCGGACTGGGACAGTGTCTCGGCGACTGACCACAACATAGTCATAGACAACGGAATTGGCCGGGATACCATCACATTCGATGTGAACCAATAGCAGACAGGAACTCTGAACTTGGAGAGGCGCGCACCTTACTGTTCTTCGCTTTCTCTCAGCACCTTTGTAGCCTTTGCGGGCTGGCGATGCAATCTGTTCGCCCGGAAAACATATATTAGGAGAAGCACCACCAGGGGAAGAATGATATACAGTGAATATCTAAGTATCCTAGTAGGACCGATCTCGTATTTTTCATATGGAGAGAACCATTTGTCGCGGATCCGCTGGTATTCTCCGGTCTTGCCGAGAGCAGCCAGGCCTTGCGAAATATCGGCAAGGAGCTTTTTGCTGCCCTCAGAACCGGCATAACAGTATTCCGGTGAAACAATGGAAGCATTCCCAACACTCAGATTGTCCCATCCATTTTTCTCAATCCAGTAGTATGCGGCGACTTTCCCCACGAGCGCGCAATCATATTTGCCGTCGGAAAGCTGACGAAGAGCCTCCTCCTGGCTGGCGACAGGTACAACCAGCTTTCCCAATCCATGTTCGATCACCCAGTCGTGCATGATGTCCCCTTTCTGCACAAGTATCGCCTTGTCTCTCAATCCGTCAGGCAGCTCCGGCATGGGGCTTCCCTTTCGGATGACCAGCGCATGGCTGACACGTATATGGGCGGTTGAAAAGTCAAAATACTTATCCCGCTCCACAGAATAGAACATTCCCTGGAGCAAGTCAATCTGACCTTTTTTGAGCTCTTCCCGAACAGTGTTCCAGTCATCCAGCCGGATATCAACATGCAAGTTTATCCGTCTGGCTATTGCGCGTGTGAGATCCACATTGTATCCGGCGGGTTTTCCTTTTTCATCAAGGAATTCATATGGCGGATAGTTCTTGTCACCTCCTACAATAATGCGGGTTTTATTTCTCCCTGTTGCAAGAAGTTCAGAAAACCATTTTTCCTGGAGTCTGTGGAAAGTCCCATCCGCCATCAGGACGGAGAGGCCTTCATTTAGAATCCCGAGCATTTCGCTGTCGCCCTTACGAACGGCAAAGCAGAGCTTCTGGGCAAACTCTTTTATCGGCGGCCCGACAGAGACAAGATTCGAAATTCTGAGCTTCTTGGCCAGCTGGAAAAAAACTAGCCTCTGAATAATGACCGCATCTTGTTTTCCCTCGGACAATTCCCTGAGAGCATCCTCGAAGGTATTTGACGCTGTAATGGACGCATCGAGCTTGACCCGGTGGACAAATTCCTCGGAATTGTCCCCCTTCAGAACGGCGACGCGTTTCCCATCCAGGTCACTGAAGGAACGTATGTCCTTGGTGCCTTTGCGGATTACCACGGTACCGTGCATAGTCAAATACGGAAAAGTGAAGTCGTAGAAAGGGTCACTTTCAGGAGTCTGTCCCATGAGAGGGAGTACCTGAATACGGCCTTCGGCAAGATCGCTTTTCAAATCCGACAATTGCCCGACCTTGAACACTACATCTTTTCCCATTGTGTTCAGGGTAGCGCGAAGGAGTTCCACGGAGAAGCCGCCAGATTCCCCATCGGGGGAGACAATACAATATGGGGGATAGTCGTATTCGCATCCTGAAAGGAAAGTTGTCTTATTCTCATCTGAAACTGGATTCGCACTATCCGAGCAAAGACAAAGTGAGGGAAGAGACAGAGAAAGAATTGCAATCAGCGAATAAAGTACTGTAATGCGAATAAGGTTCATAAAATAAACACCTCCTATATCCTACCTAAGGAATGGCACTACGTCAAGCCAGTAATGCATCCGCCAAGGCGGATACCTTCGAATTGAAGAAATTACTTGACGACCTTGAACTCGACCAGAACCATCGAGGTGTCGGTGCCAGTCATCTTTGCTTCCATTTTGACAGCCTTACCTAAGACATCGTTGCAGGTCCAGTACTTGCTGGTCATCTTCATCCCCTGCTGCTCTGTCTCCATTTCATACCAGTTGCACTTGTAGGTCTTGTCGCCGATCTTCAAATCTTCTGTCCCCTTGTTGAGTATCTTGCAGTTCGGCATCTCTTCAGGAGTGGTGGGCTTGATCTTTGCTTTTTCAATCTTGGAGGGCTCGGTCATCATCGTGGATGTTTCCTGAGCAGGGATGCCAGGAATAGCCATGGATGTCTTCATCTCGAGCATGAGCTTATCGGCAGTTACCTCCTTCAAGGTGGTGGTTATGGTCGACTTGATGTTTTGTCCGCCGGCTACGGTGGTGGACTGCATCTTTATGAAGGTGCCTGGCTTGTACTTGGACCAGTCGAGATAGCGGGGATTGTCAACCATTTCAGCGGCAAGTACCGTTGTGCACATTGCACACATCACAACCACAGCAACACAGCTTCTGAGTATTTTTCCGATCATTGCAAACTCCTCTCGTTGTTTTATTCCGTATAATGTATTAGCAAAACTGATATAGTCAATTGCAATTTCAGACTTCCTTATCCATAAGGTAACGCGTACAAGCCTTTGTTGCTATATTTGTTGTAGCCACGGCCATGTTGGCCGTGTTCGCCCCCAACATCCCCCTTCGCAAGGGAGCTACGGGGGACAGGTGGGGGCGGCTACAGTAAAAAAAAGACCGTTTGCCAGAAAAAACTGACTCATTACTGAGATTTGACCTGCGGATTACAAAATGTCCTATCCCCTAATGGTATTAATTACAACATGAAAGAGCGAAATGCAGAATATCCAAGAACCCAGAAGGCGGAAGAATGAGGAGAAAGGAACAATTCATCTTCCTTGAAAAGCTTCACAGCGATGATATTTTTTCGAAATCATATTATCGGACGGAATTTAAACGCGGAAATGATTCTTCTCGGCGTTTCTCTGCGCCTCGGCGGTAGAAGATATCCTTTGTGCTAATTAAAGAGCAACATGGCAGTTCACAAATTTAAGACGAGAAACTTGTAATGAGCATAAATGTCTATAGTGGCAACCGGCTTGAAGATATCGCGGAAACCCTGGTGGAAGTGATGGACGCCAACAGGCCGGAAGACCCTTTTCAGAGAATTCCCGTAGTCATACATAGCAGTGGAATGGCGCGCTGGCTCAGGCAGGAACTTGCGAAACATGAGAATGGGGGCTTGTCCGCAAACATGGATCTCCTCTTCCCTGGAAAGTTTTTGCTGAAATGGGTCTTCGAGCCAATGGACAATCTGGCAGGCAGAGATCTCCATTCTCCGTTAAAGGATGCCGAAGTTCCCTTCAATCCTGAATCCGTGAAATGGATCGTCATGAAGGTGTTGTCCGAGGGACTGGAGAACGAGACTGCCCTGCGTAGCATCAAGGCATTTCTTGGCGACGAGGATGACAGCGAAATCAGGCGCTACCAGATTTCGGACAGGATTGCCAGGCTGTTCGACCGTTATATGAGCTACCGCCCTGAGATGCTTAAAAAGTGGCAGGATGGAAAAGCGGAGCCCGGCGAAGAATGGCAGAGAGACTTATGGAACGCCGTGATCAGATCAAGCGGCGTCGCCAAATCATATTCCAACTACTTCTGGGACTTCATGAGCCACCATGATCCATCGGGTGTCCTGGAAGATCTGTCCAAATTCCCGGCACTTTATTTCTTCGGACTTTCGGCGATGCCGCCTGCTCATCTCGCAATCCTGCAGAAAATATCCGCATTTGTTCCGGTCCATTTTTTCTGGATGAATCCATGCAGGGAGTTATGGGATAGTACCATCAGCGAAAAAGCAATGGAAAAGGAAATCCGGAAAATCAGAGGAAAAGATATTTTCGGACGCTGCGAGGATCTGGCCAGTTCAATGCAGGAGCTTCTAAAAGACGAGGCAGGAAACCCGCTACTCGGCTCCCTAGGACGGGTTGGCCGCGAACTCCACAGACTCCTGATCAACTGCGATGGAGTCGAGGAGGACAACCATTGGAGCAGCAACGGCAAGTCGCGACGTCTGCTTCACAGGCTGCAGGACGACATACTCGACAACATCCAGCCGAAAACTGAAAATACGATTGACCTTCTTCCCGGAGACGACTCGATCAGCGTCCACAATTGCTATGGGCCACTGCGGGAGGCCGAGGCACTTTATGAGTTTCTTATCCGCTCCTTCAACAATGACAAAACGCTTCTTCCGAGAGACATCATGGTATATGTTCCTGACATGGAACAATATGCGCCTGCAATCGAGGCAGTGTTCGGAGGTGGCGGCCCCTACGCAAAAAAGGCGATACCATTTACAATTGCCGACCGGACTCTGACGCGTGAATATCCGAGCTGTGCAGCCTTTCTTGCCATTGTCAGGCTTCTGGGGAGCCGCTTCAAGGCCAGCGAAGTCCTTGCAATATGGAGTTTCCAGGAAATCCGCGATATGGCAGGGATTTCCGATGACGACTGGGACGTGCTTCAACGACTGCTCAAGGATGCACGGGTGGCATGGGGCATTGACGATGCATTCCGGGAGAAAACAAGCGGTTGCAAATTCCGGCAGAACAGCTGGCGGTTTGCCCTTGAACGCCTGATTTTCGGCGCCGTCATGATGGAGGCCGGCAATGAGGCCGTCCCTCCGTGCTTCAATCCTCCGCACAAGAACGGAGTCTCCAATCCGGAAGTGCCAATAGCGCCGCTGGAAGACGCTGAAGTTTATTCGCGGCTCATCGGATTAGTGGCGGACTGGATGGAGTCGCTCTTCGGGATTCAGAAAACCATTGACGAAGGCAAGGTCAGAAAAAGCTCCGAATGGCTCGAAGTTCTCGAACAAATTTCCGAACGCTTCCTGCCTTCTTCCAGAGAGGACGACGGAGTCCTTGCCCTTGGAAGAACTCTAGGTTCCATGCGGACGCAGTTGGAGACCGCCGAACTTCTGGACATGGAGATTTCCTGGGATCTGGCCGCCATGTGGATGAAGGAACGCATCGAGGGCGAAGCAAACGATGGGAAATTCTGCTGTGGAATGCTCACGTTCTGCCGCTTCCAGCCAATGCGCGGTGTCCCGTCCAGAATCGTATGCATGCTCGGAATGAACGACGGCATATTCCCCAGGCAGGACAAGAGGCTCGGATTTGACCTCATGGATCCGAAGACGCGCCACCTCTGCGACCGCTGGGGAAAGGACGACGACCGCTACGCCTTCCTGGAGGCAATCCTCTCCGCACGGGAAAAACTATTCATCAGCTACACCGGAAGACGCGACACGGACAAGCAGGAAATGCCTCCGTCAATTCTTGTAGGCGAACTGCTCTCCTACCTCGGTTCGCGTGTAAAAACTGACAAGATAAAAATTGAAGACTCGATCACAGTCCAGCACCCGCTGCATCCGTTCAGCCAGGATTATTTCATGGACGGAAAGATCGGACTGCCGCGCTCTTCATCCAAGTCCTGGTGCAAGATCGCAGAGAACTTATACGGCAAAAAGGCGGACACCGTGGAGCGGGGCGGAATAGTCGCCATTGGCGGCACAGGCCAAGTCGCAGACACAAAGGAGATGGGAACGATTGTGGCAGGTATAGCGCCCGTTCTATGCGTGAGCGTCAGGGAACTCCTGCAATTCTTCGAGAGCCCGTGCAAGCACTATTACGAGAAGGTCGTTGGCATTGACCTTAATATCAGGGAGAGCGAACAGCCCGGGGATGACGAACCATCACAGATGGATCATCTCCAGCAATATCACATCCGCAACAGCATTTATGAGGCATATAAAAGGGGGACACCTTGCGCAAAGGATGATCTTTATGTCCGGACAAAGGCGGAGGGCGGTCTTCCTTTCGGTGTGGCCGGGCGCAAGATTTTTGACGTATTATGGGAGGAGACCAATGAGTGGCTCGATGAAGTGAAGGAACAGGTGAAAGATGCAGGTGAAACCCTGGCGCCAGCCAGGGATGAACTGGAGCTGGATATTGACGGGGTGAAAGTGCGGTTGTCCTATGAGCTGAACGACTTATACGAAAATATTCAAATTGTTGCGCGCCCTGCAAAAGTAAAAGCCAAGGACAATCTTAATCTGGCGATACTGTATGCGATAATTCAGATTTTAAGGAAAAAAGGCAATGCCAATTTACCCGGAAAGATCGTTTTCGTTGGACAGAAAGAAAATCGTACGACCAGGAAAACTGAACCTGTTTCCATAGAGATTATAAATATGGAAAACCCGGAGGAATATCTCCGCGGCGTGGCCAGTCTCTATATTGAAGGACGTAAACGGGCACTATGTTTCTGGTTGGATGTCGCAGATAAGGCAATGAAAGATGGAGTTTTCGATTGGAAAAAAGCGAAAACCGCATGGGAACCTTCATACGACGATGACCAGAACTTCGGAAAACCGGATGAATACACTGTGAAAGTTTACGGAGAAAAACTCCCGAAAGACGAAAATCTTGAAGAGCTGGAGAATATTGCCAGAAGCATCTTAAGCTTCAAGGTGAATGAAAAGAAGAAATACGTGAAGGCTGACGCCCCGGCAGACAAGGCTGTGGAAAATTCCGGTGAGACTGAAAAAACACCGAAACCCCGCGCAAAATGGAAGAAAGGGGGAGTGAAATGACGATGGAAAACAACAATACAGGCGATGTCACCGCGGCGGTCAGATCTGAAAACGAGTTCGACATTTTAAATCAGGCGATTGACAGCGGAAACTGCTTCCTGATCGAGGCAAGTGCCGGAACAGGAAAGACTTTCAACATACAGCATCTCTACTTAAGGCTGATCCTCGAACGGGGACTGGAAGTCGGCGAAATTCTGGCCGTGACATTCACCGAGGCCGCCACCTCAGAACTGAGGACACGCATCCGCAACAATCTGCTCGCG
>CAIQLG010000389.1 GCA_903872565.1 uncultured Lentisphaerota bacterium | reverse complement strand
GACCGCTGGGATCCCCAACACTTGGTGCTGAAAGACAGATCTAAGAATCCGACCTTGTTCTCGCAGAAGGAATACGGCACGGTCAATGCGGTGTACACGTTTCTCCAGGATTATCTGGACGTGCGCTGGCTCTGGCCGGGCAAGCTTGGCGAGGACATTATAAAGAAGGAGAATATCGCCTTCGCGCCCTTCGAGTATCGCTATCACCCCCAGATCCGTCTGCGCTGCGGAATTTTGCGCCTTTCCGCACCCGGTGAGAACCGGGGCGTTTCACAGGACTGGGGTCGTCTACAGCGCATGAATCTTGACTCCTCCAACACAGCGGGGCACTGGGGGCTCAAAGGCGGAGGTTTCGCCGACTGGTGGGATCGGTTCCACGTTACGCATCCGGAATATTTCGCCCTTCAGCCCGATGGCACGCGCAGCGGTTTCCCGGCTCCGGCGGCACCGGGATTCTACGCCAAGATATGTCAGTCGAACCCGGCAGTCTGGGATCAGTGGCTAGACGACGTGGCGAAGCAACTGGAAGAGGATCCGACCCTGACTACGTTCTATGCGGGTATCAATGACTCCAGCACCTCCGGCCATTGCATCTGCGAAAAATGCTGCGCATGGGATGTCCCCGAGGCAAAAAAGCGGCTCCTGAGCTGGCAGGGCCTATCGCAGGAGTACGTCGCCCTGAGCGACCGGGAAGTGATCTTCGCCAACACACTGGGCCGCAAGCTGCGGCAGCGCTATCCGGACAAGGACTATTACGTCACTATCATAGGCTACGGTCCGATCCAGCCAGCACCGCTCAAGAACAAGCCGGACGACAACGTGATCATGGCGCATGTTCCATGTTGGTTCGCGGGTCTGGGAGACAATGACCGCGATAGTTACGATAACGAGAAAAGCTCGCAGCAGTTCGCCGACTGGGCGGCGACCGGCGTAAAAATGGTCTACCGACCCAATCTGCCCAGCCAAGGCGGCCTGTACCAGATGCTGCCCGACGTGCCCTTTGGGCGGGCCATGGAGACTTTCCGCTACTTGGCTGAACACAACTGCACCGGCATCTTTTTCGACACCATCCAGGAGTGCTGGCCGACGCAGGGGCCACTCTACTACCTGATGGCGCATCTGGCCTGGAATCCCTACCAGGACGGCTACGCGATTCTGGACGACTATTACCGACGCGGGTTCGGACCAGCCGCCGGGCAGTTGAAGGCGTACTGGACGTTGCTGGAGGAGACGCGCAACCGGATGGTTGATGGCAAGCTCACTTTTCCGCAGGCCTATGATGCCGCGTTTTGCAAGCGGGCCGCCGGCCTGTTGGACGAGGCGGATGCCGTGGTGGCGAAGGCGCCGGAGATCTACCGCCGGCGGATTGCGTTTGTGCGCGTCGGGCTGGAGTATACGCGGAAGCTGATCGAGGTTCAGGATTTGATGGCCCGGTATAAAAAGAGTAAGGTCGAGGACAAGGAAGCGGCCGAACGGGTGCGCACACTCTGGAAGGAGCTCGAGCCGATCGTCAAGGAAAAGGAGAATTATTTTTATGTTAATGAGGCCATGGAAATCAGAAACCGTCTCCATCCGGATTCCAAGAAGTAGAATCCAAGAAGTAGAATCATCCGAGGCGCTGTAATGCTCTGGCGCATTGCCAGGCGCAAATTAAAATAAACCGACATCAACGTCAACCACTGAAAAGGAGAAACGCGATGAAAAAATGGAAATGGGTGCTGGCCTGTATGCTGCTGGCGGTGAATTCCGGCTTGGCCGGTGAGCCGGTTAAAATCGATTTTCATTGGAATTTCAAACAACAGGCGGCCAAGGATCTTTTCGACAAGAAAGACTATCCGGCCGCCCAGAAGGCACTGGAGGATCTGGTGGCCACCGCGCCCAATGAGCGCGCCAAACTTGAGTGCCTCTCGCTCGCGGCGATCGCCCTGGGCTGTCAGAAACAATACGATCCAGCCCTACAGGCGGCGCGGCGCATTCCCGACGTTCCTATGGCGGATTATACCCGCATGGAAATCATGAAGGTCAACGAGAAACACAGCGAACTGATCGCCGAGTTCAAGACGGCAGACATCGATCATTGGCCGGAGAGCGTGAGGGGTGAGGCCTTTTTCACCCGGGGCACGGACTTCGTTCGGTTGCAAGACGGACCGGCGGCGGCAGCGGACTTGAGAAAAGCGGCGGAGTATAGCCATGACAAACACACGCCAGGGCAAGCCTGGCTGATGCTGGGCGATACTTATCAAAGCCTCCTGAAAGACGAGCAAAAGGCACTGGAGGCCTATTGCGAAGGAGTCAAGTTGGTGCGTGGTGGGAACGGCTATAGCTATACAATGCAAGCTGTTTTGTCCGCGGCGTCTATTCTTCGCAAACAAGGAAAATACGACGAGGCTCTTGGAATATTGGGAAAAATCGACTATGAGAAAATGGAGGGGTATTGGGGTGTGGCTTTTTATTGCGCGTATGG
>CAIQLG010000388.1 GCA_903872565.1 uncultured Lentisphaerota bacterium | reverse complement strand
ATTTTATAAGAGGTTCAAGCATGAAAAAGTTGGTCAAGGGACGGAAAGACGCATTGTCGCCCGAGATCTACCGGACAGGTGTTTTGCAGCAGGTTGGGCCGATGTTGGAGTTGTTCAACCAGGATGATTATTTCAAAGTGCCGGAAGGGGAAAAAGTGATTGATTTCTTTCAGGGGCCTACGGTGATCAAGTACAGTGTGCAGCCCCAGTTTATTTATCCGCTTGCCTACTTCTACAAGACACGGTTTCCGGGCAATCGATATTATATGGATCCCAAGGTGCTTTCCACCGTACTGGCGCTCGGAGAACACATCTGCCGGCAAATTGACGTCAGTGCGCGAGATATTGACGCAGAAATGAAAGGCGAGATCTCCCAGCGCGTGATGCAATTCTGGCTGGAGGCGTACGGACTGGTCAAAGCGGATCTGCCCGCCACGACCTGCCATAAATGGGAGGCGGCCATGAAATTGGCGCTTCATCCTCTTGCTGAGCATCTGGAAGGATACATGTCCCAGAGCTGTTTCAACGATTATTCCTTTGGTACGGGTCCCAACCACACGATCCTGTACGCCGTGGCGGTGTATCTGGGAGGCCGCCGGTTGAACCAACCCGACTGGTGTAAACTGGCCGAGAAGTTCGCGGACCGCTTTGTGGCTTCCCAACAACCGGAAGGCTATTGGTCTGAACATGGCGGCACCGTCACCATCTACAACTCCGTCTCGGTGGCAGGCGTAGCCCGCATGGCCACCCTTCTGCGTAAGAAGACCTACATTGAGGCGTTGTCCCGGGCCTGGCGCTATTACGAGACCATATCCTACCCGGACTTCACGTGTGTCGGCCTGGTAGACCGCCGATGCCACTATAGCAAGACCCAGTTCCTCTGGGGCTATTTCGGATTTGGTTACTGGCCTGAAGGACGGGCTTTTGCGGTGGAGGCGGCCCGGGCCAGGCTGGCGTGCGGCGAACTATCATCAGGTGAGGAGGGCGCTGAGGAGGGCGCGCGATGGCTGGAGAATTATGCCCATTTCCAGCGGGGTGCGATCCCGCAGACGTACAAGCACTGGACAGACTGGCGCAGATTGAAGGCAACGGGAGGCATGTCTGGCATGACCGGCTTCCTGCGTAAGAACGGCTGGCAGGCTAGTTTCTGTGTCAACCCGGTCGTATGCACCCAATCCTGTTTTGGCCTTGACTACAATAATGTGTTCAGTCTGTGGCACCAGTCCACAGGGCGGATCGTGTCTTGTTCGCAGGACAAGTATCGTCCCGAGCACGGCAGTTTCTATATTCCCGGCGAAAAGAAACTCGGGACATTGGTAGCCGGAAGGATCGATGATCTTGCCCATCCGCCCTCTCTGATTGCTATTTACAACGATGGTTTTTATGGACGGATCTCCGTGGATTTGGCGAGCCGTTCCGAGGCGCGCCTGACGATTGCCCAGCTTAGACCTAGCCAGGGCGGGACGGTCTATTTCAACCTGCCCTTGTGCGCGGGAATCGGCGAAGAGATTCGCATCGGCGAGAAATGCCTGCAACTCACCGCGAAGGATATTAAGCTGCCAGTTCCGGCGGGCGCGAACCTTTGCCTGGGCAATGGCCGGATCTTGTTGCGGGCTGACGCGCAAGGCACACTACACTTCCCCTGCCTGCCCTACAATAACTACAATATGAAGGATCATACCTCAGAGCTTTCAGAAGCCTTCCTGCGTTGGGACTTTCCTTTGCAGGGGTCGCGCCCGATCCATATTGATGTTAAAATTCTAGCAAAACCGGCGTCCGGCAAGGGGAGCGCTGTATGACGGGATACGAGCAGGTAAAGGCAAACAATAAATGAAAGGTATGTCATGACATCATCTATTAAAGCACAAGTACTTAAGACTGCGGTACTTGGGCTGGGCAGGATCGCATGGTACTTCCATGTCCCGCAAATAATAAGTCATCCGAGATTCGAGCTGGCGGCAGTAGTCGAACCGCTCCCTGAGCGGCTGCGCGAGGCTGCTGAAAAATTCAGGCCAGGAGCCTGTTTCGCCACATGTGAGGAAATGTACGCCAAGCTGAAGCCGGACCTGGTGGTCGTTGCATCACCAACCAGCTTTCACAGGCAACAGGTACTACAGGCATTTGAGATGGGATGCGATGTCTTCTGCGACAAGCCTCTGACGCTTTCTCTTGGTGAAACGGATGAAATAGTCGAGGCGATGCACAGGTATGGGAGGAAGCTGATGGTCTATCAGCCGCACAGGGTCACAGCCGAGGCCTCGGCCATCAAGCATATCTTGTCCGTGGGACTGCTGGGGAAAATCTACCTGATAAGACACAGCGTCGCCAGCTTCAACAGGCGGTCAGACTGGCAGGCGTTCCGTAAAAACGGTGGAGGCATGCTCAACAATTATGGGGCTCATTTCATCGATCAGCTGCTCTACCTGAACCAGTCCAAGTTCCGCAAGATCTGCTGCGAACTGCGCACGGTGGCGACGCTTGGTGACGCCGAAGATGTAGTCAAGGCTGTCATTACTGCGGAAAACGGGGTCATTCTCGATCTTGACATCAACATGGCGGCTGCACATGAGGTCTCGCCGTGGTACATTGCCGGAAGCTGCGGCTCCGCAGTTTTCGACTCTGAACGCCAGGAGTGGAATCTCCGCTATTTCGACCCTGCCGAACTGGCACGGATCAATCCGCAGGAAGGATTGGCTGCAGCCAACCGCACCTATGGCAGCGGCGAGACAATACCATGGAAAACAAAGGTGATCGCCAATAAGGATTTTTCGGATATTGATTTCTACGAAAAATGCCTGGAATATTTTTCCGGAGGATGCCCGCCATTCGTGCCTGTCGATGAAACCCGTGAAGTAATGAGGGCGATAGATGAATGCCGCCGAAACGCGGAGTGATTATGGCAAGTGGCCATTTGGAAAAATTAACAAAAGATTGAAGTACCGATAAGTTTTTACCATATCATGAGATTTAACAAAAAGGTTAAGGCTTGAAAAGCCTTCAAGCAATCAGTATAATAGATCAACAAACCGAAAAGTTAAGGAGAAAAATCCATGCCTGAAAGCATTAAGCTCATCCCCCGGACACTTGTCTGCCCCTGCATGCCCGCGCCCGAGATCGATGGAAAGATCAACGACAGGAAATGGAGTGCCGCTAAGAAATATACTGATTTCCAGCGAACTGACGGCCAACCGTCTCGCTCCAAGACCACCCTCTGGCTCGGCCACGACAACGGCTATCTGTACGCCGCAGTGCGGTGCGACGAGAAAAACACGGCGGCCTTGAGCCGACACAGCACCCCGAATAACCGCGGCGACTTTCTGCAGAGCGGTGACCGCGTCGCCATCCACTTCGACACGGCCCACGACCATGTGGGGGTCCGCTGGTTTGAATTCGGACCCTTTGACCAGATGGAAAATTTCCAAGGCACCAGCATCGTCGGCTATCGCGATGGACGGGACACTCGCTGGCATATTTCGGCGCATACCGCGGCGTATGCCAACTATTGCCGTTCCGCCGCGCATGTCGAGGAAGGCAAATATTGGTCTGTCGAGATGGCCATCCCCTTCGAAAGCCTCGGCGTGGCACCGCCGGTGCGCGGGACGGTCTGGGGTGTCAACGTATTGCGGTCAACACGCTGGCCCGTTTACCAGAAGGAGGCGGGCGGGTCGCGCGACGAGAACTCGACACTCTCACCTTGTCCAGGGTATTACCCCGTTCCCGTCGCGTTTGCCGATCTGGTGTTCGATGCCGACGACGCGCTGGCACTGGCCGAACTGGATCTCGGCATTCCGCACTTCGGCGAGAACCGCAGTTTCATAAGCTTCACGGCACCGCGCGAGAAGACACCCTTGACCGTCATCGGACGGGTGCGGTCGCGGAAGAGCGGTAAAATAATCGATCCGGGCGCGGCAATCCCCCTTCAACCCCACGTCCGGGGCGGCCTCGCAGGTGAGCTGGCGTGGAAGCCATTCTTCTCCGACGACACGAACGTCCTTGATATCGAAGTCAAGCGCGCGGGCGATGGAAAGGTGGAATGGCGCGGCAGCTACGACCTTGGTTGGGAAGCTGGCTCGCTGCCCATCTACTATCTGCACAGCGGCGAAAGCGATACGCCGCCCCTCAATCCCGAGCCCGGTGATCCCGATTTTCCGAGAAAGAAAGCCGCATTTATCGCCGGACGCCAACCACGTTTTCGGCGAGTCAACACGGCCCAGGGAGCGCCGTCTGACTTCACACTGGAGAGCAGTGACGGGCAGACGCGTTTCAACCTGATGGAGGCAGGCGTGGCGGATCGCATGGCGCGTTATATCCACGGACTCTATGAGACCGATGCCGACCGGCTCATGGGCATGATGTTTTTCATGGGCCAGTCGTGCATGATGCGCGCTCATACGGCCTACGATGAAGGTGGGGCGGCCCGACTCAACCCGCTCTCCATGTTGCGGTTCGGCACCGGACACTGCGGCCATCATTCCACAGTGATGTCGCCCTTCATCAACCGGATGCCGAAAGGCGATACGGGCGAGTTTCATAAGGCCCGCACCGCCATGATCGGGGGCCACGCACTTGTCATCGTAGAATACCGAGGCGATTACGCCGTGCTCGACGCCAAACATTGCTGCATGTTCTACACGTTGGACAATACCGATCTCGCCACACTGGCTGAAATCAGGCGTGAGCCGGAGATCGTCCGGCGCACCTACCCGCATTGGATCATGCCGGCGCTCATGACTTTTGACGAGCGATATGTCGCCGCCGCCGAGCCCGACAGTTTTGACACGGACGGTTATTCCTATCCGTCCGGCGCGCCTTTGGCGTGACGAAGAGATATGAACTAGTACAATATATAATTTAAAGTTTCGGATATAATCGCTTCAATTTTATCCGTGCGTCTTCTGAAGTGAACTGCCAGTCTACCTTTGTCTGCTTGCAATTGCGTTCATTATTCCAAGCCCTGATTTTTCGCTTCATT
>CAIQLG010000387.1 GCA_903872565.1 uncultured Lentisphaerota bacterium | reverse complement strand
TTTTTCTTAGCATTGGTACCCTGATGATAAAATTTGAGAACTGGCGGAAGCATATGGATTCGCACTTGAAGTTGGAGCAAAATCCGGTCTATTGCATGGATGTTTTTTTGAGAATATGCCGTTTCGTTCAAGCACTAATTAGAAATTGGAAGTTGAGAGGAAATAAATGAAACTAATTTATGAGTTGGATGTTTATATGCAGGCAGAAGAATTGTCAGATCTGATCTGGTTCACATATGACGAATGTCCAGACAAGGTTCAGAAGACGATTGGCTATCAGATCATTCGTTCCTCTGACAGTATTGCCGCGAATATCGCAGAAGGATATGGAAGATTTTCGTGTGCGGACAGAAGAAAATTTTATCTTTATGCTCGAGGGTCTTTTGAAGAAACAAAATGTTGGCTAAGGAAACTTATAAGGAGAAAAATCATCTCCAAGGATAAAGTGGATTCATTTTCCCTTATCATCAATCAACTCGGCCCCAAGCTTAATTCATTTATCAAATCAACCCGAAATATCGCGAAAGACTGATTATTTGTACTTCCAATTTCAAGTTACAATTTTCTAATTACAAGGAGTTTTATGAAAATCCAAATTCTGGGAGCGGGATGCCCGAAATGCAAGATGCTTATGGCCAATGCCGAGGTGGCGGTAAAGGAGCTTGGCATTCAGGCGGAGATTGCAAAGGTGGACAAAATCCAGGACATCGTAAAGATGGGGGTCATGATGACTCCTGCGCTTGCGATTGACGGAATAGTCAAATCTGCAGGAAAGGTACTGAGCTCGGATGATATTAAAAAGCTGCTGGCATGCTAGACATGAAAAAATGGAATAACATCATCAAGAACCTGCTTCTGGCGTTTGTGCTGATCTCGATTGGATATGCGATTGGCAAGAATATGTCACAGCGTTCCGTCGGGAACCCGGACACTCCGGCCGTGAATGTGAAATCAGGACAATATCTAAAGGTCTATTACACGCATGCCACACTCCGTTGTGCGACATGCAATAACATCGAGAAAATGACACACGAACTCCTGGAATCCAAGTTTAAAAAGGAGCTTGCCGATGGCCAGATCGAATGGCAGGTTGTCAACTTCCAGGAAAATGACGATTTTGCCAAGGACTTCGATGTCACAACGAGCGGAGTAATTGCAGTATTGATGAATGGAGATAAAACCGTAGATTTTGAAAGGCTTGAAGATGTCTGGACTTTGATGGACGATCCTCCAGCTTTCAATGACTATCTTGAGAAGAATTTCAGGAAAATGCTTAATAGATGATTTGTCATCCACAGATGACACCGATGGAATTTTAATTGCCTCAGATAGTAAATGTTTATCTGTGGCAATCCGTGTAATCTGTGGGTCAATAACAGGAGAATTTCTTATGACTTGGATCGCCATCACTTCCGCACTCTGGCTGGGGATACTTACAGCCATAAGTCCATGTCCTCTTGCCACAAATATTGCGGCAATCTCTTTCATAAGCCGCCAGCTAGGAAACCGCAAAGGGGTATTTTTGTCAGGATTGCTTTATACGGCAGGCCGCGCCTTGGTCTATATTGTCACAGGTGCTGGCATAACAGCGGGATTGATGGCGACCGGCGAAGTTTCCCGCTTCCTCCAGAAATATCTCAACGAAATTCTTGGACCGATTCTCATTCTGCTTGGGATGATCCTGCTCGGCATGATTGGTTCCGGAATGTCATTCAATATTGCCGGTGACAGGATTCAGAAGAAGGCGGAAAAGGGAGGAATTTACTTTGCGCTTCCCCTCGGAGTCATTTTTGCACTTTCATTTTGCCCGGTTTCAGCCGGACTTTTCTTCGGCGCGCTGATTCCGCTGTCCGTCAAGAATTCCTCACAGCTTATTTTACCCCTTGTCTACGGGGCAGGGACAGCACTGCCTGTCATTTTGTTCGCATTCCTCATCGCCTTCGGTGGAGAAATGCTTGGTAAGGCTTTCGACCGTCTGACGCAGATCGAACTGTGGGTGCGCCGTATTGCAGGTGTCATCTTCATTCTCGCCGGGATATACTACTGCTTAAGCCATATCTATGGAATAAACTTCCGGGGATAAAAACTCGCTGGAATTTATTATTGCGCGAGCTATACTTTCTGAGGATGAAAATGATAAAAATAATACTTGATGCTGGATGCTGTGCAAAGTGAGGATTTGAAAATGAAAAGGCAACTTTGAGGAGCGAAAATGGTCAATGTTGAAAAAAATATTTCCCACATGAACGTTCTGGACGCCGTAGAAAAGTCCAAGGCCTGCCCGCTCTGCGACCTGAACAATGCCACCGTCAGCAAATACATTGATGACATGCTTTATGAAAATGTAAACGACAGGGGACTGAGGAAGAAACTCGCCGCGAGAAAAGGATTCTGCTCTTTTCACGGGGAACTTCTTCTGAAACATGGTGATGCACTTGGCATAGCCATAATACATATTGATCAGATCCAGCTCTTGCTGAATCATCTAAAAAATGCCGGCAACATTTTAAGTTTCCTGAAAGGTCCTGAGCATGGCGACTGGATAGGACATTCCAACTGTTTGATATGCGAGATAAGGATAGAGGCCGAAAAGCGCCATATCGAGACCTTCATTGAACTCATTGACGATAACGCACTAAGAAGCTACCTGGATTCATCTGACGGATTTTGCGCACGACATCTTTTGATGGTTCTCGCAAAATTAAAAAACAAAGGACATGCCACATATCTTCTGGAACTTCACACCCGTAAATATGCTTCCCTTCTGGCGGATCTCAAGGAATTCTGCCGTAAGAACGACTACAGATTCAAGGACGAACACATTGGACAGGAGGCCGATTCATGGGAAAAGGCGGTTCACATCGTAAGCGGCAAAATCCTCTGAACATTCTTTCTTGTTCATGTTGAATTCGAATGCCAGCCATGATGTTGTCAATGCCCAATGGAATCCTTATACGCTTTTTACAGCTTGACAATACGACGGAGCGAGCGTATCTTTCGGAATACACGGAAATGAAATTGGCATAGGGCATAAGGTTAGTGGATTAAAATGAAAAGCATATTGAAGAAAATCTTTGTTTTTGCCGCAATACTGGGTGTCTTAGCAGGATCTGCGGCCTACTATTTTCACCTTAAAAAAAGTAAGCCTGCCACATATCGCACAGCACAGGTGCAGCGCGGCAATCTCCAGCTTTCCATCAGCGCGACTGGAACTGTTGAACCTGAGGAACTTATAGATGTCGGCGCACAGATCGCAGGTAAGATCCTGAGCTTCGGCAAAGATGACAATGGCAAGTCCATTGATTATGGATCCAATATCGAGGAAGGTACAGTTCTTGCCAATATTGACGACTCTCTTTATGCCGCCGAAAATGAGCAGGTCGCCGCCCAGGTGGCGCAGAACAAGGCGGCAATAATACATTCGGAAGCCGATCTTGAGCAGCTGAAATCAAAGCTCTCCCTGGCCGGATCGGAATGGAAACGGGCGCAAAAACTCTTTCCGGACAAGGTCATAGCCGAATCCGAGTACGACATTGCCAGGTCAACATATGATGCCGCCAAGGCAAATGTCGCAGTTGGTGAAGCTGCAATACTTCAGGCAAAGGCAAATTTGGCACAGTCGGAGGCATTGCTTAAACGGGCGCAGCAGAACTTTAGCTACTGCACAATCAAATCCCCGGTCAAAGGTGTTGTCATAGATCGAAGGGTGAACATTGGACAGACTGTCGTCTCAAGTTTCAACGCCCCAAGCCTTTTCCTGATTGCGAAGGACCTCAAACGCATGCAGGTCTGGGTCGCCGTAAACGAGGCTGACATCGGAAAAATCTTTCCTGGACAGCATGTGAATTTCTCTGTTGATGCCTATCCGGGAGAACTATTCCATGGAGAGGTCGGCAAAATCCGGCTGAACGCCTCCATGTCACAAAATGTTGTGACCTACACGGTTGAAGTCGTCACAGACAACTCCAATGGAAAGCTGCTGCCTTATCTTACAGCCAATGTCCGCTTCGAACTTGAGGGGCGCAACAAGGTCCTGCTCGTTCCCAATGCGGCATTGCGCTGGATCCCGAAACCAGAGGAACTCGCGCCGGAATCACAGAAGGAACTGCTTGGCAAAGGGCAAAAAGAAAACTCGGGTAGAATATGGATCCGGCAGGAAAAATCTGTTTCTCCTGTCAAGGTCATAACTGGTCTCAACGACGGTTCCATGACCGAAATCGAAGGCGACGATGTGAAGGAAGGCATGGAGGTCATTGTCGGACAGGAGATACAGACTGCAGGCGGCGGCACAGTTTCCAATCCGTTCACTCCAACGTTTGGAGGAGGCCGCCGCTGATCCCATGAATTTCATCGAATTGAAAGACATATTCAAGACATACCACCTGGGCGAAATCGATGTTCCCGTGCTAAAGGGGATTTCCGCGACCATCGACCACGGCGAATTTGTCGCGCTGATGGGCGCGTCAGGTTCCGGCAAGAGCACACTCATGAACATACTCGGCTGTCTCGACAGGCCAAGCTCCGGGGAATATCTGCTCGACGGCAACAACGTTTCCAACCTCTCCTCGGATGAGCGTGCCACCGTAAGAAACCAGAAAATCGGATTTGTCTTTCAGAACTTCAACCTTCTGCCCCGGACAAGCGCGCTCGAGAATGTGACAATGCCCCTTTCATACACTGCCGAACATCTTTCCGAACGCGAAGGAAGAAAGAGGGGCATGGAAATGCTTTCGCGTTTCGGGCTGGAAGCTCGTTCACATCATGAACCTTCCCAGCTTTCAGGTGGCCAGCAGCAGCGTGTGGCGATCGCAAGGGCGCTGATAAACCGGCCTCCCCTCCTTTTCGCGGATGAACCTACCGGAAATCTTGATTCCCATACAAGCGAGGAAGTCCTGCGCATGTTCAAGCAGCTCAACAATGACGACGGCATCACAATCATCATGGTAACCCATGATCCCGATGTCGCAAAACACTCGAAAAGAATCATCCATATCCATGATGGGCTTATCGCGGACGGGTTAATTGGACAAGCATCACAGCAAGCAGGGAAAAATGGGGTTTCAACAACCTGATGTGCATCCATATGAGATTTGTTTTAAAATAAGACAGGATTTTGATTGCATGAAAATACGTCGGACAGTTTCAATAGCGTTCCGCGCACTTCTCCGCAATCCGATGCGTGCAATGCTGACCACTCTGGGTATTGTGATCGGCGTGGGCGCCGTGATCGCGATGATGGAGATTGGAAGTGGCTCTTCAGAAGCCATCCAGAAATCAATTGCGAGCATGGGTGCCAACAATATTATCATCATGCCGGGCACAGCCGCCAGCGGCGGCGTCAGTTTCGGCGCGGGCAGCGTGATGACGCTGACACCGCAGGACTACGAAGCGATTGCCAGCGAATGCCCTTCCGTCCGCAGCGCGGCACCCATCGTGAGGGCCCGCGCACAAATCGTTTACGGAAACCGCAACTGGGTACCGTCTTCGATCAGCGGGTCGACTGCATCTTTTCTGGATGTCCGTGACTGGAATGATCTGGCGGAGGGAGATGTGTTTGCCGATCGGGACATCCTCAATGGAAATAAAGTCTGCCTTGTCGGGCAGACAATAGTCAGAGAGTTGTTCCAGGGCGAGTCCCCGCTGGGAAAGGAAATACGAATCAAAAATGTGACGTTCAGAGTCATCGGAGTCCTAAACGCCAAGGGCGCCAACATGATGGGAATGGATCAGGACGATGTGATTTTAGCCCCGTGGACAACTATCAAATATCGGGTCACAGGTTCGCCTCTCGCAACAACCAATCAGAGCAGCGCCGGATCAACCTCTTCCGTAAATTCCATCAGCCAGCTGTACCCGTCGGCTCCCCCGAGCCTTTATCCCGAAAAGTCAGAGACACAGGCTGCCGACAACCTTCTCTCAGTACGGTTTGCAAATGTTGATCAGATTGTTGCGGCCGCCCATTCGGCCGAGGAAATCCCCGAAGCCATCCGGCAGATCACCACACTTCTCCGGGGAAAACACAGAATCCATACCGGAGACATGGACGATTTCAATATCCGCGACATGACGGAAATGACAAAGGCACTTTCATCCACCACGAAGCTCATGACCAATCTCCTCCTCTGCGTGGCAATGATCTCCCTGGTCGTGGGCGGCGTCGGCATAATGAACATAATGCTTGTCTCAGTAACCGAACGTACACGTGAAATAGGCCTGCGGATGGCCGTTGGCGCCAAGGCGAGGGACATCCTAAGGCAGTTCCTTGTGGAATCCGTCGTCCTGTGTCTTCTGGGAGGCGCCATTGGAATACTTCTGGGACATGGCTGCTCGTCACTTGTCGCAATGATCCTCCACTGGCCAGTCAAGGCTTCGCCGGGAGCGGTACTCGCGGCAGTTCTGGTCTCCGCAACCGTCGGCATGGTCTTCGGATATTATCCTGCATGGAAAGCCTCACGTCTTGATCCCATCGAGGCGCTGAGATATGAATAGCGGGAAGACAGGAACTGCCGGAGCCCAAAAAAATGCAATGATGCTACAGTGAATACTCCCACAGATGACATCTTACGTCTCATACGCAATTAGAATGTAATACGATGTTGTAAAAACTCAATTTAAAATTATCTTAGGTGAAAATTACGATCCAATAAAAAAGAAACAGGAATAATACAATGATCGCAAGAATTGAAATATCACCGCTCGAGGAATGGAAGGATCCCAGGGGCGAGGCCGTCGCCAGAAATATAAGAAATTTCCTCCGGCTGCCGGTTGACGGTGTCAGGACAAGAGATGTCTTCACAGTTTGCGCCGACATCAATAGGAAAGATGCCGCGAAGATAGCTTCTGAATTCGCAAATCCCGTCCTGCAGAAGGCGCTTGTGGGACAGCGCGCGGCAAAATGCGACTGGCTGATCCAGGTTGGCTATCTTCCGGGAGTCACCGACAATGTGGGGAGAACCGCCCATGAAGCGACTGGCGACATTCTCGGAAGAAAACTGCGCGGGGACGAATTTGTGTTCAGCTCTGTCGAATATCTTCTCGACACGAAAAAGCTGAAAAGAAAGGATGTCGAAAACATCGCCTGGAACCTGATCGCCAACCGCCTGATAGAAAGTGTCAGAATATTCTCTGCGGCGGAACTTGAAAAAGCAAGTCTTCCCAGCAACACCCCGTTTGTGAAGGAAGGTGGCGGCGGAGAGGTGACAAGCATTAATCTCGAAGTCTCCGACAACGAACTCATGAAGATCAGCAGCGATGGAATCCTTTCGCTTTCCCTCGAAGAGATGAAGGTCATCCAGAAATATTTCCGCTCTCTCAAGGACAGGGAGAAAGTCGGCCTCGGAAACATGCCCACGGATGTCGAACTCGAGGCGATAGCACAGACCTGGTCGGAACATTGCAAGCACAAGATCTTCGATGCGGAAATCGAATACGAGGACGAAAAAGGGAAGAAACAGAAAATAGTCTCCTGCTTCAAGACGTTCATCAAGGACAGCACCAGGAAGATCGGAGAGAAAAAGAAGTGGCTCATCTCCGTCTTCCACGACAATGCCGGTGTGATCTCTTTCAACAGCAAGATCACCCTCGTGTACAAGGTCGAGACGCACAACAGCCCGTCCGCTCTGGATCCATATGGCGGTGCCATAACTGGAATCGTCGGAGTCAACAGGGATCCTATGGGAACAGGGCAGGGCGCCAACCTCCTAATAAATGCCTGGGGCTACTGTCTCGGCTCTCCTTTCACGAAGGAAGCAGATGTCCCGGAAGGACTTATACATCCGAGAAGACTTCGCGACGGAATCCACAAGGGCGTTATTGACGGCGGAAACCAGAGCGGGATACCATACGGGCTCGGATGGGAATATTTCGATCCGAGATACATCGGCAAACCCCTCGTATATTGCGGAACCGTCGGGACTCTCCCCGTCAAGATAGGAAAAGTCCTCGGCCATGACAAGAAAATAAACCCCGGAGATCTGGCGGTGATGGGCGGAGGAAGAATCGGCAAGGACGGAATCCACGGCGCAACATTCTCAAGCGAGGAACTCCGCCAGGAAAGCCCCAGCCAGGCCGTACAGATCGGCGACCCGATAACCCAGAAAAAACTCGGCGATTTTATCTACGAGGCGAGACAGCTCGGACTTTACAGGTTCATTACTGACAATGGTGCCGGCGGGCTCTCTTCGAGCATCGGCGAAATGTCATCCCTCTGCGGCGGATGCCGGATTGATCTTGCTAGGGCACCTCTGAAATATGCGGGGTTGAATCCCTGGGAAATACTGGTCTCGGAGGCGCAGGAGAGAATGTCGTTCGCAGTTCCGCCCGGGAACATTGCGAAATTCAAGGCGCTCGCAAAGGCTCGCGATGTGGAAGTCACTGTCCTGGGGGAATTTACAAACACAGGTAAATTCCACATCATGTACGGGAAAAAGACTGTCGCATTCCTCGACATAGATTTTCTCCATGAAGGCCTCCCCAGAATGAAGCTCAAGGCGAAATGGACCCCGCCTACACACAAGGAACCCGAGACTGGCAAGAGAGATCTTGCGAAGGATCTTGCCGACATCACAGGAAGACTCAATATCTGCTCGCTCGAGTACAAGGCGCGCCAGTACGACCACGAGGTCAAGGGGCTTAGCGTCATAAAACCATTCTGCGGAGAGTTCAGGGATGTCCACGGCGATGCGGCAGTCTTCATGCCGGAACCACTCTCGGAAGAAGGAATAGTCCTGAGCTCCGCAATACTCCCAAGATACAGCGACATAGACACTTACCACATGATGGCCTCCGTAATAGATCTGGCAATAAGAAAAATAATTGCAGTAGGCGGGAAAATGGACCAGATTGCCGGACTCGACAACTTCTGTTGGCCTGACCCGGTGAAAAGCGATAAAACGCCGGATGGCGAATACAAGCTTGCACAGCTCGTCCGCGCGAATCAGGCGCTCTACGACTATACGATCGCTTTCGGCGTCCCGTGCATTTCAGGCAAGGACAGCATGAAGAATGACAGCACCCGTGGTGGGAAGAAAATCTCTATTCCCCCGACTGTTCTCTTCAGCGCGATATCCAAGATGGACGACATCTCGAAGGCTGTCACAATGGATCTTAAAAAGGCAGGAGACATTGTTCTAGCGATTGGTTGGACTTCTCCGGAACTTGGCGGGAGCGAATACTACAACATGCTTGGATTCACTGGTAACTCAGTTCCGAAAGTTGATGCGAAATTCGCAAACAAACTCTATGCCGCGGTTTCAAAAGTTACCGACATGCAACTTGCGAACTCCCTGCACGCGCCCTCCCTGGGCGGTTTCGCCGCAGGATTTGCGAAAATCGCAATTGCAGGCCGCCTGGGACTCGACATTGATTTGGGCAGAATCCTCACGAAATCAAAATGTTCCGACCTGGAATTGCTTTTCTCAGAGTCAAATTCGAGATTCATAATGACTGTTTCGCAGGAAAATCTGAAAGCCGTGGAAAAACTCCTCGGAGGGCTTCCATTCGCGGAAGTCGGTAAAGTCATCACGGAGCAGAAAATCTTCTTGAAGGGCAACAAAGGGAGAATCGAGATTCCTCTTTCAACACTCATCAGGAAATACAAGGAACCTCTGCAAGGGATATAGATGCCTGAAATTAAAGTAAAGCGGCGAGAATCCTGTAAAAATCATCGACACTTATTTTTTCATCATCCGCGATCCATGAATTCTTCCACGGCATATGAGCCGATGATGCTCGCAGAGCCTGTCATAAGAACACTTTTCACCCTATGATCCCGTGCTTTCTGCCGAGTTCCGTGAAAACGGAAATGGCGTAATCCATGTCATTCTGGGTCAGTGAATTCATTATGCTTACTCTAAGCCGGCATTCTTTTCTTCTTACCGCCGGAAAGGTCACCAGATTTGTGAAGACTCCCCGAGTTCGGAGTTCATTATGAAAAAGGGCGAGTTTGTTTTCATCGCCGACTATTATCGGAATTATTGCGGACTCTGTGCTGCCCGTATTAAATCCGAGGTTTCTCAATCCCGCCAGCATATAATTGATGTTCTTCCACAGTTTATCGCGTCCCGCCTTGTCTTTATCCAGCAGTTTAAACACTTCAATCAGTCCGGCGATTACCGGAGCTGGAATACTTGTGGAAAAGAAATAAGTCCTTGCA
>CAIQLG010000386.1 GCA_903872565.1 uncultured Lentisphaerota bacterium | reverse complement strand
GCATGGCGGGCTGACTGCCTCCAAGAGGATAGTTGTAAGTAGCTCTTAACAAATAACATGTAATTATTGCGCCTTTTCATGTAGCAAAAATAATTTAAACAGGTGATTATGTGCATGAAGTGACATCGGAATGTTTTTTTTCTGGAAAATGGATGGAGAAATGTAGGCGGTGTGATGAAAAGTTTTTTTTGTAATCACAAAAAAATACTTTTCGAGCACCGTCTAACTATTATTCAATTATTTTTTTATTTAAGTTCCTTGACATCGAAACTTCAAGACAGATTTTACTATGAAATGATTTTCCCACAATAAAATTCCGATTCCAAGGAATAAAATAAGGATTGACAACAATGAATGGATCTTTACTCAGAACGCCGCTCTACGAGGAACACGTTTCTTCCGGTGCGAAAATGGTCGAGTTCTCCGGCTGGGAAATGCCGGTGCAATATGCCGATGGAATCATAACGGAGCATCTCCACACGAGAAATTCGGTCTCGCTTTTCGATATCTGCCACATGGGAGAATTCAGAGTGAAAGGTGCCGCAGCCGGCGAAGCACTTGACAAGATTCTAGCAAGAGCTGTCGCGGATCAGAAAAACGGGACATGCAGATATAACTTCCTCCTCACCGACAGGGGAACAGTGATGGACGACCTCATCGTGTACAGGCTTGCTGACGACGAATTCTACATCGTGGTAAACGCCTCGACAATTGATTCCGACGCGAAAAGAATCTCTTCCCTGCTCCCTTCGGGAGTGAGATTCACCGACGAATCGGCAAAGACCGCCAAGCTTGATCTTCAGGGGCCTGAATCTGCCAATGTGCTTGAGACTTTAGGACTTGCAAAAAACACCCTTCCAGCCTACTACAGCTGGGGCATCACATCAATAAAGGGAATTCCATGCACTCTCAGCCGGACAGGATACACCGGAGAACTCGGGTTCGAAATCTACATCGCGGAAAAATATGCCGTCGAACTATGGCGACTGCTTTGCCGGACTGGAAATGTCAAACCCGCCGGGCTCGGCGCACGTGACACAATCAGGCTCGAAATGGGATACCCGCTCTACGGGCACGAGCTTGACCTCGAGACCACGCCTGTCGAGGCAGGATTCGGAAAGATGCTCAAACTCGACTCCGGAAGGACCTTTCCCGGCTCGGAAAATCTGCGGAATTCGCAGATATCCAAGAAACTGGTCGGCATCGAACTGGAGGGAAGGCGTGCCGCCAGGGCGGGGACACGGATTCTCTTCGAGGGAAAAGATTGCGGAATCGTGACTTCCGGCGCATTTTCGCCATCTCTGTCACTCGCAGTAGCCATGGGATATGTCGGAGCTGAGATTCCGGATACGCCCGGCACCAGGCTCGAGCTTTCCAGCGAAAGATTTTCACTTGGAGGGGTTGTATCGCCACCCCCTTTCTACAAAAAAGGCACGGCGAAAATAAATCTTCTCTGAGCAGGCTTGTACTTAAAAAAAATATATTTGATATTTTTTGCAAAAATGTTTTTGACATTGCTTTCAAGCGGTGTAGAGATATTAAGTTTTTATTTTTTATTTGCCAATAAAAGGAGTTTTTAATGAAAAAATACACGAAGGATCACGAGTGGGTCACGATTGAAGGGCTCGAGGCGACTGTAGGCATTACGGAATTTGCCGCGAAACAGCTTGGCGACATCACCTATGTCGAACTGCCGAAGAAAGACTCCGATGTAATTATCGGAGACGTTCTCGGCGTAATTGAGTCTGTAAAGGCCGCATCGGACGTCTATAGCCCGGTCAGCGGAGCGGTCAAGGAAGTCAACGAAACTCTCGAGGAGGATCCCGGACTGGTTAACCGTTCGCCTGAAAAAGACGGATGGATATGCCGACTGGACGGCATAGACCTTACCGAGCTCGACGAGCTGCTGACGGAACAGCAGTACGCCAAGCTGCTCAAAGAGTCGTCCAAGAAATAGATCAATACTCTTAAGGCTGGCTTTGTCCGCAACCCAAAAGGATTCAGAAGACAGGAGACAGTAGTCAGAATAATATCAAAAACAAAAGAGAAAATAATTGAGAAGCAATTGAGTTGTTTTCATTCTGAATTCTGACTCCTGAATCCTGACTTCCTGAATCGCAAATTTAACTTTTGAATACGACTAAAATATAGAACATTAAAATAAAGATACCTATGCCATACACCCCGAATACAGAATCCGACAAGAGCGAAATGCTCGAGGCGATCGGCTGTGCGGATATCTGCGAAATGTGGAACAATGTCGGCATAACTGATCCGTTCCCGGAAATCAGGGGAATCCCGGAAGGAAAATCCGAATTCGAAGTCCTGAAACATCTCGAACATCTCGCATCGCAGAACTCGACACATCTGGTAAGTTTCCTTGGAAGCGGATATTACGAGCACATCATTCCCGCCGCAGTCGAGGCAATCACCGGAAGATCCGAATTCCTTACGGCATACACTCCGTATCAGCCCGAGGCCTCCCAGGGAACTTTGCAGGCAATATTCGAGTACCAGTCTGCAATATGCAGGCTCACCTCGATGCATGCATCGAACGCTTCCCTCTACGACGGAGGAACGGCACTTTTCGAAGCGATGATGCTCGCAGTGAGAAGCACATCCAAGAGACAGGCCATCATCTCAGGGGCAATATCGCCCATATTCAGGGAAATGATACGCTGCTACAGCAGCAATCTCGATGTCGAACTGATCGAAATCCCCTCTGGAAAAACTGATTCAAACCTGAAAGCTCTGGCCGACGCGGTCAGCGACAAGACGGCCGCAGTCATCGTCCAATATCCAAATGTCTTCGGGACGGTTGAGGAATGGACTGACACGGTGGCCGCCATTCATTCCAAAAAGGCGCTCGCCATCTGCTCGACATATCCTGTTGCACTTGCCATACTTAAGACTCCCGGCGAAATGGGATTCGATATCGTGACCGGAGAGGGTCAATCCCTCGGCATCCCACTCTCGTTCGGCGGACCATATCTGGGATTCATGGCCGTAACTGAGAAACTTATGAGAAAAATGCCCGGGAGAATTGTCGGCAGGACCGTTGACTCGCAGGGCAGACCCGGGTTCGTGCTGACGCTTCAGGCCAGGGAGCAGCACATACGGAGGGAAAATGCCATGTCGAACATATGCTCCAACGAGAGTTTGTGCGCAATAGCCGCCGTAGCGTATCTTTCGTGCATCGGCAAATCCGGACTCATCCGAGTAGCGGAACTTTGTGCTGCAAAAGCTGCGTTTGCAATGGAGGAACTTGTCAAGATAAAAGGAGTCAAGGCCGTTTCCAATCTTCCTTTCTTCAACGAATTTGCAATAGAAGTTCCTGGAGACGCATCCGAAATAATCGGCAGAATGATTGAAAAGGGATTTGCTGCAGGATTTCCGCTCGGGAGATATTATTCCGACAGGAAGAACCAGCTCCTCGTGGCGGTCACCGAGAAACGGACGAGGGAGGAGATAAAAGCATTTGCAAATGCTCTGGAGGCTGTATTATGGAACTGATATTCGACAAGGGAAAACCAGGAAGGACAGGTTCTACACTACCTGAATTCGATGTGCCAAAGAGCACAAATATTCCGAAAGATCTGAGGAGAAAAAGTTCTCTCTCTATGCCGGAAGTCTCGGAATTGGAGGCCGTCCGTCATTTCAGCCTTCTCAGCAGGAAGAACATGGGAGTTGACACGAATTTCTATCCGCTCGGCTCCTGCACAATGAAATACAATCCGAAATTCCACGAGAAAATCGCCTCACATCCGGGTTTCGCGAATGTCCACCCTCTTCTGCCACAGTTGAGAAGAGGCGGAGCTCTTACACAAGGAGCTCTGGCGGTCATCTATGAAACGGAAAGAATGCTCAGCGATCTGCTCGGGTTCTCGCAGTTCACAATGCAGCCGCTTGCTGGCGCTCATGGCGAACTCACGGGGATCATGCTCATTGCCGCATATCACAAGGCAAGGAAAGATACACAGAGAAAAGTGATGCTAATCCCCGATGCCGCCCACGGAACAAATCCGGCAAGCGCAGCCATGGCGGGATTCACCACTGTCACCGTCCCTACGGACAAGGACGGCAATGTCAACCTGGAACTTCTGCGAAATTCGCTGAATCCAAGCATTGCCGGAATTATGCTCACCTGCCCCAACACGCTCGGCCTCTATGATCCTAACGTCAAAGAAATTTGCCGACTTGTGAAAGAGGCTGGCGGACTCACCTACTGCGATGGAGCAAACCTCAACGCGATCATCGGAAGACTTCGCCCGGGCGACCTCGGATTCGACGTGATGCACAGCAACCTGCACAAGACATTCTCGACACCACATGGAGCAGGCGGACCTGGCTCGGGGCCGGTCGGAGTCGCGGAAAAGCTTGTTCCATATCTCCCGGTTTCGAGAGTCACAAAGAGAGCCGATGGAACATACACTCTGGAATACCATCACAGCGAGAGCATCGGCTACATCGCCCCGTTCTACGGCAATTTTGGCGTGATACTCAAGGCGTACGCCTATCTCCTGACGTTAGGAAAAAAAGGGCTTGTCAAAATAAGCGAGAACGCCGTTCTCAATGCTAATTATATCAGGACGAAACTTTCAAGTCACTACGACCTGCCCTACGAACGATTCTGCACTCACGAATGCGTCTTCTCCGCATCAAGGCAACTCAAAAATGGAGTCCACGCCCTGGACATTGCCAAAGCCCTTATTGACAAGGGAATACATCCTCCAACAATATATTTTCCACTGATTGTCAACGAGGCTATAATGATCGAGCCGACGGAAACGGAGTCCAAGGAACAGATGGACGTTTTCATCGAGGCGATGATCGAAATCGCGGAACTCGCGGAGAAAAATCCCGACGAGGTCAAAAAATGCCCCGTCACGACTCCTGTGAGCCGCCTCGACGAAACCACAGCCGCAAGAAAACCCGTCGTCGCCTGCATGGGGTAAGCCAGAGAGTCATGGTCTCAGGGTGTCAAAGTGTCATGGGGAATAGCCAGACGGCAGATGAAAGTATTCAGCAAACGATGTTACTCGTAATTACTTAGACTTACTAGTCGATTAATGATTGCTATTTAACGATGAGTCCCGCCGTTGCGGGACGAATCCCAGGACTGCGCAGACGATTAAGTCTGCGCTATGCTTGAGCGGTGACTTTGCCTGCCCGCCATAGTTCGCTATGACGAACGACGGCAGGTCACACGCACTCCTGAGAGCTTCGCTCGTGGGAAAAGGAGACGAATTCTATCTGAAACCACATGACATGGCCTGTTTTATGCTATAAAACAATTAAATATCAAAGGGGGATTTTTATGCAAAAAAGGAATTTCTCGCTGCTAGAAGTGTTAACCGTTGTAGCAATCATTGCCGTTCTTATGGCATTGCTGATTCCACACATGGTAGGCGGGCAAGGTAAAAAAGCCAGGGCAAAAGCTGACATGAAGTCGCTCGAAATTGCAGTTGCAAGCTACGAATCCGCCTATAATATTCTCCCTATTCTCAACGGCGACACCAGCGATATCCCCTTGAACAGCGATGACTATGACACCCTGATGCAGGTACTTGCAAAAGTTGATATGACAGCCGGCGGTACCGCGCTGAACAAGAAAGACCTCGCAAACGACAGAAGTATTCAATTCCTCCATGTCAATACGAGATTTGCCTCAGACGGGTATCTTGATCCCTGGGGGAAAAGATACGTTGTCATTCTTGATTCCAATTGTGACAATAAAGTTGCTGTCGGGGCAACTACAGTTCAAGGCAAAACTGCAATTTATTCTTTTGGTCCAGACGGAGATGACGACCAAGGCAAGGCCACAGGTTCTTCTGGCAACAACAAGTTTGACGATGTGCCAAGCTGGGAATAAATGTCCAATAATCAATGTTGAATTTATTTCTCTGGAACTTTTGGAAGGAAGATCCTTTCGACCAATTCGCCGCCAGGATTCTTTCCGTTGATTATTGTTCTTCCGTAGTCGCGCTGGAAGTCGACGGCGAATTCAGTGCCAGCCTGGTTCTCCAGGACATTTATTTCCACGACACCATCCTCCATCCGCCCTACCCTGAATGTGTACCCTTTCAAGGCAGGTGCATTTTCATTGATCTCATATCGATAGCCATTGATAACAATTTTAATTCCCCCCGGTGACGGGAATTTCATGATGAGATCCAACTTGAAATTTTCATGGATTCCGGGAACGGGAATTTTCTTTACTATGGCATCTCCTGGCGATGCGAGGAAAAACTTCCAGGAACCTTGTGCAAGAGGGCCATGATCCATCATCATGATGCGGTCCCCGAGATCAATGACATCACCGTTTGGACGGGCGATTCTCAAGGCATACTTCTCGAGATTGAAACGATACGCGTCATATCCAAAATATGTAGCCATGAAGGAAAATGCCATCGCGATAAGAAAGAACCTTGCGACAGGCGACTTTTTCGTGGATGTAAAATACTTCCTGCAGGCAGCATAAATGAAAATTCCGCTGAACACCGCGAGAAGTGGCAAAATCGCGACTCGGTATCTGGTAACGATAGAGAAAAACCCCATGACAAGCCAATATATGGCTACAAGCAATACGAGATAGATGAGCGTTGGCTTTCTGAAAATTTTTCCAGCGAAACAAATCAGCGCTGAAAAAAAGAGCGAGATATAGAATCCCGCCGGAATGAAGCGGATATTCCTCAATATGAAACTGAAGTCCTTCTGTTTCTCAAAGGAAATATTGTCAGGTATTTCACCCGCATTCCAGAAAAGAAGTAGTTTACGCAGATATAGTTCAGAAAACGCCAGGGGTTGTTCTCCGAGCCATTTTAAAAAATGTTTTGCCACATTTTTCCCTCCATCCGAAGTCCAGTTCATATAAGTTGTCGAATAAGTAAAACTGCCTGACGGAGACTCCGGATTGCTTGCGAGCGCGAAAATCTGAGGTCCGGCGATCGAAACCCCCGAAATATCCCCCGCAAGAATAGAGTTGTAAATGCAATAGGGCAGCACAGTTACAAAAGCGAAAAATGAAAATATCAGAATATGTGCCAGGTCTTTGTTGAAAATTTTAAAAGGTTTCACTCGAAGTTTTTTTAGATATGGCCAGAGAAGGAGGACAAGCGTCGAAAGGAAAAAAACAACTGCGTTCGCCCTCGCCAGAATAATAAGCCCGCATACCAGGCCGGAAGTCATCCACAGGAAAGAGCTTCTCCTCCTGTATGCCAGGATTACCGTAAAAAGAAGAAGTACCAGCAGAAAAGTCTTCAAGGTTTCTATCTGAAAATATGATGCATACATTATCATGTCCCGACATAATGCCACAAGTAAAGCGGCAATGAGGCCTGCCGTCCTGTTCCACATCAAGGCCGTGCAAAGCCCTGTCAACCAGACAGTCAAAGCACCCAGGACACATTGCACAAAAAGTACTGCGCCCAGAGTTAGGCCTCCAGTGAGAACGTAGATAGCTGGCATGAAGAAGGCGTAATACAAAGGCTGGAAATAGAATTCGCCGCAAGAGCCATTCCTGTAAATATCCTCGGAGAGCGTCACATATGTATTCATGTCGGTAGATTCAGGAGGAGAATAGACCCTGGGGTCGTCTGCTCCGAGTTCCCGTAGAACCAGGAGTCTTATGACAAGTGCCAATATCGTAGTGGCGAAAAGGACAAGGTGAAAATGTCTTCGGACAAATCTGTCGGACGATTTAAAAAAATCAGAGTTTTTCAATTTTTTCCTTCAATATCCTGTTTGCCGTCGCCGGGTTCGCCTTGCCCCTGCTGAGCTTCATCACCTGTCCGATGAAGAATTGGAACACTGCGGTCTTGCCCGACTTGTACTGGGCGAGCTGTTCCGGATTATCTTCAATGACCTTGGTCACAAGTTTCTCTATTGCAGAATCATCCGAAATCTGAACCAATCCCTTCTCCTTTACTATTTGAAGTGGAGTCTTGTTTGTCTCAAAGATATCCAGGAAGACATCTTTCGCAATCTTGCCCGATATGGTTCCATCTGAGATTAGCTTGACAAGTTCGACAATGCTTTCGATGGGGACAGGGTTTTCCGGGACAGTGAGATTTCTGGCGCCAAGCTCCCTCAGCAATTCCGTGATGATCCAGTTTGCCAGGATTTTGGGCTGGCCGGAATTTACAGCGCCTTTCTCGAAATAGTCGGCGAGCGCCCTGTCCGCAGTCAAGACTTCAGCATCATATTCGGCAAGAGAAAACTGCTCGACAAATCTTTTTCTTTTCGACTGGGGGAGTTCCGGGATCTCTTTTCTGAATTCCTCGATTTCCTGCGGGATAAATTCCATCGGCATAAGATCCGGGTCGGGAAAATATCTGTAGTCATGCGAGCTTTCCTTGCTTCTAAGGAGAAATGTGTATCCGTCATCGTCGTTCCAGGCTCTTGTCTCCTGCGAAAGTTTTCCGCCTGACGCGAGGATTTTCTCCTGTCTCTCCATTTCGAAGACGAGCGAACGATGGACGGCCCGGAAGCTGTTCAGATTCTTTATCTCGATTTTTGTCCCGAATTCCTTTTGCCCCCTGACACGGAGGGAGACGTTGACATCACAACGCATCTGTCCTTTTTCCATATCGCATTCGCTTGTTCCACCATACTGCATAACTTCCTTTAATGCAGTGAGATAAGCATATGCTTCGTCCGCACTACGCATGTCAGGTTCGCTCACGATCTCCATCAGGGGAACGCCTGCTCGGTTGAAGTCAATTCCGCTGAATCCAGAAAAATGGATGGACTTCCCGACATCCTCCTCGAGATGGATCCTGGTTATGCCAATGTGCCTGCCAGCCAAAGGTGTTCCCGAAAACCCCTTCCCGGATATGAACACTTTTCCACCCGAGCAAAGAGGCAGATCAAACTGCGAGATCTGGTAGTTTTTCGGCATATCCGGGTAGAAATAGCTTTTTCTGTCGAATTTGCTGTATGAGGCGATCTCGCATCCGCACATGATTCCGGAGAGGACAGTCTTGCGGACGGCCTCGCGGTTGACCGACGGAAGCACCCCGGGGAACCCCATGCAGACCGGACATACGAGCGTATTGGGTTCCGCACCATAGAGGTTCGGGCAGGAGCAGAAGAGCTTGCTCTCCGTCTTGACCTGGACATGCACTTCAAGACCTATTACTGTTTCGTATTCAGGCATTAATACCTCCCTGTACGGACGGGATGAATTCCCTCTGCTTTCTGTTTTTCTCGAATGAATCCGCGATGCGCAATATGCAATTTTCCCCGAAGTGAGATCCTATGAGCTGGATTCCGACCGGCATCTGAAGCTGCGGATGCAAGTCCGCAGGAACGCTTACGGCGCACACGCCGGCAAGGTTCACAGAAACCGTGTATATGTCGGCAAGATACATCTGCAATGCATCTGATTTCTCTCCGAATTTGAAAGCTGGTGCCGGGGAAGTCGGCGACAAAATCGCATCGCATTTTTCAAAAGCCTTCCTGAAATCCTCCCTGATCATTGTCCGTATCTTCTGAGCCTTGAGATAATATGCGTCATAGTATCCGCTTGACAGGACGAATGTTCCGAGAATTATCCTTCTCTTGACCTCCTTGCCAAAACCTTGGCCCCTGCTTTTGAAATAAGTTCCGATCAGATCGTCGGACTGGGCTCTTCTCCCATATCTTATGCCGTCGAACCTTGCGAGATTCGCACTCGCTTCAGCCGTCGCGATGACGTAGTAGTCTGCGATCGCATATCTTATCGCCGGAAGCGACACCTCGATTATCTCGGCATTTTGCTTTCTAAAAACTTCAAGGGAGTCCATCACGATTTTTCTGACTCCGGCATCCAACCCTTCTGTTTCGAGATATTCCTTTGGCAACCCGATTCTGAGCCCCGAGAGATCGTTTCCGGGCAAGGACTGGACAACAGGAGAAGACGGCATGTCAATGGATGTCGAATCCCTCTTGTCCCTTCCGGAAATCAGATCAAAAATTATTTTTGCATCTTCGACGGTATTGGACATCGGGCCGATCTGATCCAGGGATGAGGCGAATGCCACCAGGCCATACCGTGAGACAGCACCATACGTTGGCTTCAACCCGACACATCCGCAAAAGGCTGCCGGCTGTCGGATGGAGCCACCGGTGTCGCTTCCAAGCGCGACGGGCACCTGTCTCGCCGCCACGGAAGCGGCCGCGCCTCCGCTTGAGCCGCCAGGTACACGGGAGACGTCCCATGGATTGAAAGTTTTGCCGAACGCGCTGTTTTCGCATGATGAACCCATCGCGAATTCGTCCATGTTTGTTCTTCCATAAGTTACAAAGCCTTTGCTCTTAAGCTTTTCAATCACAAACGCATCGTAAGGTGAGATGAAGTTTTCGAGGATTTTCGATGCGCAGGAGCATCTCTCGCCACTTACGGCGATGTTGTCCTTGACAGCAATCGGAATTCCGTCGTAGGGGCTCAAAGGCGAGGACTTTTTCCATCTATTTTCGGATAGCCTGGCCTGTTCGAGAATCCCTTCCTCGTTGAAATTCAGAAATGCGCCGACAAAAGGTTCGACCTCGTTTTTCCTTCCGATGAATGCCCGGCATATTTCAACGGGAGACAGTTCCCCGGACTTCAATAGACCTGCCAGAGAGGAAAGAGACATCTCGTGAAGTTTTTTCATCAGGATTCCTCCTCTCCCAGTATGACCTGTGGCACCTTTATGAGTTCGCCGCCGATCTTGTCAGGTGCCGTCCGCAGCATTAGTTCCCTGTCGAAAGGCTGACCTGCAAGATCCTGCCTCCAGACATTGCTTATGGGAAGTGCGTGCGCAGTTGGCTCAATTTCCGAAACGTCCTTCGCAGCAAGAAGATCCACATAGGCGACAATCTTCTCCATATCGGCCGCGAGGGATCTTTTTTCGTCCTCGGTCAACTCGATTCTTGCCAGGGAGGCCACATAGTCAACATCTATCCTGCCGGATGTTTTTTCCATTTTATGATCAGCTGTGTTCGAGATAAAGTGTCTCAGTGGCACGGTCACAGACATCCGGCGGACCAAAATACTGTATCGGCCCGGGATATACATATAAAGTGCCCTCGGCCCACTCCGACCGCATTTCATCAAAGCACTTGAAGGGTTTGCTGTCGAGATCGACAAGTGCCTTCCGTATGACCGGTTTCTCCTCGCCATGCCTTCTTTCAATATTCATCATAGTTGTGAGAGGAACCCCTCCGCAATACCATTCTGCCGCATTTTTTACGAGGTTTCTGACGGATGCCATATAGCCAGTGCATCCTGAATTGACGAGTGCCGCCGCAGTGAATCCGAGGCTATAGCAGTAGTCCGCATCGAAATTGGAGGGCGGCGCGCATCTTCCCTCATAGCCGAAGAAGTGGGTCTGCATGCTGAACTTGCCCGTGTATTCTCCCCGCTCCTTCATGTGTTTCAGTTTTTTCTGCACCAGTTCTACAAGAAGCTTCTCGGTTTCGATAAGTGAAACCTGGACATTGCCGTGCGGGTCGCGGTCTTTTGCAAGCTGCAGCTGTATCTGCAACGGAAGCGAAGAATATGCCTTTTCCGACTCCTTGCCGAGTTTCGACCTTATAAGTTTAAGTTTGTCATGGTCGGACTCGAGAAATCCGAGGGAATGCTCCTCTTTCGCCATCACATCGTTCAGTTCACGGATGAGTTTATTCGCATCCGGAATAAACTCGATAAGTCCTTCCGGGACAAGTACAACACCAAAGTTATTCCCTTGTTCGGCTCTTTTTGCCACGACATTCGCAATCTGATCCACTATCTGCAGGAGTGTTTGTTTCTTTTCGGCGACTTCTTCGCCTATGATAGCAATGTTGGGCTGTGTCTGTAGAGCGCATTCGAGGGTTATGTGCGAGGCCGATCTGCCCATGAGCCTTATGAAGTGCCAGTACTTCCTTGCAGAATTCGCATCTCTTGCGATGTTGCCGATCAGTTCGCAATAGACCTTGCAAGCTGTGTCAAATCCGAAGGAAGTCTCGATAAATTCGTTCTTGAGATCGCCGTCAATCGTCTTCGGGCATCCAATCACCTGTATCGGAATATTCTTTTTCTTGTAGTATTCCGCAAGAAGGCAGGCATTGGTATTTGAGTCGTCGCCGCCGATAATCACTATTGCCGAAATGCACAGCTTGGAACATGTGATGTGCGCCTTCTCGAATTGTTCAACTTTCTCGAGCTTGGTCCTGCCAGAGCCTATTACGTCAAATCCCCCTGTATTGCGGTACTCGTCTATCAACTGGGATGTGATCTCGATGAACTTGCTGTCCACCAGTCCTCCAGGACCGCCCTTGAAACCGTAGAGTCTGTTTGCAGGATTGATTGATTTTATCCCGTCGAAAAGGCCGGCGATGACATTGTGCCCGCCCGGAGCCTGTCCACCGGAAAGGATCACCCCCACATTAAAGATTGCAGGTTTTTTGCCGGTTGGCTCACCTGTGAATTCGATCATAGGCTGTCCGAAAAGATTTGGGAAGAGGTCCCCGATCTTTTTCGCATCACCGACCGAACCAGTTTTTTTACCATGCCTGGACTTTATGCCCGCCCCGGCCAGCAGGGCGGGTGGCAGTTTTGGCGTGTATGCCAATCTGTTTTTCTGCAAAGTCGAAATTTTCATGCTCATGTTTAATACCTTTCCTTATTTTTACCTGTAAAGGCATAATTTATTGCAGATGTCCCTATTTTCAAGAGAAATAGAGCAAGCTTGTTTTTCATAGTCATCCCACAGGATGACGGATTGATGGATTTTTGGATTAGTGGATTATTGGTTTTGGGTTAAGAAAAGGCAAAGACGCATGGAATTGGAATGGAAATACAAAAAGGCATTTTGAAAATTATGAATGCATTATTTTCTGCATATCTTCTTGATTTGCAACAATCCAGCAATCCATTTATCCAATAATCCATGGGACGATACTGCTTGTTTTTTATAGAGTCGCAGAGTTACGATATCCACAGACCGTTACTTCCGTCGAACTTCCACCTCTTTGCAGATATTGCAGGATCTATGAAAGGCATATTTTTCCCGATGATGGAGAGTGTTTCCTTCCAGGTTCTTATCCCGCCGACCGAATCATACGCCTGGACGTTCTGCCATCCGAGGCATACGGCCGCCTTGAGACATTTTTCCGGGGAAAATCCTTCGAGGTAAGCTTTCAGAAATCCTGCGATCGAGGCATCACCTGCGCCAGTCGCACTTGCGATCTTCGCAATCTTATAAGCAGGGCACCAGATTTCTCTTCCGGACCAGCACCTGTCCAATCTGTCGGATGTCTTGAGATATATACCTCTTGTTCCGGCCTTTATTACTACTACGTTCGCCCCCATCCCGATATATTCTACTGCGATTTCGCGATATGTTCCATCATCCTGGCTCCACGTGATATCAGCACCTCCCGACCTCTTTTTCAATTTAAGGAACTTTTCCGGGTACAGCATAAACAAAGCCTCCTCGAAAGAGGGAACAAAGACATCGACATAAGGCAGTGTCCTTTCGAGAATTCGCCTCCAGTCAAGCTTGCCGAAGAAAGAGTCCGGATCCGGCAGAGACATGTCAAGGGATGTTGTCGCGCCTGCGGATTTCGCAGCCTTGAATATCTTCAGGAGTTCCGCACCGTCGTTCTGGGATACTTTCTTCAGGAGCGATGGATATCCGAGATGGAAATGGCGGCACTCGGAAAGAAGCGACTTGTCGAGATCCCCGGAGCTGAATTCGTCGTTTGTCCCAGTGTGATGGAGAAATATCCGGTCTATTCCTGGAATCGCTATGACTACGGAATATGAACTTGCGGATTTTCCGCTGACTGAAATCCCAGATGCATCCCCATTTTTGCGGAGGATGCTTATTGTCGTTTGCGCGATCTCATCGTTGCCGACTCTGGCGCAGAAGCAGACTTTCGCACCAAGCTTCTTGAGGGCGATTCCGGTGTTTGAGACAGCTCCTCCGGTTCCCAGGACGCATTCTCCGACATTCAGCAGCTTGCCAGGGTGGAAAATATCTCCGATATTTTTTGCTGAATGGATTATACGTGGGATCATGTCGAGACAGAGGTGTCCCGCCACCATGACATCAATTTTTCTTTTTTTCATATTAGGCATCCTGTTTATTGTTAAGTGTCAAGGCATGGAATTAACTGTTGCATAAAAGAAAATTTTTCTTTTAATGATTTTCAATAAACTAAAGCTGTAATCCAATAATTTATATGTACTTATAAAAATGACTGTCCAAAACTAACACCACATAATGTGACATAATATACCAGAAAATGGTGCAAGTCAAGACACCTGTTACCTTTTTCTTGGTAAACCCGTTCGTAGCAGGGGTGCTTATCATCGATGTGATGGGGGAATTTGTGAAGTTATTTGCTGTCTTCTCCGACAGCCTGTCTTGATTTTTCCCGATGGACTCATTATTTTCAGAAGAGATATATACAGATTGCTCACAACTAAAAAGAGGAGAATTCGATGATGAAATGGCTTACCGGCATATTGTTGACCTCGGTGGCACTGATCGGCTGTATCGCTTCACAGGACTCGGGGCAAAACGCGGACGGGAATAACAATTATCGAGTGATGAAGAAGGAGGTCATTGGCGGTGACGGTTCCTGGGACTACCTGATGATCAACCCCGAAGCGCGGCGTTTATATATTGCACGCGAAACGCGAGTTATGATTTTGGACATGGACACATTCAGGGTCGTCCAGGAAATCGCCAATGTCAATGGAGTTCATGGTGTCGCGCTTGTTCCGGAGTTCAACCGGCTATTTACCAGCAATGGCCGCGATGGCAAGTTTGGAATTTACGATCTGAAGACTCTTGAGAAAATCGGAGAGGCAAAGGCTGGAGCCAACCCTGACGCAATCGTTTATGATGCCGCATCGCACCGGGTCTTTGCCTTCGACAAGGGCGGCACGGCGGCGACTGTGCTCGATGCCAAGACCGGCGAGGTGGTCGGCAGCATAGAACTCGGCGGATCTCCCGAGTTTGCCGTCTCCGATGGTAAAGGGCATGTCTATGTCAACCTCGAGGATAAGAGCGAGATCGCCAGGATCGACACGGCCAGGCTGACCGTCTTGAACCACTGGCCGCTCAATCCGGGCAAAAGCCCGAGCGGCCTGGCGATGGATACCGAACATCGGCGGCTCTTCAGCGCATGTCGCGAAAGCAGAACGCTTGAAGTGATGGATGCGGATAACGGCACGATACTGGCGAGTCTTCCGATCGGCGCCGGAACGGATGCGGTCGCGTTTGATCCGGCATCTCAGACGGTATTCAGTTCAAACGGTGATGGAACCTTGACCGTGATTCACGAAGATGCTCTCGACAAGTTCCATGTGATTCAGACCGTCGTTACTCAGGCCGGAGCACGGACGATGGCACTGGATGTGAACAAACATCAGGTGTGGCTCGTAACGGCGGAGACAAAGCCTGCGCCGGAGTCGAAGGAGAAGTGGAAAAAAATCGTACTCCCGAATACATTCACAGTACTGGTTGTAGGCAGGAACTGACGATAATTGAATCGTACAGGAAATTTTTTGTAACCGTTAAGCTGGGGTTTTATATTTTCAACTTGAAAATATTTTATTTCTGCCCCGAAGGCGGCATAGTTTCATAAAGCCTTGGGGTTCACCCCAAGGAGAAATGTAACAAATTGTTACCACCCTGAAGGGGCGAGGAAAATATCTTAGTAGTTTTTGATTCCTTCGCCACCTTCAGGACGAAATATTTTTTATGGACATTGTTCCCGTGGTTGAAACCACGGGCTGTATAAAACTTAATCCCTCCGGGATAAATTGGGTGCAGTGAACATTATGAGCTTCAAGGCAACCCAGCCTAACGGTTACAATTTTTTTCGCGTTTTTTGCGTGTTTAGCGGGAATAAATGTGGTATTAAGTTCCGGCGAAAGCCGGTTCATCGTATAGGAAATTATATTTTTGGGTATCGGACATTCAATTTCGTTGAGCATTGAGAATTCCTGACAACAAAAAACAATGTTCAATAATCAATGACCAATTTCCAATGTTCAAGTTGTTCCGGCGAAAGCCGGTTAAATTTAGACAAGAAACAGGTTTGCGCCCGGACTTGCAGGTGCTCTGATTCTTCAATCCGGCAGTCGATCTCCGTCTGCTTCGGCAATCAGATTACCGGAACTGGCATTCATCGCGCCCTCAAGCAACGCCATCTGAACCTCGAGGTCCCTGACACGCCTGCGCAGAGAGAGGCTTCTGTGGATCAGCTGGAGTGTGACGGCGACAAAAAGAAATGAAAACGAAGACATGAACAACGAAAGCCTGAGCCAGTACATCATAGTTTTTACTGCGGGCTCGTAGGCAAACTTGTCAATGAATCCATGTTGCCGCATTTTAACGTCAGGCACTCTGAATATTTCTTTATATTCCTTCCATGAATTCGCCGCCTTGACTTTCTCCATCCAGGCCTCGCATATGTACTTCCACTGCAAGATGCCATCTATCTTTTTGTCGCAGCTGTCTATGTCCGGCTTGTGCAGGCCTGCCATATCCAGTGCCGATATGGATGCAAGCCGGAAAGGCTGATAGAGCAAAGTCCCGCCAAGCAGGGAGGACGTGACTCCGGCAAGAAACAGGATGTAGAAGAACCGGTAGGAAAATTTAAGCATGTCGAGCATCTCTTCGTTTGATTTGACTATCTATCTGTTATTCCAATATTGTTGCATCGTTCATACGCGGAGAAGGTAATGCCGAAGCGGGGAATTGCAATTGAGGTTTTCATGCAGGGATCAGGTTGCGACGGACTACTCGAAGCTGGAAAAGGCGCATTACGCGCCACTTGAGTTTTTAAAATTCCCCACTTGACTTATTGTGGTTTTGTGTTTGAAGCCGCGGTTGCTGTCGAGCCGGAAGTTTTCGCATTCTTCGCCTTGTTGGCCTTTCTTAACGCTTTCAGTGCCTGCCTGTCCTGTTTGCGCTGTTGATTCCCAGTCTTAAAGCTGGCCCTGTCCTTGTTGTCTATAGCCGTCTTCATGTTGTTGAGATCCATGATTATTTTCTGAATGGCGGCGGCTATGTCCGTCTTGCCATTGGCGGTCGCTTTCTGCTCCTGCGCCGTTCTTTTTGTTATTGCTTCTTCTATCTTGGCAAGAATCTTCTGCGGATCAAACTGCTTGTGCGATTTTACAGACTGTGACTGGTCTGCTGTTGTGATTGCGGGTGTTGATCCCAGGGAGTTTGCCGTCTGTGCCTGTGTCATGCATGCCATCATGCAGATCCCGATGATTGCTGTGAGCTTTTTCATTGTCGTTCTCCTTTTTTGCTTTTTCTGTTTATTATCTCATCTTATATGAAGTACTACCCCGCCCGAAGCTTGATTCTTTCACCTCAAACAAAAAAATCATGAAAATTGGCAATTTCAGGATGGGGATATATATTCGAAAACAGAGGTGACAGTATTTTATGAATGAAGAATCCGCATACAGAACCCGTGTGACACTTCTCCAGAAGTTGAAAGACAATCACGATGATTCCGCCTGGTCCGACTTCGCATATTATTATCGGAACTACATATACAATATCGCCAGGAGGATGAATTTTGGACATGACGACGCCAATGAAATAGTCCAGCTCGTGCTTCTGAAATCATGGAAAAAACTGGGTGAATTCGACTATGACTCCGAAAAGGGACGCTTCAGGGGCTGGCTCTGTTAAGTTAACCGGCTACACCGGGATTTTCCGCTATCGTTGTCGCTATCGTAATCGTGGTCGATCCTATTCTGTGCCCGTACCACTCCGCTGATAGCGATAGCGATTACGAAAACGATGAATAAAACCATGGGAATGGCTACGGCTACCCAAATCAATGGTCCCATCATAGCAAGGATAAGGCTAAGTTTTGCTTTTTTAGAAACGTTTGTCATTCTTCTGAATTTAATCTTTGCCGGAATAATGTCAAACCCGCTAAGCTGGTGTGTATAGCCTTACTATTGTGTCTTGAGCTTCCAACCCGTACTGCATAATTCGCAGAAGTAGGTCTGGCTTCGATGAAGGCAGACATGCCCGGTCTCATCGAGACCGGGCCTACTGTCAGCCTCAAAATACCTGAGCTTAACGGTTACACCCTATTTATTCGCCAATCTAATGTTTTATCTGTCTATGTGTAGAAAGTTTCATCATCCGGGCTTACAATATTATTTCGTCGCCGGTTTTCAACGAATCCGGCGTTGTGGATTTCTGCAATCTCGATAATAAATATTCGGTATATTGCGTTTATCGCTGTGAACAGGAGATTTGTTTAAAAAAGAAGGCAGGACATATATGTCGGCACTTGGATTCAATTGCAGTAGCTGCGGGATGGAGCTTGAAGCCGATTCGACGCTTGCGGGAAAAATAATCAAATGTCCCCAATGCAGCCAGGCGATAAAAGTTCCCAAGGTGGAGCTTATAAGTCCAGGCATGGTTCTTGGCGGATATGTTCTGAATAAACTGCTGGGAAAAGGAGGGATGGGAGAAGTCTGGCTGGCGACTCAAAATTCAGTCGGAAGAAAAGTCGCGCTTAAAATACTCGCACCCGCCTTGTCGAAGGATCAGGAATTCATCGCCAGATTCAGTCAGGAGATGAGGACTGTCGCAAAATTAGACCATCATGGAATTGTTTCCGCGTACGAGGCCGGATATGACAAAGACTTCTATTTCTTCGCAACTTCATATGTGGACGGCGCGACCTTGGAATCAACGCTCGATTCCGGAAAAACATTTTGCGAAAAAGAAGCACTTGCGGTTGGCCGGAAAGTGGCTGAAGCCTTGGAATATGCATGGGATAGGCATATGATTCTGCACAGAGACATCAAGCCCGCCAATATAATTGTGGAAAAAGGCGGCGAAGTCAGACTTATGGATATGGGCATATCCAAAAACCTCAGAGAGGACCATTCAATAACAAAGACTGGAACAATTTTCGGTACTCCCTACTATATGAGTCCTGAACAGGCAAAGGGGGAAAAAGACATTGACTTCAGAACTGACATATATTCCCTGGGTGCGACACTCTACCATATGCTGACCGGGCAAGTTCCCCATAATGCGACGAGCACGATGGGTATCCTTGTCGGAGTCATTTCCGAACCAGCCACACCCATCAGGAAGCTGAATACGAAAATATCGTTGAATTGTGAGGCTCTAATCTCTAAAATGATGGACAAGGACAAGCACCTGCGACAGTCTACCTGGCAGGATGTCATAGAGGACATCGGGATAATTACAGATGGTCAAATCGCCGGATCCGCTGCTGGCAGATGGCTGGATTGGAGTCTTTTGGCAAAACATGAGAGGTTTTTCAAGCTGGCGGCGGTTTGCCTTGCCGCGCTCTGCGTCGTATTATTGTCAGTCTTTTTTCTTGACATGAGAGGCAGGAAGACTGCGAATGAGGACGAGGATCTGATGGACATCATACGTGAAGGTACTATGGATCCCTTCGAGCACGGGAATACCGCCGCCAAATCATCATTTGTAGAACATCCTGTTGTCAAGAAATCTGAAGCCACTGAGAAGAAAACCGTTGAGAAAAACGATGAAGCCCAGAACCCCAAAATATCCAACAAGGCAGACCCAGTTCATTCAGCACCTGCACCAGCGGAAGAAATCCCTAGAAAACACCCCCTACCCCACCCCGTTTTCATGACACAGATTTTGCAGAAGATTCCTCTCAATGAAAATGAAATCAAGAAAATCACTCCGATACTTGAGAATTATTCCCGAAGATTGAGACAGATTAGGGATGATAAACCCGCCAATGGATATACATATGCGGAATTGAAGGACAAGGTTGGCATAATCACCTCGGACATGGAAGGTAAGCTGGAAACGGTGCTGACTAAAGAAAAGGCCTTGAAATTGGTGGAGATGCTAAAGGAAAACAGAAGACGGCATTTCCTCAACTACACAGACAACCCCAGATAGAAGAATTTTCTGTGGCACTTTTCTCTTAGGGACTGTTAAATAATAAGTGCTACAATTTGGCGGGAGTGCCAGGCCATCGCAGACAAGGAGAAACGAATGAGTCCCGACCTCCATAAGGGAGGAGTCGGGATGAATGAGGAACGACGCAGTATCCGATAGCCTGCCGCCCCGCCCCGGAGGGCAGGTGCTCTTCCGCCTTTTTCCTGCGTCACTCAATCGTTACACATCCTTGGATATGCTCCTCATTCGTTCCTTGGTAAAAAGCCATAATAACAGCCAGCAAATGTAGCACTTATTATATAACAGTCCCTTAGTACCGTGATACAGCCGTCTTATAACATCGCCGCGGCATCCTTTGAATTTCAAGGTTACAGTCTGTGTCCCATTCATAAACATCTGTGGCTGGTGATGGTTTCGGACAAAAAAAAGATGCCAGCAGAGTGCCGACATCTTTATCTATATAACATTGTCAAATGTCAAGTCTACTCGGAATCCTCATTTTCAGCTTTCTTTTTCGCATCTTTTACAGCCTTGCCTGATTTCTTTTCGACGTCATTGGCTTTTTTGCCTACGTCACCTGCAGTCATAAATTCCTAAAAATATATTTACGGCGCGACCGAATTCATAGTTATGTGAACTGTTGCGCGGACAATTATAAAAAAAAAGATTAAAATAATTTAGAATAGCACAATAAACGCTATATTGGCTTCGTTTAAAGCTAAATGAACAGATGTGTTTAATTTAAAACAAAGGAAGAAAACATGAAAAAGCTGATCGCTCTGTTGGTCGCCGTCGGAATGTTCGTAGCACTCGGTTCTTTCGCAGCAACGACAAAAAAGCCGGCGACACAAACTCCGCCTGCAAAAGAATCTCCGCCTAAAGTCAAGGATCTCGAGTTAAAGGGTAAAATCACTAAATCGCAAGATCCGTCCAATGACAAGCCACCCACTTACTTGATTGATGCTAAGGAATACGGTAGCCTTGTTCTCCCGGACGGCAAGAATGTGAAACTTGACGAGTTTGTGGACAAGGATGTTGTTGTGAAAGCCAAGGTTGAAGTCAAAGAAAAAAGTGGCTCAAAGAGTTACAAAGTAAAAGAGGTTGAAAGTGTCAAAGCTGCAGATGACAAAGCTGCACCTAAAACAACAAAATAATTGACATGTTCGAATGTTCATGTCGAGATTAACAGGTTAGTAAATAGTTCAAAGTAAAAGTCATATACACCCTTCCTCTTCATTAAGGTGCCGATGATCGGCACCTTTTTTATTTTATAGGCATTATGGATAAAGCTATCGCTGTCTTGCTTGCTGGGGAAACAAGCATTTCATCGGATCCACTGTCAATCTTGGGTTTAACTTAATTCCAGTCGTCTTGGGACTTGTTGAATTTGTCATTAAAACATAGCGGGTAGGAATTCTTGATAGAGCCTAAATGGCTGGACACCTGCAACATATATGTCAGACGTTCACCTTTTCGGTGCTTTGACGACTATGCAGTCGAACATGTAGCGGTTCTCGGCGAAGCTTGAAGTCTGTCTGACGTGAATGGAAAATCCCTTGACGGAGATGACCTGTTCCTTGTCAAGGCGCAATGAACCATCCGGCAACGATTCCAGTTCCTTCACGATCCCATCATCTCCAGAAAGTACGGTAATCTTCCCCGTAGAATCGCGCACTATCCAGGCAGGGACAACCAGAGCCGGATCGAATATTGCGGACGGATCCGCCGTAACTGCAGCAGGTCGTATCTCAAGACGGATCATCCTAGCCCTGGCCTCATGTTCGGACTTTATGCCTGATTCGGTGACAATGTCGAGAAGACGTAGCCTCACGGAATTCAAATCGCTGAAACTGGACATATCCTGAAGTTCAATGTTCGCGCCGATGCAGCGGGCAATGCCCGAAATCTCCTTCAGATATAAGTTCCTCTGCGTCTCAGGCACATAGTAGAGCGCGATTATCTTCACAAGCTGTCCATCGGCGTTCCCATATGAGATTCCGGACGGATGCCATCCGACGGCACAGATCAGTTCTCCCTCGTCGGGCGTCCGAGTGTGCGGACAGGCCCAACCGTACCCGAGATATGTGACCGACTGCGATTCCCGGGCAAGAACGCCTTCGACGATGTTTGAATGGGACTTTACAGACGGAACGGCCTCGATCAGGCTCGCAAGCAGGGTCAGGGACTTCTGCTTGTCCGACTCTGGAAGTTCAATAAGCCTCCCCTCTTCAAGAGCTGTCAATAGTGATTTCATGGTCAATCTACTCCGAATTTATTATAGAACCAGACCTTGACACGATGTGTCAACATGCAATAGATCAGCAAGAATGCCGCTATCCATATCCAGAACGTGGCCGGAAGCGGGACAAAACCAAGATAAGACGCGAAAGGAGAAAATGGCAGCCAGATGCCGATTCCCATTACGGCAATGGTTGTGAATGCAAGGATGGGGCTGGATCTGCTCTGTAATACCGGAATCTTCCTCGTGCGTATGATATGCACTATCAATGTCTGAGTCAGGAGGGATTCGACGAACCAGCCGGAGTGGAAGAGATTCTCGTAATAGACCTTCATCGAGTCGCTTGTACCGGAAGCCCCATAGTTCCAGCATGCGAACCCCCAGAGCATCAGAGCGTAGGTTGCATAGTCGAATATCGAGCTCATCGGACCTATGAAAATCATAAACTTCTTTATGTTCTCGATGTTCCAGCTCCTTGGTTTCTCAAGAAGCTCCTCGTCCACAGCATCGGTCGGTATTCCTATTTGAGAGAAATCATAGAGCAGGTTGTTGATAAGAATCTGGATCGGAGCCATGGGCAGGAACGGAAGAAAATATGCGGCCCCGACAACACTGAACATGTTCCCAAAATTTGAGCTCGCGCCCATGCGGACATATTTCAGGATATTGCAGAAGACACGGCGTCCCTCCATTATCCCATCCTCGAGCACCGTCAGACTTTTTTCCAGCAGGACGATGTCAGCAGCCTCCTTCGCCACGTCAACTCCGGTATCGACCGAAATCCCCACATCGGCGGTCTTCAGAGACGGAGCATCGTTGATCCCGTCTCCCATGTACCCGACAACATGTCCGCGCTCGCGGAGTGCAGTGATTATGGACTCCTTTTGCGCTGGCGACAGCTTGGCGAAAATATCCACTGACTCGGCAAGATCACCAAGGGACTCATGACTGAGGCCGGCAACCTGGTCTCCGGTAATTATCCTGCTGGCATCCATCCCGACATCGGCGCAGACCTTGCGGGTGACGAGCGGATTGTCTCCGGTGAGAATCTTCACCGCGACTCCAGCTTTCTTCAATCCAGCTATGGCCTGTGCTGCGGAATCCTTGGGGGGATCGTAGAACGCTATGTATCCCAAGAGGATAAGATCACTTTCATCCGACACGCTGAAAACCTTCTTCTCAGTGGGATACTCACGGTATGCCACGGCAAGCACACGGAATCCCTCACCCCCCAACTGCTCCACATCCTCCATCAGATCACTGCGAATCATGTCGATCAGAGGGTTTATCTCATCGTCAACCTGATATTGGGAGCAGACCTTTGCCACCTCCTCCACTGCCCCCTTGCAGATGAGAACATGATTGCCTTCATGTTCTATTGTAACCGACATTCTCCTGCGCTGGAAATCGAAAGGAATTTCGTCTATTTTCACACAGGTTCTTTCAACGTCAAGATCAGTATGCTCGAGAATCGCCCGATCAAGGAGATTCCGGAGACCAGTCTGATAGTAGCTGTTAAGATATGAATACCGCAGCACGTCCTCGCTCTGCCGCCCCGTGACATCAACGTATTTCTTCAGGACAATATGGTCCTGCGTCAGAGTCCCAGTCTTGTCCGTGCAGAGAATGTCAATGGCACCAAAATTCTGTATCGAACTAAGTTTTTTGACGATGACTTTTTTGCGAGAGAGGGCGATTGCGCCTTTTGAAAGATTGACGGTCACAATCATGGGAAGCATTTCCGGCGTGAGCCCCACCGCAACGGCCAGGGCAAAGAGAAACGCCTCCACCCAGTTGCCTTTTGTCAATCCAATTATGAGGAACACGACTGCGACCATCACGAGCATGAAGCGGACCATGAGCCAAGTGAAACCTTTTATTCCCTTGTCAAAACTCGTTTCTGTACCTGCACCCGCGAGCCTGCTCGAAATAGCGCCGAAGATTGTCCGGCTTCCAGTGTTCACGACAAGACCCAGACCAGCGCCGCTGACAACGCTGCTGCCTTGAAAACAGGCGGATTCAAGGCTTAGCACGCCACGGTTCGCGACATTGCATTGAGCTGCGGCTTTCTCGACAGGCATTGATTCCCCTGTGAGCGCGGACTGGTTGATGAAAAGATCTTTCGACCGCAACAGGCGCAAATCCGCCGGTATCAGGGTTCCGGCATCCAGTACAACAATATCTCCGGGAACAATCTCTGAAAAAGGCGTCTCCTCCTGTTTTTCAGCACGGATGACGGTGGCGTTGGTCTGAATCATCGATTTCAACCTTTCCACCGCCCTGGTTGACCTGGTCTCCTGGAAAAAAGACAGACCGACGCTCAGGACTATCATTCCACCAACAACAATGCCGGATCTGAGATCTCCCATTAAAAATGAAACGGCGGCTATGACGAGCAGTTGAACAACAAGGGGATTGCGGCACTGGCTCATGAATTCAGCGAGCATACCGCCCCTTTTGCCGGTGATGATTTCGTTGCTACCATAGGTTTCTCGCCTGGAAGCCGCCTCCTCGGAGCCGAGCCCCTGCAGATCAACTTTCATCCGGCGCATGGCTTCCTCGGGAGTAAGCGCGCAAATATCCGCCATGCATTTTTCATCGTCTGTCACAACATGCACAGCGGCCCCCGCTTCCTTCCGGATGAGGACTGGCGATATTTTGGCGAACAGCGATTTCATTGTTGCTCTGGTCCGTGATAAAGATATTTTAAAATGAAAACATATTATATGTCATCTTATGTTTTTATAAATCGCAATCATGTAATTATCTGAAAATTAATGGCGCTGAGGTTGAACAGGAAAAATTTTGGGACGGACTGGAGTGGAGCGCTCCGCTGGAGCGAAGAGGCGTCGAGATCAAGAGCATAGACTTCATCGGCGTCGACAATGCAGTTTTCCGATCCTGCTCGGAATCACAGACGTTGTAGCGTTGTGATAGCGGCTCATATGTAAAATCGCTCGCGACAGCCATCAAGGGCGTCAAATGCATGGACAAAAGCGGGGATTCTAAGCCGTTGTTCGCCGGGAAAACTACAATATGGCAAATTAGGAAATAGTTATTAGGGAGAGGATTGGCTGAAGAATCATTTTGCCCTCATCACCCATACCTCGCGAGGCCTTATCATTGCCATGACCCTTTCAGTGTCTGATTTTAGCCTGCCGATTGAACTGAGCTCGTAAGTCCCGTCGTAATATGGCCTTCTATCAATGCTGAACCCGGACTGTTCATAAAATCTGACTGCATCCTCCCAGTCTTCAAACGCATTATCGACCATGTTTCTTGCAGTGACTCCTGAGATTGCTGCAAACAGCTCTACAAGACTGGGATTCCCATCAATCATGGCCTTGTATCGTATTTTTGTCACTACGTCCGGAGTGACATAGATTCCATTTTGAGGTTTCAGGATGGAATGAAGATTTTTTGCCATGGCTTGTTTTTCCTCCCTGATAAGATATGGAAGCAGTCCTTCATGGATCACGGCGAATGGTTTTCCCTCAAAATATCGAGAAGCTCCTTCAAGATCATCTAAGGACAGGACATTTACTTTATGAAAATAATGATTTGGTCTTTTCTGAATTCCAAGTTCTTTGAACAATGCCTTCCTCTCGTCCAAGATCCCACCCAGGTCCGTATCCACATGAGTGACATCAGGATAACGAGTCATGACAAATCCTCTTGGCGCGATGCCGGCAGCCAATTCCATCACATTGCGATAACCTTCTCTTTCAAGCTGGCTTCCGATGCATTTATACCTTGCCTCCAGGTACGGGGCGAGCCAGGAAGATAAACCATGGAGTATTTCATCTCCTCCGGCCAACTTTGAAGCTACACCTTGTGCATCTATTCTTTGGGCTATTTCTTCTGAATAGGGGATATCCGTATATCTTCTGAAATGGGCGACAAGCTTGGCAGTAGGACTGACGAAATGATGATCCGTTCTTAATTCTCTTGCGTTGTCTCCAATCTTTTCAATACCATTTTTAGTACCATAGACCATTTGAACCTTTTTATTCGTTACCTTAGTAATCAGAGCCATTCTTACAGTAGGCATACCATACCCCCTACAGGTTAAACTTTCAATGAATCCATTCACAAGTTTGAAAGATGTGTTTCGCACCTTGTTGACTTATCGTTCAACCTTGCTAACTTAACGGGCAAAGAGCCCGTTTTTTGAGAAACAAAGTCCGGTGCTCTTGAACAATAAAAAAAGGATTGAAAATGGAAAAGAGGCATATGAAGGTCTTATTAGGTGTCGCATCAGTCTCCAGCATGGCGATAGGAACACTCATTTTTGCAGGCGGCTGCGAAAGCCAGAAAACATCTGTCACACAGGCACCTTCCCGTCCCATATCCGCAGTTCCTGCACCAGCAGCAAATGTCGCACCTGCAGCAACTCATGCTCCCGCTGTCTCTCCTGGTGCTACAGCTCCTGCCACGTCTCCTGTCATCGTTCCAGCAAGCCACGAATCCAAGGCAGAAGAATTGCAGCACACTGTCAAGAAAGGTGAGACATTGGAGAAAATAGCAAAAAAATTTCACATAAGCAAGCAGTACCTTGCCGCCTACAACAATATTTCCCCTGATAAACCACTGCAAACTGGTTCAAAAATCAAGATACCTCCCGTCAAAGCCAAATAGAAGCCCGGAACGACTGTTCCATGTCCACGGCATCTGTGAGTGGATGGACATGGTTACGATAAGCCTAGGTGACTGCAAAACTTTCTATTTCATCCGGATGTTGGCATTGGCGCTTTCCTTCATATTTCTCTTCGAATTCGGCAGGCGCGGGGTTTTTGGCACAAAATTTCCCTGGCTGATAGTACCCTTTGGTATCCTCTCATGTCTGGGTGTCCTGGTGGATACAAGGGTGGCAGACGCTTCTGTCCGCTATGGTCTCGGCTTCACTGGTGGCATGCTGTCATGTATCGCCCTGTATCAGCATTCGAATCTTGCGACCTCCGGGAAAAAGGCACTGGCAATGGATGAGTATCATATTGCTGCTGGTTTTGATTTTGGGCTGGTTTGTAACGCAGTATCAGGGCAAAAATGAATACGATGAAAGAAGATATGCCATTCTCTCATTGGCCAGAACATGCGCTGGAGCCATGGAATTTGTCCGAAATGCGCAGAGAGACTATATCCTGAACTCATGTAGGAACAACGGTCAAATTTCGCAACGTACGTGATCCCTAAAAGTTGAAAAGAGCACTCGGATGAATGAGTCAAATTATGGAAAAAATAAAGGTGGATGTGAATGAAATCAAGGACAAGTGTCCTCTATTCATAAGTATCACCGTTGCGGTAGGCGGCCCAGGCGGCCTCGAACCATGCATCTTCGCTTGGAAGTTCACGCCTCGGAACCCAATTGTTCTCAACCTTCCCGTCTGGCAGCACGCTTGTTTCGAGAACCTTGTTCCTGAAATCCGGATTTTCCGGCATGAATTTCCAGTTTGAATCAAGCTTCTGATGAGCCTGCGTACCTTTTTCATCAAGGACAAGCGCGGAGCCTCTGCTTCCGACTCCATCCTTTATTGCGGCTCCAACCGCCTCAAGATAAACCACATGAGCAAAGCAAAGTTGAAGGTTGCGGAGCGCTTCCGCCAAGTCTTTCATGTTTTTAAATGCACAGCCGTTGTCTTTGAGATCCTTCCACTGTCTCCATGCATTTTCAGCGGAATCATCCAGGGCGGCCACCGAGCGGATAAGAGCACCCGCCTTCGACATCCTAAACTGGAATTCGTTTCTGACATTCCTCCAATTGTTATTAGATCCGACACCTTTATCAATCCATGCGAAGACTTCCTCCATCTTTTTCATGGCGGCTTTTTTCGCAAGATTCTGATCCAGTGATCTGCCCGCATATTTTTCTGATATGTATTCCGCCACCCTGAATCCAGCGACCTGTCCAGAATTAAGAGCGGCACCTCCGGGACGGTAAACGCCGTGGGAACCGTTGACTTCTCCTATGGGGAAAAGATGCTTGATGTTCAATGATTCCCACCAGATGTTTCCGGCAAGTCCGCCATTATTGTGCTGTGCGCATACCGCTATTTCGAGAGGCTCTTTCCTGATGTCAATGCCGTGGTCGAGATAAAGGGAAATAGCCGGCTCATTCATCTTCCTGAGACGCTCTATCGGGGTTCCGAAAAGCGCATCGGATTTTTCAAGATACTCATGAGCTTCCCCATTCAAGTCATTCAGGTCAAACCCGTTGCAGTTTTCTCTGAAATCCAGAAAAACTCTGCGCCCCTTCAATACAGTTTCGATGTAGACAAGAATGTCCACGATGGAAGAGCCACCCACTACTTTTCTCGGGTCGAACGGCCACTGATACCCCTTCAGGAAAATCATGCTGTTCATTTCTCCCGCTGAGGAGAAATATTTCCGCAGGAATTCTCCGGCATCGCTTTTTCCATCAGCATCCGTGCTGATGAATTTTGGGATGACCTGCATGTAGGTTCCAGAAACATTCCAGCGGAATTTTATTGAAGCCATTCCATACTGCGATTCAGGAAGACTCTGCGCTTTCGCCCCTTCCATGAGTGCAAGTCCTATCGCGCCGGTATGCACATCAGGATAAACACTTGTCTTGTAAAGCCCTCCGGGGCCACCAGTTGCAAAAACAACATTTTCTGCGGAATATATCTCGAACGCGCTGCCGAGAGTTTTCATCTTGCAGTTCATCACCACAGCTCCGGCGGCACGCTTTTCGTTTTTGCAATCCGTTGTCAGCAGGGAAACAACAACACGGTCTTCAAGTACCTGGATATCCCTGCGTTTTATTTCCCTGATCAGCGCATTGCACATTTCGCGCGACGTGTAGGGACCGACCGAAGTGGCCCGTCGGAATGGATCATGATCGGTCTTATACCCTACAAACTGCCCGTATTTGTCGCAGGGAAAAGCCACGCCCAGATTGACAAGATTGAAGAATGCGCGGCCGGAAAGGGCGGCCTCGACAAGAGAAAGGTCGCCATGCATGCTTCCGCCGTTGAAAAATGATTCGGCGAGACAATATGGCGAATCCTGTTTGTCCCCGTACATTCCCATCTTGTAATAGGTCTGTTTGTCGCTTCCCGTATTTATCGAAGTGCCTTTCTGAAGACCTTCGGTGACAATCAGAATGTCGCTGACACCACTTGAATGAAGTTGGACGGCCGCGTTGAGACCGGCTGCTCCGCTCCCGATTACCAGAGTGTGAACCTTGTTGAAGGGCAGATTTATTTTTCTTCCGCCTGCCGAGAGTGAATTTTTTTCCTTTTGCATGTAACCCCTTTATTGATTTTCCATTTTGACAAATTCCAAAATTTGCGACCTTGCGCCCTTAGTGACTGTTATATAATAAGTGCTACATTTGCTGGCTGTTATTATGGCTTTTACCAAGGAACGAATGAGGAGCATATCCAAGGATATGTAACGATTGAGTGACGCAGGAAAAAGGCGGAAGAGCGCCAGCCCTCCGGGGCGGGGCG
>CAIQLG010000385.1 GCA_903872565.1 uncultured Lentisphaerota bacterium | reverse complement strand
GTGTCGATGTGATACCAGCCCCGATTTGAAAATAAACGGATTTTTTTAAGAGATTACTTGTAAGCTACCGAAAAACGATGCTATCTTATAGGCATCCGCTGGATTTCCAGCGTCAAATTTGGTAACCGTGAACGGTTACAAGAAGCGGAACAAATTGTAAATGGAGCAGTGAAATGAAGAAAATCTGTTTGATGGCGGGTGTCATGTTTTTCGTATCAATCGGGGCGCTGAAAATCGAGGCGAAGGACAAGATCGAAGCTGTGAGCATTGGAGGAAGCGCGCCGGAGGTTTCGGTCGAAATGATCAATGACAAGGAGTACGGGAAAAAGTTTTCACTTGCGGACTACAAGGATAAGGTTGTAGTTTTGGAGTTCTGGGCGACCTGGTGCCCTCCTTGCAGGGAAAGCATCCCGCACCTCTCCAAGATTCAGGAGAAATATGGCGACAAGATTGTAGTAATAGGTGTCTCTACGGAGGGCAAGAAGGATGTGGAGAAGTTCTACAAGGCGCAGGAGAATATGAAATACCGTGTCGCCGTTGATAAGAAGGAAAAAACCTCGAAGACTTATATGGAGGGCTTCAAGGTTGAAGGAATTCCGCACGCATTCATAATAAAAGAGGGTAAAATAACATGGCACGGCCATCCGATGGAAATGGACAAGGAGCTAGAAAAGATGCTTTCGGCCGAGCCTGTAGTGGACACCGAAAAGAAGTCAGGTGAAAAGCCTGCCGTGAAGGATGAAGACCAGAAAAAATAGAAATAACATAAGAGATTGATAGGAGGATATGGATACTTCTATATCTGTGCAGGAGTCATCGCTTCAATACTTACAATCCTGGCATCCGCGTTTCTGTCCTTTGCTAGCGCATTGAGGGTTTTCTCCAGGAACTCCGCCGGGTCATGTCCTCTACATCTGACGGTGTGAAGGACTGTCATAATCACTTCCCTTGTGGACATTCCTCTTTCGGACTGGGATCCGAAACTGATTTTTCTTGCTATGACGGTCGGCCTGAGTTCTCTTTCGGCGTAATTGTTGTCGGCCGGGATTTCCGGTGATTTCACCCACTGGAAAAGTCTGTCGTGGTTTTCCCTGAAGATGAACTGTATGTTCTGGACGGCCGGATGCTCCGCCGGCCTGAGGCACATCTCCATTATTTTGATTCTTATCTGCTCGGCTCTGGCAGTGTGCTCCTCCGGTTTGAGATCCATTTTTCGCAGAAGGATCGCATCGGAGAGAAGCGGCTTGATTTCCTGCGTGAAGGATAGCACCTCCTTGTCGTCCGGGAAGTCCTTCTCCTCCTTCTTCACATCGCGCAACAGATGGACGAAGCAGTACTGGTGTGTCACATTTAGCGGCGAATATCCGCTGTAGCGGTCCGTCACCAGCACAAGTTCCGGATTCTCGTCCCCGAGCACCTCGTCCGGAACAGCCGAGGCCCTGGTGCGGCGGAACAGGAAAACTCTGAAGTCCCTATTGGCAAGAAGCCATACATATGCTTTCGCCCCGTCCATCGCCCATCCGGTCTCGTCCGCGTGCAGTATGCGGCAGGCGCGCAGTTCGTCCAATATCTTCTCGAAGGCTGGCCTTAGCATTTCGGCTGTGCGGTGGGCGATTCCGAGGAATGCGCCCCTGCCTATGCCCATCCGCCTTGTCACACCGCCCACCGTCGTCCCATGGACATAGTGCTCCGCCAATGCGTTCGCCACCGTGCTGTTGTCATAGAGGCAGTTGGGCATAGCGCCAGGAGTCGGGCTCTCCGCCTTCTGTCCGCATCCCCTGCATATAAGTATCCGTTTGCGGTATATTATTTTCTCCATCCTGGAAGGGACGAAGTGGAAGACGGAATGCTCCGCAAAACCGCCGTCGTCCCATTTTCCCCCGCATCCGCAGGGAGGCACATCGTCGTCCAGCGTCACTATGCAGTCCGCCTCCTGCGGAGAAAAAGCTTTTCTGCCACTGCCCATGTGCCCCGGGCGTCCGCCACCGCGCCTGGACTGGTTTTCTTCTGTGGAATTCCTTTTGTTGACACGTTTCGAGGACGGAGTCGAAAGGCCGTAGGGATCGGCGGCGGCCTTGCGGGTTTCCAGGAGCATTTCCAGTTCCTTTATCCGCCTCTTGAGACTGTCCTGTTCTTCGATCCGCAGTTTGAGCCTGCGGTTCTCCTCCCTCGCATATTCCAGCTCCACTTTGACTTCGGAAAGCTTCTTCACCGCCTCGACGCGCCGCGTCTGCTCGGCGTCTAGCAACTTAACCGCCTCCTCGCCCCTCCTGGCAGCGGAACTCAGTATCGCCATCATTCTTTCCTGCTCGGCGATCTTCCTGCGGAGTTGGTCTGTGATGTCTTTCATCCCTGAAATACCTCACTTTTTCTTTGACTCGTCCAGCATGGCGAGTCCCGATAGCAGCATCGCCTCCTCGAGCTTCCGTCCGTTCTCCAGCGCCTTCTTCAACGTCTTGACCATCGTCTTCGGCACATGTTTCGAACACTGTCTGCCGTCCAGATAGAAAGTCATGAGCCATGCCGTGTGCATCTTGCCGGAGGCGCATGTCGCGCATCCGGGACGCGAACAGTTCCTTCTTACTTCCCTGAGAGATCCCTTAGCAACCGGATACAGCGCGGCCACCTTCCTCATCCACTTGTCCTCTAAACTCAGCTTTTTCATAAAAACCTTTCTTTTATCCTATATAGGATATAAGATAAACGCATAAAAACACTTTGCAAGAGGATTTTTAAAAAAAAAGTGAATATTTTTTAGTGCTCCATTATTGCCGGATGGAAATCGGTTTTCAACTACCCATCAATCTCCTCATCATCAACACCCCGCCAACAAAGACTGACGCATTACCGTGTTTCGTGGTTAAAAACAACACGGACATAAAATGTCCTAGTCCAGCCATATATTAAGGAGCATGGAAGTGAAAAAGAAATATCAAAGATTCGTTTCAAGGAACTGGCGCAAGGCAAAATGCCAAGCTTCCAGGACTATCGAATTTGCGAAATTCGCAGTCCGTTTGTCAGGGAAATCCCTTCTCCTGATATTCGCACTGTTTCTGCTGGGCGTCGTCTCAGCTATCGCAAAATTTGCAAAGGAAAAGAGGACAAAAGATCTGTCCACGAATTATACGAATGTTCACGAATGTAGATGGAAATAATTTCCGTGTGTTTTGAGTGTTCTGTGGTTAGTAAATCTTAATATATGAAAGGAAAGAATCATGACAGTAAAAGAACTTCTCAGGGACTGGCTCGATGACGAGCACTATGTCGGGCTCTGCAATCCGGAACTCGAATGCGGGTGCGGCCTTGACGACCTCATGCCGTGCGGTAGCAACTGCGGAGAATGCCAGCCGGCTACAGTATTCGAAAACGGAGAATATCGTATTCTCTCACAGAGGCGCGGAGATCACAAAGAAAACAATCCGTGTCAATCAGTGTAATCTGTGGGGAGATATTTCATTAACCAGGAGAAAACATGGGAAATAACCTTTTGCTTATCATGCGCATAATACATGTATGCGTGAAATTTACTGCGAATCTCGCAATAATACTGCTATTGCTTGTCTTTCTTGGGGTAAGAAGAATCGTCTTCGACATACCGGTCTTTCTCATCAATCTTTGCGTCTGCGAAGTTCGCAGGGAATATGCGAAGCTCGCAAACAAGGGATAATCCATTCTCCGTGGCCTCTGTGCCTCTGTGAGAGATTAATTAGAATTTATAATTTAAACTGAAAGGAAAAGAATCATGGCATATGTAAACAAAGTAATGCTCCTGGGGAAAGTCACCCATGAGCCGAAGATGACAGCAACAACCGGAGGCAAGAGTGTCCTGGAATTCGCCGTGGCAGTCAACCGCCCATACAATCAAAATGGGGAAAAGAAGGAAGAAACAGCTTTCGTTGATATCGTCGTATGGGGACAAGAAGCTGAACTGTGTAATCGCTGTCTCAACAAGGGCTCAAATGTACACGTCGAGGGAAGGCTTCAGCAGGATAAATGGACAGACAAGGCGACCGGTCAGAACCGTTCAAAGCTTCTTGTAAGAGCCGAGAGGGTTCAGTTCCTGAGTACAACGAGGGCTGAAGGCAATGAAGAAAACAACTCCGAGGAAAGTAGCGGCATGCCGTTCTAGAGGTGAAAATGAAAATCTTCAACGAGGAAACAAATAAGAAAAACGGGACTTGCGTCCTTATTATTGATTGTAAAGAGGCTAAAGCACTCATAGAAATTGTTGAGATTGCCTGCAAAGCGAATAAAAGGAAACCCAAGTTCAAGTTTTGGAAAAAGGAACTGGAAGAAAAGCTATGCTACTCATGAAAAAGAAATCTAAATGAACGTCATATACGCCGTGGACATCGAGACGACCGGGCTGGATCCGCTCCGGGATGAAATCCTTCAACTGGCTATCGTTCCGCTAGATTTGCGAAATTCGCACAAGGATCTGCGAAATTCGCAAGTATTAACGGACGATGTCCGCGAACTTCGCAAACCGCTGAACATCCGGATCAAAGCCCTCAATCCGGAGCGTATGAGTGCAGAAGCCCGGAAGATAACAGGTCTTGACCCGTGTGAGGGGCTCAATCTCCTAGATGCAAGAAAGGCTGTCGAGGAATGGTTCAGGGAAAACAACATCGAAAAAGTCATCCCTGTCGGGCATAACTACACGAAGTTCGATGGTCCATTTCTGCGAAATTCGAAAGTGGTGAACTATGACGAAGCCTTCTCCCATCACGAGCTTGACACCCTGATAATTGCGAGATTCGCAAATAAACTTTGCGAATTTCGCAGAATGGAAAAGAGATTCTCCAGTCTGAAGCTGATGGATCTGGCGGCAAATCTGCGAATTTCGCAGTTGCGAACTTCGCAGGCGCACGATGCCCTCTCAGACGCAACTATCGCCGGAGAAATATTCTTCAAACTGTTGGAACTGTTTGATTTCAAGGAAGGAAATACATGGAAAACATAAAGAAAAGATTGAGAAATCTTCTCTCCCTGGTAGAGAAGGGAGCAACTGAAGGCGTGCGGAATGCCATTTCATCATTTGTAAGTGATCTATGCTTTATTTATTGTCAACAGGCAAGACTAGCCGGACCCCACGGTCGATGTTCCGACTAGAGGGAGTAACGTTGCTGCGAAACGTCGAACGCGCAGCGCCATAACAACAACTGGCACCGCGTATTATGCGTTCAGTACCAGATTTTGCCCCTTGTGGATCTTTTTCAAGTTCTTTTGGATAGTCTCCTCGCCAGTCGGAACACCACTCCCAGACATTTCCGCTCATGTCATAAAGACCAAGTTCGTTAGGTTTTTTCTTGCCGACCGGGTGTGTCTTGTCTCCGCTGTTGTCCTTGAACCAGGCCACCTCATCGAGTGTACCAGACCCGCTGTACTCGAAACCTTTCGATGTCTTCTTGTCGCCCCCTCGGCAAGCATACTCCCACTCCGACTCCGTCGGCAGACGAAATGCGAGCGCTAAAGACTTCTTTCCATTCAATTCCTTCATGAAATTCTGGCAGTCCTCCCAAGATACATTCTCAACTGGAGCACCTTTCCCTACATCCTTGAAATTCGATGGATTCGCTTTCATCACCCTTTCCCATTGCCCTTGTGTCAGTTCGAAGACCCCGATGTAGAAATCCTTGGTAAGCTCGACTTCGCGCTGGTTCCCGGCTTCTCCCATCATAAATTTTCCTGCCGGAATACGCCGCATAACCAGCTTGTCGGCCTTATAGCTGTCTTTCTTGAGCAGGTCAGGTGGAGCAGAAGCTGAGTAAGTAAGTTTGCGGCTCGACAAGTCAACGATTAAATAGTCGCCGCCCGATTGAGATTTTAGCTGTATCCCGGATGCCTCGGACTCGGCAGTGGACTGCGTTATTCTCTTCTCTGCGGCGGCTTTGGCAACGCCGGTAAGATTGGGTAGTGCTTTCCCATATAGTTCAGAGGCATGCACCTTGATGGCTACTTTCGCAGCAGGAGCTTTCTCCTTATCAGACACAGCCCACCATGCATCGGCAACCTTTGCAATCTGTTCAGGTTCAGTCGCCTCGGATTCCAGCTTGACAGCAGCTTTCAGTGTCTCATCGGAACTCTTCGCCAGCATGGGCAGTCCCTTATTCCAGTCGCCTTTCACGAAACACTCATAGCGGCCAACCACAAGGTTGGCTTCGGGATCGTCGGGAGATTCCTTGAGCTTTTCAATCGAAGGTTCGAGTTTTTTGATTTCCGCAGCTAATGCGGCCACTTCCTTCGCCTTGTCGGCGATTTTGCCGGACAGCGTCTTGTCCTTAGCCTTCGCGGCAAGCGGTTGGCAGGCCTTCAGGAGAGAGGATGCCGCAGTACAGTCAGAGTCGGCCATAGCCTCGTTAACCGTGGCAAGGTATTTATCCACAAGGTTCTTGAAGTCCTCAGGCTTCGATGCCTTTTTCGCGAATGCCGAAAGTACGAGACTCTTCTCCTTTGATGGCAGAGTATCAAATGCGGCGCACAATTCCGTGACGGCGGCAAGCGCTTCTTCCACATTTCCGATGTCGGTGGCCAGAGCGATGGATTCTAAAAACAACGCATATTTCTGGACGGTATCCTTTTCGGTGGCCGCCATTTCGCGCAGACTCTTTGAGAACGCCAGCTTGTCTTCATCTTTCTTTTTGGCAAAATCATCTTTGAAGGTATCGCGCAGGGCGGCTCTCTCTGTCTTGACCTCCTCGTCAGATGGTATCGGTGATTTGGCATCCTGAGCAGAAAGCCAGAATGAGAATAGAACGGCAAACAGTGTAAGGTATAATGGTTTCATCTTTTTCATCCTAAGTTATTTCCCGAAGACCTTCATGGTTTTAAGGTGGAGGTTGTCTCCATTCGTTTGTTCTATCTTTATAAATTGAGCTTTTTTGTTATTCTTGACAGTGAAGACATATTCAGGATCGGCCTTCTTGAAGACACCAATTTTTTGCCATTTTTTGCCGTCTGTGCTCAATGATATTTCTGCCCCAACAATTCTCCCTTGCATTGCATCTGCCCTGTTTTTGACCTCAATCCTTTTGATTTCATAAACCTTGCCTAAGTCCACTTTACACCAACCATTAATGCCTGTTGTTGCTTTAGGCTCCGTTTCAAATGCAGACGGAATTTCCTCGTCACATGTTAAGAAAGATGGTTTAGGTGCCATATAAGTACTACTTATTGTATAGGTGGCATTTTTCGAAATCCATCCGTCAGGTTGTGTGTTATCCTGTTTTTCGGCATTTTCATCTCCCGCAGTAGAAGCATCTTTATCCCCTTCCAATTCCGAGATCATACTTTGGATTTCCTCTGCGGATTTATCGTCGCCGGATTTCTTGACGGCTTCCTGCCTGACTTTGAGTTTTTCAACTGTTGTCTTCTTGAGTTTGTCAGACGAATCCTGATAGGTTTTCATGATCTGCTCCGCCACCTTGTCGGCTCCGAGGAGTTCAGATGAGAAGAGGCAGAGTGCCGCCAATAAGATTGTGTTTCTGAAAATATTCATACAAGCCTCCTTTTCATTTTATTATACACACGATAAACCGGACTCTAATAAATCTACTTGAATCTTTACATGCTACCGCACCCATGGCAAATATCATACCCCAAGTGATATCACCTTTCAAGTCTCATAAACTAAAGTTTTTGAAACACACTACAATTATATTTCAAAAATAAGAATAATCGGTTTTGAAACTGTCTCAAGAGAATGTTATGTTTTTGAAACAATAAATAAAGCTTTTTTGCGAATTCCGCAAAAAACGGCTAAACTTTTCGGTTCCGGTGGGGTTTTATTAAATGGGGGCTCCCCCTTTTAAAAAAACTCAAGAAGTGATATCACTTAAAAGGAAAAACAAATGAACATCGGATACGCAAGAGTAAGCACCCAGGAACAAAATCTTGACCTTCAATTGGATGAGCTGAAGAAAGCCGGCGCTGACAAGATTTTTCAGGAAAAGGTCTCCGGGGTGAAATGGGAAGCAGAGCGCCCAGAGCTGGACAAGGCTCTAAATTTTGTCCGGGAAGGTGATAAACTCATAATCTGGAAGCTGGACCGGCTCGGGAGATCCCTCCCGCAATTGATCCGAACTGTAAACCAGCTCAAGGGCAAAAATGTCGAGCTTATGTCGCTGAAAGAGAACATTGACACGTCCTCAGCGACCGGGAAGCTAATGTTCCACATATTTGGATCCCTGGCTGAATTCGAGAGGGATATGATTAAGGAAAGAGTTAAGGCAGGCTTAATATCGGCACGTGAACGCGGAAGGCTTGGGGGGAGACCCACGGCAATAAAAGATGACAAGGAAAAGCTATTTCATGAACTTGTTCAGGATGAATCCATCTCGGTCTTGGAAAAATGCCGCAGGTTAGAAGTTTCAAGGATGACGTATTGGAGGATGGCAAAAAAGATTAAATCTGTTGAAGAAGGTTCATAAAAAAATAATGAGACGTGATTCCAAAAATCTTGATGCTCTGATAAAAGAAGGAGAAGGTGAATCTCTCGAGTTCAAACGTTCCACCGGCGAGCTTAAAGAGGCTATGCAAACTTTGTGCGCATTCCTGAACGGCAAAGGTGGAACAGTCCTGTTTGGAATTCGCCCGGACGGAAATCCTGAAGGACAGGAGGTATCCGACAAAACACTACGTGATATTGCACAGGCCGCAGACCGCTTCGAGCCACCTTCACATCTTTCCATAAACCGCATCAAGATCAGGGAAGGCCGTGACATCATAGAAGTTACGGTCGAAGAAGGACTGGATTTGCGCCCTTTCTTATACGATGGACACGCATACGAGAGAGTTGGCAGTACGACAAGGCGGATGCCTCAGGTCAAGTATGAGCGTATGCTAGTCGAGCGCGGCCATGCCAGACGCCGTTGGGAAAATCTGCCTGCCGAGGGATTGGCAATCAAGGATTTGGACAGGAAAGAAATTCTCCGGACTCGCGAACTGGCCATCCAGCAAAACAGGATTTCACCGGACACAAGTCGAAATCTCGGCGAAATCCTTGACCGTCTGGGACTTAGGATTGGAAGCATCCTGACGCAAGCCGCCCTGGTTCTTTATGGAAAGAGATTCCTCCCGGAGTATCCCCAATGCCTTATTAAAATGGGCAGATTCCGGGGCACAGAGATCACGGGAGAAATCGTTGATAACCGCCAGGAAAATATGAGTGCCTTTGCAATGGTAAAGGAAGGAATGGCGTTCCTTGAGCGGACAATGCCACTGGGCGCGCGCTTTCCAACTGGGCAAATATTCCGGGAGGATCGCTTCCCAGTCCCATTGGACGCTCTTCGAGAAATACTTCTAAATGCAGTAATGCATCGTGATTATTCCCACTATTCTGGCTATGTTGCCATTGTTGTCTTCGACGACCGGATCGAAATTCGAAGCTACGGGCATCTCCCCACGGGAATCACTGTTGAACAACTGTCAAAGAAACACGACTCTAAACCGGTCAACCCTTTGATTGCCGGAGCATTTCACCGCACAGGAGCCGTCGAGGTCTGGGGGCGTGGCACCAACCGCGTTATCGCGATGTGTAAAAAACATGGTTGCACTCCGCCGACATTTGAGGATCGGCAAGGCTTCTTGATCGTAACATTCAAGGCGCAGTCGGTTCAGGAAGCAGACACAAAGTCTGATACTCAATCAACTGTGGAGAAAAGTAGGGAGAAAAGTAGGGAGAAAAGTAGGGAGAAAAGTAGGGAGAAGGTCTTGTCATTGGTGAAAGAGAACACGAATATCACCACGGCAGAAATGGCAACTGGTTTGGGATTGAGTCAAGCTGGCATCGAAAAAATTATCCGAACCCTCAAGAGCGAAGGTCGCCTGAGACGTGTCGGCTCTGACAAGGGCGGACGCTGGGAGCTGCTAAAAACTCCGAAAGAATGATCGAGAATTATAAACTTCGCGTATCAACTAATTCCACCTAAACGCGAAAAGTGGAGAAGAGCGATTTAAACATGATTTTACTGCTTTCAGGTTTCAAGGAGAATAAATAATGACTGAGATACAGGAATATTTCAAAAGCATCAGCGGGGTGTTCCGATCGGGCAGTGCCACCGAGCACAGCTACAGGGGATTCCTGGCTGAACTCGTCAACTCGATCTGTCCGGAAGTAAAAGCCATCAACGAACCGAAAAGACAGGAATGCGGCGCTCCGGACTACATAATCTCAAGGAAGGAAATCCCTGTCGGTTTCATAGAGGCAAAAGATATTGGCGTTGACCTCGACACTGTCGAAAAATCCGAACAGCTCAAGCGCTATCTCGAACGCCTCGACAATCTCATCCTCACCGACTTTCTCGAATTCCGCCTCTTCAGGAACGGGCAAAAGGTCTCGAAAGTCCTTATTGGGATTCTCGACAAGGGAAAGATAAGTCCCGATAAAAACCAGTGGCCGGCCTTGGAGAGTTTTATAAAGGATTTCTGCTCGTACCAGACGCAGAGCATCACATCGGCAGAAAAGCTGGCTAAACTTATGGCTGGAAAAGCTCAGCTTCTCCAGGAGGCAATATACAAGTCACTGACCTTGGACAATAATGGGAATGTCGTGGACGACAAATGCCAGCCTGCAGTTTATGAGACTCAGTCGCAATATAGAGCATCAAACACTCTCCACGACCAGTTAAAAGCTTTCAAGAGAATTCTTATCCATGACATGGATGAAGCAATATTTGCCGACATCTATGCGCAGACCGTCGTCTATGGAATGTTTGCCGCACGTTTGGCCGATCCTTCCCTCGAGACTTTCACCAGGGGCGAGGCAATGTTCCTAATCCCGAAATCAAATCCCTTCCTTCGACAGCTCTTCACATATATCGCAGGTCCGGAACTTGATGACAGGATTACCTGGATTGTAGATTCCCTTGCCGATATATTCCGCGCCTGCGATATTCGCAAAATCCTCGAAGACTTCAAGAAGAAAATCGGACAAGACCCGATGATCCACTTCTACGAAACCTTCCTCGGGGAATACAATCCGAAACTGCGGAAATCGCGCGGTGTCTATTACACTCCGGAGCCTGTCGTCAAATTCATCGTCCGTTCCGTTGATGAAATTCTAAAAACGGAATTTGGCCTTCCCATGGGACTCGCCGACACAAGCAAAGTCGAAATAGTGACAGAAAATCCCTACGGCAAAGGCAAGCTGAAACAAAATGTCCACAAGGTGCAAATTCTTGACCCGGCGGTCGGCACCGGCACATTCCTCTGCGAAGTCATAAAGCAAATCCATGCGAAATTCGCAAACCAGCAAGGCATGTGGAACAGCTATGTCGAAGAACATCTAATCCCGAGGATTCACGGATTCGAATTTCTGATGGCACCCTATGCGATGTGCCATCTCAAACTCGAAATGCTTCTAGCTGAAACAGGATACAAGCCAGCTAAAGACCAGCGCCTAAGTGTCTATCTTACAAACAGTTTGGAAGAAGCGCATCCTGACACTCAGACACTTTTCGCAAGCTGGCTCTCACACGAGGCCGAGGAAGCTAACCGCATAAAACGCGACTGCCCAGTAATGGTCGTCCTCGGAAATCCGCCGTATTCTGTAAGCTCCAGCAATAAAGGGGAATGGATTGAAAGTCTTACAGCAGATTACAAAAAAGATTTGAACGAACGGAACATCCAGCCTCTTTCAGACGACTATATAAAATTCATCCGATTTGCCGAACATTTCATTGAGAAAAATGGCCAAGGGATCGTGGCGATGATAACAAACAATTCCTTCATTGACGGAATAATACACCGCCAGATGCGAAAGCATTTATTGCAAAGTTTTGATAACATTTACATTTTGGATTTGCACGGCAACAGCAAGAAGAAGGAAATCGCACCCGATGGCAGTGCCGACCAAAATGTATTTGACATTATGCAAGGGGTTTCCATAAATATATTTGTAAAAACCGGCAAAAAAAAGAAAGTGGAATTTGGCAAGGTTCGTCATTTTGAGTTATTTGGGAAAAGAGAATATAAATATGATAACTTAAAT
>CAIQLG010000384.1 GCA_903872565.1 uncultured Lentisphaerota bacterium | reverse complement strand
TTTCATTCCCAGATATCCCGGACCAGATAGTGCTCGACATTCTGATGAACGATATGAACAAGAAATTGTCTCGGGAATGGACTAATTTTTCCATTGATGCAATTTGCGGATGGCCAGCGAAAAATGCCGCGAGATATATTTGGGAACTGCTTGAAGAGCCCCGCTGCAAAGACAGGATTGAAACAATTCTTCTGATGAGATTTCCCGATGCGGCCAAGGATGGGGACTGGAAAAAAAACCTCTCGGATGCGGCCGAAGAATCCTCCCAGTACGACCAGAAAATAAAATCATCGGCGACTTCAATGCTCTTCGAGGTGTTGCACATATGGTCTCAAAAACACAGGATTGGGAATTCGGATTCCATCAAAAAAGCGTGCGCAGAACATCTGCATGCGTCAAAACTGGTAACTCCGAACAAAATCCTTGAACTGATTGATCCGGATGAAAGAATTCATTCTGCGGAAATAGCCGCAACAATTGTGAAGGAAAGTGCCAGGAGGCACCAGGAAGACACCAATCGCAGCCGCACAACCGTTTCCGAAACAGCGACCGAATCCCCAACTCAGAAAATTGATGAGGAATCCGGAACGATACCAGTCGTCTCACCGGCACCCTCAACGCAAAAAGCAGAGAAACAACCAGTCAAGCCGCCGGAACCCTCGCTGTGGGACACACACATACAGCCTTTTTTCGTCGAAAACTGGTACATGTTCGCCGGCATAATAATGATGGTGGCCGGCAGTTCTCTTCTCGCATACTACACCTGGGACAAGCATTGGATTCTCCGCTATACCATAGTCCCATTCATATTCGGATCGTTCACTTGTTTCCTCGCCTGGAGCGGATCCAAACTTGAAAATCGCGACAAAAGTTTTTCCGGAATGGCAGCAATGCTGAGAGGTGCCGCGGTTTCGCTTCTCCCCGTGAACTTCATGGCGATCGCGCTTATTTCATCGGATCCTGCAGTATCCCCGAAAATTGTCGCGGTGCCACTCATGGCGCTCGCATATCTCTGTCTTGCTGGCTGGGGCCTCTATAAATGCTGCTCGCTTGTCCATCCCCGCCTGGGGACCGCTCTTGGAATTCCACTGCTTCTTCTGAATTTCCTGATTGCACTCGGACCAGCCGCGAAAAGTCTTGGCCTCACCCCGGATGAAAACATGCTGCGCGCCGTGCTCGCCGGTGGTTTCTACATAGGAATGGCGGTGGTGATCCTGGCGACAATATATTTTTCCGACAAGATCCTCACTCCGGAGATGGCTGCAAAAAAGATCATCCCTCTTTTCTTCGGACTAACTCTCACAGTGACATTCCTGCAGGTCTTTGCATGGGAACACGGATTCCTGAAACTTCTCCCCAAGGTCTACACCTATGCACCGGCAATAATACTGACAGGCTGGACTGTCCTCTACGCCGAACGTAGGGCTCTGGATATTTCTGGCGATTCCGCCCTTCACGGCGCGGAATCGTTCCTCGGCTTCGCATGTATCATCCTCGGGCTCCTCATGGGAAATGCGGACCCGTGGTTCCGAGTCCTATGCTTTTTCATCGCCGGGATCGTGTGGCTTCAGCAGGGAGTCAACAGAAAAAACGAACTGCACTGCCGGATCGCACTGACTTTGATCACTCTTGGCATCTCCTCCGTAGGACTTCTGGAGGAATTCAATCCCATATGGCGGCCAGCCCTCGGGATAGCGGCGTCCGCCGGGTTCGGAATCGCAGCACTCTTCCTCAAAAAACCCTCCAACAAAATTTTGCACAGGGTTTCCATTGGAATACAGGCAATAATCCTTCATCTGACCGCCATCGTCGCCGTCCTCTCGCAACTGCTTCACAATCCCAATCCATATTTAACCGCCACATTCATCCTCGTCACAGCGGCCATGACATTCCACCGGGCATATAGGGAACAGAATTCGAAGTGGATTTATTCGGCGGCCGCAATGCTGATCCTTTCTCTGCCATATCTCGGATGCATTGACGTGTCAGGGAAAAACATCCATGGCAACTGCATGGATTTCGGACTTGCCATAATTTCGATCCTGTGGCTTATCTTGACCCGCCTGGAGAAAAAACCTTTCGTATCCGAAACACGATCCACTGTCGTTCTGATATATGGTGCCATCGCGACGGCCGCCGTGCTTCTGCGACTCATCATTGACGGGCCGCAGTCGGAGGAATTGTTGAGGAACATTCCAACCATAACCCTGATAACACCGCCGCTGATAATAATTTCGCTCGGCCTATGCGCTTTCTATTCAAGATCGCTCGTGCCGGCATTTCTCGCGGCAGCCGTTGTGACCATGGTCTATTTCGAAATGAAACCTGCACTCAAGACCATTGCGGAATATTTCTCCTGGGGCAGCGGATTCGGCAGTGCGACAACAGCCATCGCACTTTCGCTTGCAGCATTCGGGATCGAAAAATTGCCATTTCTCAAGAATCTTAAGGGCGGAGACAAGATTTTTGGAACTATGGATTTCCCGCTTGTCAGACGCGACCACACACTTTTCACACTGCCTGTCCTGGCGACCGCCCTGTACCTTGCGATAAAGGTGATAGTGCACAACGGAATAATCGGTTTCGCGATGGGAAATTCCGGAATAAAGACATCTTTCGCGCTTATGGAGACAGGAGTCTTCTGGATGATTTTAAGCATCCATCTCAGAGCCTTTGCCGATGCACCGGCCTCGACATATTTCGGATGGGCCTGTGTCCTGGCCGGATTTTCCGCATATCACTGGAAGTCTCCGGGGTATCATCACTGGGATGTCCCGGTTTTCGCGTTTTTCGTGGCAGTGCAAAGTGCCTACTGGATATGGATGATGCTCGGCTCCAGATTCAACTGGATCATCAAAATTTTCAAAAAACCCTCCCTGCAAATCCTCAAATGGCTTGGACTTCTTGCAATGATCGCCTGCACTGTTGACTTGGCCTGCGGACGCCGACCGATGGATATTTCGCTCCTGATGTTTTTCCTCGCCGCTCAGATGATCTGGCACGGCTGGACAGACAAAAATTATGTTTTCGGAACCGCATTATTCTTCTGGATTCTTGTCGCCTCTCTTTCATTCTTTGCCGAAGGACGAGATCTTGTGGAACAAATTGTCTCGCAAAGCGCGCTTATGCCGCTGCTTACAGCTTTTCTCCTGGTACATGTTGTTGGAATCGCGATCGAATTTTCCGAAGCTCTCAGGAATCGGCTGAAATATCTTTTCGACCCTATGATCCTGATGACGGTCATGGCATCCGCCATTTTCCTTCTGATCGGCCTAGCGGAATCGCTTCATCCCACGTGGGACTGGAGTTTGCGCAACAGGGCAATGAACATCATACTGCTACTGCTCTCATCGCGGGCACTCGGAATTTCCCCGTTCGCAATCGGGGCGTCGTTCATAATGTATGTGCTTTCCTGCGGGATAGTCCCAGGAATGAACATTGAATCAGTATGGAACGTTATTTCAGAACCGAGAAAACTTTCTCTCTTCGCATTGGCCCTTGGACTTGCCGCAACGTCTGGAAAACTTCTGGGAGGAAAAATGCCCTGGCTTTTCGCAGGCAGAATAATAAGAATCCCGCTGGTGGCACCGGGTGTCAACGTCCTCGGGAAGATCTGGTTCGTCATTGCAACCCTGATACTTGCGTTCTTCTCGGAAGGAAGACATAGCACATGTCCCGAGCTCCGCAATTCCGCCGCGCAAGTCATATCTCCATATCTTGGCGCGGTGGCCACGCTGCTTTGCGCATACACAGCCGGAGCGACTCTCCTCTATGCCGCCGCATCCGGCCTTTTTGTCCTCGGCAACATACATCTCATACATGTCTTCGCAGGAAACTGGCTTATCGCGTCGGGGCTCTCGCACATGCATGTCGCGACCTTCGGAATCGCCGCATCAATGCTGTTGTTCAGACTTTTCAGATTCCTTTACGGAACACCAAAATACCGATTCTTCCTCGACACCTCGTCACTGGTATGCGGCGGGATAATACTCTGCATTCTGCCGGTGAACTATTTCATAAGCCCAGACATCGCCACCATGACTCCGTGCCGCTTCATTTCTTCTGGCATCGTCGCATTGCTGGCCGCCCTTTTCTACAGGAACGCCGCACGTGAGCCGCTTTCCCAGAACGCAGAAATTGTGCGAATCTTCGAATCGGTCTATCATTTCGGCATCGCGATGGCGATATGGTGCGCTGTGCTTCTGATTCCGCCGATGCGCACACCACAGACAGCCCTGGTCGCGCTCGGCCTGCCGACCCTCTATTTCCTCGGATGTGCGGAATTCGCATCGCTGCGGAATCATCCATCCCTGAGAAGCTACAGGGATTCCGCCACCGTGATGTCATTTGCGATTCTCGCACTCTACATTTTCAGAGCCGTATTCCAGATGATGTTCTTCCCGGGCTCGCACATAGACACCAACCACTATCACTACAATTCCCCGGTGGTCTTAGCCATATCCATAGTTATGCTGAGACTTCACGCCTTCGGTGGCTCACGCTGGCTCGCATTCTACGGAGGCATCTCGCTCATCTGTTCGGCCTTCTTCGGCATCACGGCACTCCCCAACACAAGCCCCTTCGGACACCAGATCACAGCGGCCTGGGTCGCCATAACCATGGCGCATTTCTGGACTGTCGCCACCTACGCCAAATCGCCGCTCAGATCTTTCATCCAGTTCTTCGGAAAAATCGATGATGCGGCGTGGAAAGATCTGCGGCGGATGTGGGGGTACTGCCTCCTGGCATTTGCACAACTCGTTATGATTGCAGGGCTTATCAAGGCGTTTGACGAGGACACTCTGAAGTTTGCGCCGCTTCTCGCCGCCGGGGCGACTGTCTTCATCCATCACGGTGTCATCCGCCGCTCGCCATTATATTTCGTCCTCGCCGCAATTGAGCTCCTTGTCGCATTGCATTCCGACTACTTCGTGGAAAGCTATCTCAAAAAAGATTATATAATTCTAGTACTGCTCGCGCTTTGGGCGGCACTTGTCCTGTCCGCACTCATCGCCCGGAAAAAGATGCCGCGTGACACAGTATTCATTTCTTCGCTGTTGTTTATTGGCATCTCGTTGATGCACATAGTGTTCCAGCACCATCCTTGGTCTGTCGCAGGATTGTGGGCTTTCGTTGGAGCCGCACTGCTCACCGCGCTCACGCCAAGTCCTGTCAGAGGAAAAGGTCTGTTGTCGCCGATTGCCGGTGCCATTCCTGCCATCGCCATTCCCTGGATAGTGTATTTCAGTCAGGCGCCGATCGAGGCGGAAGGACTCATGGGGTTCATTGATCCATGGGCAATTATTATTACTTCCATATCAATACTCGCGTTTTCCGCCTCGGTGAATCTGCGAGCTCCGCAGATATTCGAATTCTGTAGGAAAACGGGCGGAAGGTGGATGAACATCGTGGGGCTCGACACCTTCGAGTTCTGGGCTGGCAATTCCCTGACCGTGTTGTCGCTCTGGCTGTGGATTCTCACTCCGCTCGCATTATTTGTCCAAGTCATCCACTATGGAAACGCCTTCCCTCCGCATGAGTTTATTACGTTCCTTGTCCTGGTTGGCGGCTTGACTGCACTCTGGTACCACGAAGGAGTTCTCCGCAGGTCAATGATTTCCATCTGGATGTCGGAGGCCTCGGCATTTCTTTTCTTCATAATTGTGAGAAGACATCTTTCGCTCACGGTTGTTTTCTGGAAATGCGAATACGACATATGGGCCGCTCTGATGGCATCTTTCACCTTAGCCTCCGCAAAAAAACTTCTTGACACCCGCCCTGCGGCGGAACGAATACCCGCCATCACATCACTATGCCTAATGCCCCTGGTATCAATGGGATGGGTTATTTTCAACGGGCTCGGCGTGAACACCGCGCTCATAGTCCTCGGCCTCAACAGCATGATCTTCGTATTCATGGGCAAGGACGACAAGGAGTCACCATACAATATCGCCGGAGTTGCGGGCTTCCTGTGTTTCGTGCTGACAGTCTTCTGGGGAAAACTTCACCTCTCGATGTTCCACGCCTATGTCATACCCACCGGACTTGCCGTCATGCTGCTACTGCATCTCTTCCGTGAAAAAGTCCGAGCCGACATACGGAATCAGGTCAGATTCGTAGTCATCATGGCGATGATAATAAGCGCCGCATACTATGCATTTGCCGACAAGACATATTCGTGGTTGCAGATCGCGATACTCGGTATTCTCTGCATCGCCTCGATGGGGCTCGGTTCTCTGCTCCGAGTCAGAGTATACCTGTTCCTCGGGTTTGGCGGAGTCATCGCCACCCTTGCTATCGCACTCACAAAAGCCTTTACTCTCTATGCAATTGACCGCAACATCAAGATGACCATCATCGGCACATTTGTTTTCGTGACAGGCGCCGTGCTTGTCGGCGGTGCCGTCCTGATCAAGACCCACAGCGAACAGATCCAGGCTTTCATTGCAAAATGCAAGAAACTCCTCGGAGACTGGGAATGATAGTTCTCTAAATCGTGATTTTGATTTTTGTAAGGGCTTTCAGCCCTGCAATTGAAAAACCAGAGATAAATTATGGACAAAGATGTCATTGGCATTGGAATGGAAAAAGCAGATCACGCTAGATTTGTAATGGATCCGCATAGCGTACTTATTGACTTCGGCTGGCCCGTCACTTCCCTTTGCTTTTACCTCTACTTCAACATCGCGATCATTATTATTCTTTGGCTTGCGGGAAACATTCATCCGGAAACGAGAGAACGGTTTCTGCGGCCTTTATTCATGGGAACGATTGATTTCAAGTAGCCATCCCGTCTGGTATAGGCTTCATCTTATCTTTTACTATTGTAAGTTTGCAATAAAATCCGGGAAGGTTAATTTTACATAGTTTAGTGAATATTTACAAAGGAATGCCAAATGAAAAAGATGGTTTTTCTCTCAGGAATCCTAGCGGTATCAATCTTTGCAATGCTTGCGGGAGTGGCCATCTGCGATGAAACCGGAGCAGCAGCCCAGAAAATTTCGTGGCGGTTTGTCAAAGGCCAAACACTACAGTACAACGTCGGTTATACGGAAGACACCACCTTTGGTGGTCATGCTGTAAAGTTCTCGGAACAATATAACTGGGCATTTCTCGTCAATGACGTACATGAAGACGGCTCGGCCGAGGTCGAGTTATGTCTCGACAAAGCCAATGTTTCTCTTCGGACGGGCGATGAATCCTCGCACTATGACTCCAGTAAGGATGCCAAGGCACCGGAAAAAGCCCCGTTCAAGGAAATCGCAAAATTCATGATCGGCAAGAAAGTGAATATTGTCATCAATCGCGACGGCCAGATCGCAGACCTGAAAAAGTTGGCCACGGATCTCAGCGATGCCGGCACCAGTGCCTTTCCAAGAGTTCAGGGCTTCCTTAATTTGCTGTTGACACCGCTTTCAGGCAAGCAAGGGGACAAAAAGATCACACTCGACGCGTCGTATTGGACTTGGTCGCTGGCATATCTCGAAAATGGGTTCCCAAATCTGTTCAAGTCCAGTGGCTATTTCACGGAGAAACTTTCGATCGCAACGGATCAGGTCGGCAAGGCCGATGCCATCAGAGTGTTTCCAATCACTGGCAACCTTGAGTTCGCCCACCCGGACCGCAAAGAGCAGGGCAAAGTACAGGGACAAATACGCTTCTCCCCTGAAGGCTTCCTAGTGGAAAACACTAGAACCATCGAATGCTGTTTCAAGGACGGTCCCAAGGATGCCCATCCGACTAAGACAAAGATCGTGTGGAGCATCAAAAACGTCAAGCCCAAATAGGCCAGGCAGCATTTTTATTATGTTAAATACTGGAGTCCTGGCACATATAATCCTGGCTTGGCAGGCCAACTCAAAGACAAATGGCACATAAAGTTCTTCTTTCTTGACGTATTATTTTACAATCTCCATATCGCTGATCTTCTCCAGTATTATTTAAATATTTTTTTAAAATAATTCCTTTTTTGTGTGTTTTGGCATTTAAACTGCTTTAATATAACATCGGGAAATAGGGGATATAAAAATGAAAACGGATAATAAATTCACCTTCATAGAGATGCTTATTGTGCTCGGACTTATAGCCTTCCTGATGGCTATGCTCATCCCCGCTCTCACAGGGGCAAGTGAAATGGCGAAGAAGGCATTCTGCATCAACAATCTCAACCATACCGTCAAGATTGCCAACATGTACAATCTCGATTATGGTAATGCTCCCTATTCCTCCAAATATGGGATAATGGAATGTCCTGACACCGATGATGTTGTTAACTGTAGTGGCGCACTCATTGGGGGAACAAGCTATCACTACATGGGAAGCAGAAACGACTGGGAAAAGAATAATCTTGCAAGCGGTGATGGAGGCATATACGGGCCTGATGCAACAAATCCTTCAATAATGGCAAAGATCTCCGACAGAGATGAAAAAATTGTATATGACAAGTCCGACACTGTCCACCTGGCCAGCACATCAGACACATGGGGACGATTTGATCGAGATAATATACAAATAAGATAAATAGAAGGTTAGGCCGGGGAAATTTTAAAACACAAAGGAGGGGTTGAAAGCCCTTCTCGTGTTTTTTCCCCTGTTTTGGTTGAAGTTATAATTTTAAAAAGAGGAAGTATAATTTTGAAAAATATGAGACGAAAGAAAAGTATTCTTCGGACAATATTCACCATCTGGTTCGGGACGATAGTAGTGCTCAGCATAGCATTCATATCTCTACAAATCTATCAGAGATGGACTATGTATTCCCTCAACAGAATGCAATTCGAGCGTTTCAACGATGAATACAAGCTAAATATTCTTAGGAACACTGTATCCGACATTATAGGCTACATTGATTTTTCCAGGAAAAATATTATTGCCACCTCAGAAGAAGAGCCGGAAATTGAAACGACGCAGAGGCAGATACTTGAAATCCTAAAAGGGATAAATTTCGGGGCGCAGTCCAAGATTGACATTGCAATTCTGAATTCAGAAGGAAAAATCCTCCACCATCCGGGACAGAAACTGATTGTCAATACCAGTGTCAAGGACTATCCATCTTCGGACACGCTTATCGCGGAATACAAATACTTCCTGAAACAATGCATGAAACTGGGTGGGAAGGCCGTATATAAACCTGAGGGGGAATACGCGGGAAACATTTCCTACGGAGAATTTTATAAACCACTCGACTTGATCGTCTGCGCCGACTATCAGGGGGAAGGCATGAGCATCCAAATCCGCTCCATAAATCTCAGAAGCCTAAAAATAGACCTCGCAATGGATATCGCAATGATTCTCATCATCTCATTTTTTCTGATCTTCGTTGCAATACTCTTCTCATATCGTTTCTCGAAAGAAATGAAAAAGGAGACCGACCTCCTCCTAAGCTATTTCAAAGACTACGCAGACCGTAAAGAACCCATCCTGGACGAATCAAAAATCACCTACGACGAGCTGGGATTCATAGAAAACTCCGCAAAAACAATGATTGGCCGGATTGAGGATCTAATACAGACTGTCAAAGACCTCGCGATACAGGCCGAAATCGGAAACCAGTCAAAAAAGAACTTCCTGACCAGTCTCAACCACGAGTTAAGAACCCCTATGACCGGAATCTCCGGAATGTCCGACCTTCTGCTAGAGACAAATCTTGACCTCAAACAGCAGGATTATGTTAAAACCATAAGCGAATCTGGACATAGGCTGATGACATTCGTCGAACAAATCAACGAATTCAATGAAATGGAGGAACACGGCCTCGAAGTCAAGTTACAGCCTCTCGAAATTCAAAAGGTAATTAGAAGCCTCGTTGAAATCTTCAAACTCCAGGCAGACCAGAAGGAAATAGAATTTGAATTCAACACCTCCAATATCCCGGAATGGGTCGAAACCGACCCCGAACGCATAGGACAGATCATATCGCCCCTCCTCGGCAACGCCATCAAATTCACAGAAAAAGGCAAAGTCAGCTTTTCTGTTGATTCCTGCAAGAATGAAAATGGGCAGATCTCACTCGTCTTCTCCATTCGGGACACCGGCCCCGGAATCTCGAAAGAAAAACTTGAGAGAATATTCGACTTTACAAAGGAAAAGGTCTCCGTCACCAAAAAATTTGGAGCGGCAAATCTCGTACTCACCGTATGCAAATATCTCGTAACTAGAATGAATGGGAAAATCTCCGCCGAAAGCGAGAAGAACAAGGGAACCGTCTTCACCGTCGAAATACCGGTCACAATACCTGAACAGGCAAAAATTGACGAAATCAGGAAAAAACAGCAGATCCAGACTGCTCCCAAATCTGAAGACAAGTCACTTTTCACTGGAATCAGGACAATGCTGGTGGAGGACGATATGATCAACAGAAGAATGGCTTTGATCTTCCTTAAAAAACTGGGACTTGAAACAACCTACGCCATAAATGGCAAGGATGCGCTCGAAAAGTTCAAGGAAGCCGATTTCGACATCATATTCATGGACTGTGAAATGCCCGTGATGGATGGTTACGAGGCATCACAGGAAATAAGAAAACTCGACAAGGGGAAAAATATCCCTATCATCGCTGTGACCGCAAACGCACTCGAGGGAGACAAGAAGACATGCCTCGAGTCCGGAATGAACGATCACATCTCAAAGCCATTCAACATTGACATCCTGAGAAAAACTCTCGCAAAATATTGCAGAAAATGATTTGATGCTCTGAAACTACAGTTGGAGTTCACAGCTTCAGCGTGTCTTTTCAACAGTTTCTCCAGTTTTTAACTTATTATCACTTGACTGATGTAATTCTCCGTTATATAGTCGGGACAAAATATGAAAAGGGAATTTACTGAAGATAAATTGAAGAGGAATCGCAATGCATCCAATCAATGACAAGAAAATTGTTTTTGCCTGCAATTCAATGGAGGGTAAGAATGTCGCACACAGTCAGTCAGTCAGTCAGTCAGTCAGTCAGTAGCACTTCGTCCTGTTGATTCATATCCAAGGAATTTTCTTAAATCCGTATTTTACTGTCTGATTATATTCCTCCTCTTTGTGCCTCCGTGCCTCTGTGAGAGTTCTTCTTCTTCCAAGTCAGATTCCGATTCATCCAAACTCCTCGACTTACAGGAAAAACTCGAGTCACGCATTTTCTCCGAAAAAGATCTCAAATCGCAGCACTCGAAATTATCGCCCCGGAAAAAGTCGTCAAGGAGTTTTCAGCAGAAATTTCCTTGCTCGAAGAAAAAGTGAACGCACTTTAAATCACTCCATTGGGTAAGGACGCTGCGAATCTCGCAGAAAAAAAGGCCAAGGCCTTTGTTTTCATAATGAAGAGACGGAGATCTCATTTGGCCTTTACCGGGGCGAAATACCCACGCCGTCCGCATTCGCGGTACTATGAGAGGGACAGGTCGAGACTTGGCCTACTTTTTAGCCACACAGAACTCAAGCTTAACGCTGTTTTTTGTTTGTAGTAGGTGAATTTATACGCCGCTATTCTAAAGACGCGCAATAAATTGCGCTACGACAAACGGTCTAAAATGCCTTACCACACAATTATCCACGAATAGAAGTTATTTTCAAAAATAATGTTTGACATCCTCAAGATATCGCATAATTT
>CAIQLG010000383.1 GCA_903872565.1 uncultured Lentisphaerota bacterium | reverse complement strand
GATGCTTGTCCACTTGAATGACGCGGAGTTCATCTACCCTGGCACGGAGTTGCGAATGGTCTACAAGATGCTCGCACCGGCATCGTCCGGTGACTGAAAACCATACAACCTCTTTTTCCACGAATCAAGAAGTCTGAGATTAGAAATTGTTTTGGGAAACTTTTCAGTTCCCGCTTGTTTCACATAGGCTAGTGCCATTGTTCCTGCGATCAGAGCGGGAAAATCTGGCAACGACTCGTTTTCTTTCCAGCCAACTGAGATTTTCCCTGCAAGTCCTTTGAGAAGCGGATAATTGGAAGGGATTGGATTTGCGTTTGCAAGTGTAGCGTTGCGCCATTGCTCCGCCTCTATGCGCCTTGCCGCCAGGAATTGATTCAGGAGATCCGAGGATTCCTGAGATACATCCTTTCTCAAGTCGTCAATGATTGCGTCAATGTCGGTATCGAATGAGATTGTCTTTGCTATTTTTCCGGCGCCTGGAAGAGAAAGGGCCGAATCAATTTCCCCCTTCGACATCAGAAGAGCGAGAAGAGACAGCAATTGTTCCTTCTGCATGTCGTTCATGATACTCCATCCGTCATTAAAAAAAAAAGGCGTCATCCGAGGACAACGCCTTTGTTTATTCTATTTTTCTGGAAGTATTAGCGTCTTCCGCCGCCAAAGCCGCCACGGCCTCCGCCACGGCGATCTCCGCCACGGTCCCCACCACGCTCTTCGCGAGGTCTTGCTTCATTGACTTTAAGAGCTCTGCCGTTGCAGTCCTTGCCGTCAAATTCCGCAATTGCCTTCTTCGCATCTTCATCGGATGCCATCGTAACAAAACCAAAGCCTTTGCTGCGGTTTGTTTCGCGGTCCATGATGATTGCTACTTCTTCAACGCTTCCGACCTGAGCGAACATCTGTTCGAGGTCAGCCTGCTTCATGTCGAAACTTAAATTTCCGACATACAGTTTCTTGCCCATTATTAGGCTCCTATTATGTGTTCAGTCTTAAAATATAGATACCAGAAGCAGACTGCAGCTATCAGGAATCTTTTCGTTCGCCTTAACCACGATTGGTAACTGGCTCACTATTGTCAAAAACCTACCAAGGATTCCAACAATTTTTTCAACGTTATCATACAACATTCCAGATGTCAAGGGAAATTAGCAAAAAAAGTGAAAAAAAGGTAACGCTTCAGTTTTAGTCGTGTCGCTGGCGGTGGAGGGTCGAGTTCCACCTTGACCGCTCTATGGACGACGTGGCATGTCGCGCCGTAAAACATTGTAACTATTCTTTGAATTTCCCTGATTATAGATAGAGGCAGATAAATTAATCCTCAAAAAGTGATGAAAAAAGTTAATAGTTGGAAATGGTTCGTCTGGATGATAGAAATGCCACTTCGGGGTATGCTTTAAAAGTGAAAATGGAAAAAGAAGTGACGGACAAAAAGGCCGTCACGGAATCAGGTGAAGTTGAATCCGGCTTGATATTCCTGAAATAGTGGTTAGTTTTAAATCTGAATTTCATGAAACCCAATCATCAAAGGAAAATCAGATGAAGTCAATGTTTCTGCTCGTGTCTGCCGCCATTTTGTTGCTATTATCATCCGGTTGCGCGAATTTCAATATTCATGCGCTTAAAGACGACACCAGCCCGCTCAAGGAGTTTACAGTGCGGAAAGGCTCGTCTGATGGAAAAATCCTGCTTATGCCGGTTCGCGGCATAATCTCAGATATTTCCGACCCCGGCATCCTGAAGTCAAATCCGAGCATGGTTCAGGAAGTCGTCTCTCAGCTTAAACTTGCCGAGAATGATCCTGAAATAAAATGTCTTCTGCTGACAGTCAATTCGCCGGGCGGAACCGTGACCGGGAGCGACATGCTTTTCAACGAGCTCATGAACTTCAAAAAGAAGAAAAACATCAAGATCGTGGTTTGCATGATGGATGTGGCCGCCTCTGGCGGATATATGATTTCCCTTCCGGCTGACTGCATATATGCGCATCCGACAACTATCACCGGCTCCGTTGGTGTGATCTTTTATCAGTTGAAAATTCATGGACTATTGGACAAGATCGGCGTTGGCATGGATGTGACAAAGTCAGGAGATCTGAAGGACATGGGGTCACCATTCAGGAAAAGCACAGACGAGGAAGTCAAAATGTTTCAGAAACTCATTGATCAACTTGACTCGCGGTTCCTCGACGCTGTGAAAAGTACCAGGAAAATTGACGAAGGCAAACTGAAGGAGGTTTCCTCCGGCAGAGTTTATCTCGCCGAAGATGCGCTTAAAATGGGACTGATTGACAAGATTGGATATATGGATGATGCGGTTCAAACTGCCGCCGACTTGTCCGGGCTTGGGAAAGATCCGGAAATAATCGTCTATCGCAGAACTCGATTCCCCAACGACAATCTCTACAATACTGCGATGGAGCAGCAGGACGGAACGGGGAAAATACTGAACCTCGGTGTAGTCGGCTCCCTGGCGGAAATGCAGACAGGCTTCTACTACATCTGGGCGCCTGCTGCCGGAAACGAGTAGAAACTGCTTTACCTGGAAAATGGTGAAACAGCTTAACGATTACTATCTAGTTGCTGAACGAAAACGGCATATTTTTTAAAATTCACAACTCAATAGATCGGATTTTGCCCACCTCGTGCTTCTGTCCGTGCTTCCCGTCCTGTCAAAAGTTGTCAAAAAACACAAAATTATCATTTAACCGTAT
>CAIQLG010000382.1 GCA_903872565.1 uncultured Lentisphaerota bacterium | reverse complement strand
TTGTCCACTTGAATGACGCGGAGTTCATCTACCCTGGCACGGAGTTGCGAATGGTCTACAAGATGCTCGCACCGGCATCGTCCGGTGACTGAAAACCATACAACCTCTTTTTCCACGAATCAAGAAGTCTGAATTTAACATTTGAGTCTCCTTTTTCCTATGTTCTTTTTTCTTTTCATCTTGTTTCCCTTTTTCAGTGGTTGACGTTGATCGTCGGTTTATTTGAAATTGTGCCTGGCAATGTGCCAGTCTCTCTTGTTTTCGGAGCCAGCCTCGCACTTTTCCTTCAGGAAGAAGTGCTGATCCCAACCCAAGAAACTCCTATATTACACGCGGTGCTGTAATGCCTCATTTTGAGGCCACTCGCCGGAGAGGCGAGGTTACTGACGCATTACAGCGCCTCGGACGATATCTACCAAGGCGTGTCCGCCTTCATGGGCTTGGGCTCCGGATGGAAGCTGTTTCTCATGTTCATGACCTCAAGAACATAAAAATAATTCTCCTTTTCCTTGGCAACAGGCTCGATCTCTTTCCAAAGAGCGCGCACCCGGTCAGCCGCTTCCTTGTCCTGGTTTTTGCTCGCTTTATAGCGATCCATCAACTCCCGCACCTCGTTCAGCTTCCGCGTGAACTCCAGCCCGGCGCGCACATGCGCCAGCCGCCGGCGGTAAATTTCCGGCGCCTTCGCCACCACGGCATCCGCCTCGTCCAGCAGGCTGCCAGCCCGCTTGTAAAACGCGGCATCATAGGCCTGCGGAAACGTGAGTTTGCCGTCCACCATCCGGTTGCGCGTCTCCTCCAGCAAAGTCCAGTATGCCTTCAACTGCCCTGCGGCCGGCCCGAATCCGCGCCGGTAATAGTCATCCATGACCGCATGGCCGTCCTGATATGGATTCCAGGCCAGATGGGCCATCAAGTAGTAAAGCGGCCCCTGCGTAGCCCAACACTCCTCGATGGTATCGAAATAGATGCCGGTGCAGTTGTGTTCGGCCACATGGCGGAAAGTTTCCATGGCCCGCCCGAAGGGCACGTCAGGCAGCATATAGCCCAAACCGCCTTCGCCAGGCAAATTGGGCCGGTAGAATATCTTTACGCCAGTAGCCGCCCAGTCTGCGAATTGTTGCGAACTTTTCTCGCCATCGGAACTATCGCGATCGTTGTCTCCCAGACCCGCGAACCAATTCGAGCAATGCACCATAATCACGTTGTCGTCAGGCTTGTTTTTAACCGGTGCCGGCCGGGTCGGACCGTAGCCTAGAATCGTGACGTAATAGTCCTTGTCCGGATAGCGCTGCCGCAGTTTGCGCGCCAGAATGTTGGCAAACATCACGTTCCGGTCGCTCAAGGCGACATATTCCTGGGAAAGGCCTTCCCATGTAAGCATACGCTTTTTCGCCTCTGGCACGTCCCATGCACGGCATTTTTCGCAGAGACAATGCCCGGAGGTGCTGGAGTCATTGAAAGCCGCGTTAAACTGGGTCTGAGTCGGATCCAGTTCCAACTGCTTTGCCACGTCGTCCAGCCACTGGTCCCAGACCGCCGGATTAGACTGGCAGATCTTTTCGGTGCCCGGGCGGCCAGGAAAACCGCTACGCGTGCCGTCGGGCTGGAGGGCGAAATACTCCGGATGCGACACGTGGAACCGCTCCCACCAGTCGCCAAAGCCGTGACCGCCGACGGCGGCGTTAAGCCTGTACGCTATGTTGGACGAGTCAAGCTGCATGCGCTGCAGACGCACCCAGTCATGTGAAACGCCCCGGCCATCACCGGGAGCGGAAAGGCGCAAAATCCCGCTGCGCAGACGGATCTGGGGATGATAGCGATATTCGAAGGGGGCGAATGCGATCTGTTCCTTCCGGACAATGTCCTCGCCGGTCTCGCCCGGCCAGAGCCAGCGCACGTCCAGATAATCCTGGATAAAAGTGTACACCGCGTTGACCGTACCGAATTCCTGCTGCCAGCCTTCAACTTTGCCATAACCGCCCTTCACCACCAAGTGCTGGGGATCCCAGCGGTCGCGCCCGACAATCGCCAGGTTATTTTTATTGGCGACAATAAGAATTTCTTCCGGATACTTGAAATCAAAATTAGTCTTCGGGAAGAGCTCCTTGAGCTTCGGCTGGAACCCAACCCAGATGGCCTTTTTCGGCAGGGGATTGGGCAGTCCTTCGATGACGGCAGGCTTCGCTCCGCCGACCTTCTCGATATAGGAAGCCAGCTCGTTGGCCGCCTTCCGGATCATTGCCGGTGCATCCTTGAACACGATGATCGGCGCCAGGCTCGCCCCTTTATCAACCAGGATCAGCGGTGCCACCCGAACCTCGGGGGCATTCTTCTTCGACTCTTCCTGCCCCAGGAAGTTCCCGGCAACCACCATGAGCAGTACAGTTCCGACCACACACATCGCCATTCCATGCCTCATCTAGCTTCTCCTTTATTTCTTAACTTCTTCCTTCCTTTTATTTCAGATAGTCTTATTTTCCTCTGAATGAATGCTTCCCGTTCTAATTCTAAAGAGTCTGCTGAAAGAATCGTAGCTTCTGACTTTTTCGACATTTTATTCGACTACCCCGTAGCAACATATGTGGTAAAGGATATATTTGCAATACTCATAACGATTAATTTTCATCACAACGATTATCATATGCAAACTTCTTGCATGGATGATCGACATAAAAGTGACGGACAGAAAAGCTTACACGGAATCAAGGAGTAATAGACACAAATGAATCAATCCAAAACATGGAAGGAACTGCCGGTTGTGCGTGTAACTGCGGATCGGCCTGAAGCACGTTACCTGAATCGCGAAAAAGCCACGTTCTCGATCGAGGTGACGGTCGGGGGTCAGCGGGTGCCCCGGGGCAAGGTGGAGGTATGGCTTTCCCAGGATGGCGGGCCCACGGGCATCGAGAAAAAGAGATTCGACCTCTCATTGCAAAACCCCATTCAAGTGGTTGGAGCCGTCGACGAGCCGGCGTTTTTCCTCTGCCAGGCCTGGGCGATGGTCAATCAAGCGCAGGGGTACGGGGAGAAAATGGTGTGGTACCGCGCGCCTATAGATCCGGCACAGGTCACGATCGATCTGGAACCGGATCATTCGGATGCCTTGTATCGGCTTGGGGAGCAGGCCATCTTCTCCGCCCGTGTCATGCAACATGGGAAGCTGGTGACCGACGGCCAGCTGGAATTACGTTTGAGCCGGGAAGGCGGCGCTGACTCCATCGCCAAAGAAAGCTTCGATCTGGCGTGTGACCGGCCGCTGAAGATATCCGGAACGCTGCATGAAGCGTCATTCTTGTATTGCCAGGCCTGTTTGAAGCGGTATCCGGACAAGGAGCATCCGCTGTCCGCATGGATTTCGGTGGGGTACGATGTGGAAAAAATTGTTTCGGAAACCGCCATGCCAGAGGATTTCGGGTCGTTTTGGAAGGACACACTGGACAAGGCCAGGCAATTGTCAGAGGATGTCGAACTGGAGAAAATCGAAGAGCTTTCCAACTCCAAGGCCACCTATTATCGGTTTAGCATCAACACCTTGAATCAGGAGCGCGTCCATGGTTTTCTGGGGATACCCTGTGGTCCGGGTCCTTTTCCGGCCATCGCCTTTTATCCGGGCTGGGGCACGGGGTTCAGTTTGCCGGGAGATCTGGGCATAACCGCGAGTGGGGTGATAACACTGATGATGAATGTGCATAAGTATCCGGTTGCGGGATCTCTGGATGAAGCGAAAAAACAGCTTGAAAAGTATAACGCTCAACAACATGTGTCCAACTACGTTCAGGCAGGAATATCGTCGCGCGAGACGTACCATTTCCATACCGTTTTCGCAGGGTTCTGTCGGGCATTGGACTATATATGCGCCCGGGATGACTGGGATAGTAAGCATTTAGTGCTCTGTGGTGCAAGCCAGGGTGGTTTTTTGACGTTGGCGATCAGTGGTTTATACGCCGATAAAGTCTCGTCATCCATAGCTCCGGTACCTTATTTGTGCGATTACAACCGCACCCACCGGGAGAGTGATCGCACGACCTTGGATACGATGGCGTACTACTCTCCTGCGAACTTCGCACGTCTCATCCGCTGTCCGATAGAGCTGTCCGTGGGCTTTATAGATGGTTCCTGCCCGCCCGCCACGGTATTCAGCGCCTATAACGCCATTCCGGGCAAGGACAAGAAAATCATGATGGAGCCCCGCGAGGGCCATGGCACCACGCCTGATCGGCAGGCCATGGAACGGGACTGCATCCTGCGGGGGCTGGGACTTAGCTAGACGGTGCTCGAAAAGTATTTTTTTGTGATTACAAAAAAAACTTTTCATCACACCGCCTACATTTCTCCATCCATT
>CAIQLG010000381.1 GCA_903872565.1 uncultured Lentisphaerota bacterium | reverse complement strand
TGTCGACCTGCTGATGGACTACTGCCAGGAGTCGATGACGAAGAAGATGGCCAAACTGGCCAAGGGGCGGAACAAGGAGCTGAAATTCACGGCGCAATCCCGCGGCAAGCCCCCGGTCAAACTGGACGGAAAGCTGGACAAGGATTTTTGGAAGGATTTGCCCGAATATTCCCTGGTTGACCTCCAGACTGGCCAGGCGGTGACCAACGGATTGACGACGACCTTCCGCGTCGCCTGGTGCGATGATGAGGCGATCTATTTCGGCATCCGCTGTGACGAGCCGGATATCAAGGGCCTGAACATCAAGACCAGTGAACAGGATAATCCTGTCATATGGGACGGGGACAACATCGACTTGGCCATCGAGACCCAGCGGCACTCGTACTATCAGTTCGCCATCGGCCCGAACGGAGTGTTCGTGGATGCGGATCGCAAAGGCGGCGGTATAGAGACGATCTGGAACTCGGGCGCGCAAGCGGCCGGGTATGTGGGCGATGGGTATTGGAGTCTGGAAGTGCGGATTCCTGTGGCGGGCGACGATGCGGAGACGATCAACCCATTGATCGGCCTCGCGGGCCACAAGCCGACGGCGGAAAGGCCCTGGTATTTCAACCTCGGACGCCAGCGCATGCGGGGAACGGTTCGGGAATTCTCTGCCTCCGCGCCCCCGAAGAAAGACGGCACCGGCGGTGGCTTCCATGACCTGTGGAATTTCGGGCAGTTGATCGTGAAATGATGTTGCAAAACGAACGAGAAAACCATCAAGGAACTTGAGACCGTTGCCAAGCAAGAGCGAATGAAATAATAAAGTCTGGAAACGACAAGGAGTATTGAAATGAGACAAGGAAAAGCCGGAATTCATCAAATCCATTCGATAGTTGATGTTGAAAGTTCCGGCATAGACGGATAAGTACTTTTAGATCAATAAGTTATGTCATAACACAGCATGGAGGAAATTTCAATAGCAAATAAAATATAAATCGTTAATAATAAACAGTTTAAAATAATAAAGGAGTTAAAGTTATGCCATTGAAATGGGAAAAAGTATGGGTTTCGGACGAGACGTTCGAGTCGGCCAGTGTATTTGATGTGAACAACGACGGAGTCCTGGACATCGTTAGCGGAGGGTTCTGGTATCAGGGGCCCGACTTCAGAAAGAAGCACCAGATCGGGGAAGTGAAGAAATACGGCGAATATTATGATGATTTTTCGACGATAGCCCTCGATGTAAATGGCGACGGATATCTTGATTTCATAACCGGCGGCTGGTGGGGGGAATCTCTTCGGTGGCGGGAAAATCCCAAGGGAGATCCTTCAAAGACCTGGGCGGAACACATAATTGACAAGACAGGAAATGTCGAGACTACAAGAGCCTGGGACATTGACGGAGACGGAATTATTGAAATTGTTCCCAACACGCCATGCTCAAGAGACGTCAGGTTCTACAAGCTCAAGACCGACAAGAATGGCAAAGGCACTGGCGAGTTCACCAGGCATGTCATCCACGAGTTTCCCGAGGGGGAATCCCAGGGGCACGGACTCGGATGCGGCGACATCGCAGGCAATGGACGCATGGACATCGTGCTGGTCAAGGGCTGGCTAGAGGCACCCGCCAACCCATTGACAGTCAAATGGATATGGCATCCAGACTTCGACCTTGGCAATGGCAGCGTGCCAATGCTGGTCGAGGACATCAATGGCGACGGAGTCAATGAGATCATCGTCGGCCAGGCGCACCGCTACGGTCTTGACTGGTGGGAGCAGAAGAAGGATAAGAAAGGCAAGCGGGCCTGGGTGAAGCACTCCATCGATCCTTTCAATGCCCAGTACCACGACATGATGTGGATTGACATTGACGGGGATGGCAAGCCGGAACTCATTACAGGGAAACGCCATAGGGCGCATTGTGGAAACGAGGCTGGAGAATGGGACGATTTGGGTATATACTATTTCAAATGGACAGGAGAGTCGTTCTCCAAGCAGGTGATTGACTATGGCCCGATCGGCGGTGGTGGGAAGGGACTTGGAATATATTTTGCCGTAGCGGATCTCAGGGGTAAGGGAGTCCTGGATATTGTGGCTCCCGGCAAAGAAGGTCTCTACATATATTATAATGAAGGCAACTAACTAACAAGGAGAATATTTATGCCTAAGATCGCAATGATTGGAGCTGGGAGCCAGATTTTCTGCAAGACGCTTGCAATGGACATTTTTTCCACGCCGAGCCTTAGAAAAAGCGAAATAAGGCTGATGAGCAGGACATTGCCGAAAATACAGAAGATGGAGAGTTTCATCAGGGATGTGATAAGAGAAAATGATCTTCCTTCGACTGTCTGGAGCACCCTTGACAGGAGAGAGGCGCTCAAGGATGCGGATTATGTGATCTGCATGATACAAGTCGGTGGCGTGGAAGCATATGGGCACGACTATGAAATTCCACTCAAATATGGAATTGACCAGTGCATTGGCGACTCGCTTGGGCCAGGCGGCGTATTCCGCGGCCTAAGAAGCATCCCGGTGCTTGCGGACATCCTCAAGGATATGGAGGAATTGTGTCCCAACGCAATTTTGCTGAACTACACGAATCCGATGGCGGCCTGCTGCCTCGCGCTTGGCAGAATGTCGCGAGTGGTCCAGTCCATAGGGCTCTGCCACGGGGTACAGACAACCCTCGATCTGATAAGCAGATACACCGCAACAGCCAAGGAAGAAATCGAATATCTCTGTGCAGGGATAAATCATATGGCGTGGTTCCTGGAACTTAAAGAAAAGAAAACTGGCAAAGATCTTTATCCCATCCTAAGGAGAAACATCGAGAAGCCTGAATACTATGTCAACGAAAAAGTCAGGGGCGAGACAATGAGGCAGTTCGGATATTTCATGACGGAATCCACCGGGCACCTCTCGGAATATCTTCCCTGGTTCCGCTCGAGCAAGAGAGCCCTTGAGACATACTGCGACGAGCCTGGTTTTGGTGGAGCATCCGGCGCGTACTACTATTTCTGCAAGATGCTCGCGGAAAAATACGGGAAGATTAACTATCTCGATTCGGAAAAAAGGGAAATCACCGCAAGGTCCGTCGAATACTGCTCGTACATCCTCGAGGCGAAGGAAACAGGAAAACCTTTCCGCCTGAACGGAAATGTCAGGAATGATGGATTCATCACGAACTTGCCGGATGGTTGCTGCGTCGAAGTTCCGGTCTTTGTGGACGCGATGGGATTCCATCCGCAGCGGGTCGGCGCTCTGCCCTCGCAATGCGCGGCACTCAACCAGAGCAATATCTCCGTGCAGAGTCTTGCCGTCGAGGCAGGTTTGACCGGCGATCCGGAGCACATTGTCCATGCGGTCGCACTTGACCCTCTAACCAGCGCCTGCTGTACTCTCAACGAGGTCAGGGAAATGGTCGCCGAGATGCTTGCCGCCGAAAAGAAATGGCTGCCGCAGTTTGCCGGGAAGAAACTTCGCGCGACACCGCTGGTCAAGATTCCGGCAAAATTGAAAAGAGTCGAAGTTCCTGTTGATCCGGCACTTGCAATTGCAAACCGCTTCGGCGAACTCGCACAGAG
>CAIQLG010000380.1 GCA_903872565.1 uncultured Lentisphaerota bacterium | reverse complement strand
GTTTTCTTCAAGAGCTTCGACAACTACTATGACCTCAGGGAGCGGTTCCCGACAACCGTCGCCGAGTTCGCGCAGACGCTTAAAAGGCCGCTCCGCAACCTTGTCTTCGTTATTGACAGGGGCATCTACGGGCATGACATCTTCGGTGAAATACACAGGAGGGGAGACACCATTGTCACCTGGGAAAAAGGATATGGCATCTGACGGAATAGAAAAATCAGGAGGAGGAAAAATCGAATTCAAGCTATGGGATAAAGATGCCACAGATGCAAAAAGAGGGATTTTTATTTGCGATTGTTAAGATCAACCCTCAGCCTCAAAGTATCGAGGGCTGACATGTATACTATTGACTTATATGTGTCATTAATTGACTTTTTCAAGGTTAGAATGGCAGCAGGCACAACATGAAAATAACTGGCATGACGTTATATCGCACCACGGAAGAAGGACGCCTTTTTCATTTGCATCCCAATTACCAGCTTCATTTTGTTGTGTCAGGAGCAGGCATCTACGAAGTTAAGGGCCGTCAGCCGATTGACGCTTAAGCTGGAACTTTGTTCGTCATTCCCCCAAATAAGACTCACAGAATTTTCCTGCCAGACAAGATTCCCCTTCTTGAATACCTGATTGACATGGCAGCTGAAGGGGAGAGCGATCCGGTCAAGGAATTGCTTGACAACGAACTGGGCGACTTGCGGACATTCACCGGAATTTCTATGAACCGCAAGTTCTTCGAAGCAAAACGCGAACAGTTCCACGGAGACAATCCCTATGGACGCCAGGCGGCTGTACTCGGATTGCTCAGTTGGCTCTACTCCTTTTGCTCGCGGCATTTCGCGTCCAAATACCTGGATATCGACGAAAAGCCCGACGCGGTGGAACTAGCACTGGAGATTCTTCAGAACCATATAGAGAAGACCATAGACCTGGATCTGCTTGCCCGAAAGGTTGGAATCAACCGCTTTTCGCTGGTCCGAAAATTCTCCCGCCAAATGGGCATTTCGCCCATTAAGTACTTAGCACGACTAAAATTGGAGTGTGCCGCCATGCTGTTGCTGGAAAGCGAGCTGGATGTGGCTAAAGTCGCGGAGCGGTTGTGTTTTTCCGATCAATTCCACTTTAGCAAGAGATTCAAAGCGGCTTACGCTGTCACCCCCACGCGCTATCGGGAACTGGCGAGAACGGATTCGTAAATATTGAATCAGCTCACTGAAATTTCATCCGCGATCTAACGCCTAGCGCCTGGAATAAACCACTGGCGCAACTGGGTTCCCTGCACGTATTATTGCACGCATGCTCTGGCTCCGATTATGTATATCACGGACACCTGGCCTGTCAAGGTGAACGGATTTGCCATCCGGTTTCCACCCGACGATCTCAGGGTACAGCAAACGGTGAGAGTTAGTGACGCCGCCTCTATGATTGCTCTGCGCATGGATAATCAGGCGGTAGTGAACTTAGCCGGCTACGCCGGGACTTATGTAGCCGCCTCCATGTTGGAGGCGACACGGCCAACATGGCCGTGGCTACAAGTTTCAAGCCATACGGCATTCCTTAGGAAAATACAATTTCCTATACGATCAAGTTATTGCAAGTCTCTTTGCGGGGACACGATGTCTGCACGCGGCTTCATACGGCAAAGGGATACATGGAGGGACGCGATGGCCGGGTAACATTGAAACGGCAGCAGTGGAACGAGACAAGAAAATTTCCCGAGGAGATGACGTATACGCCATCTTTTCCGATCATGCACGATGAGGCCATAAAAGCCGGGCACGGCGGCGGCGATTTTTTCCCGCTGTACTATTTTGCCGACGCCATCCGGAAAGGGGAACAGCCATATTTGGATGTCTACCGCGGAGTGGCCATGTCAATCGTCGGGATCCAGGCCTATCGTTCAGCATTGGCGGATGGGGCAACGATAGATGTGCCGGATTTGCGGAAGGAATCGGTGCGGAAGCAGTATGAAAAAGACAACTGGTTGCCCGATCCGGCGCAGTGGACACCGGACCAGCCCTGGTCGAGCGTTGACGGCAAAAAAACGCCATCGGCGGCAGCCGTAAATTACGCGCGTAAAGTCTGGAAGAAAATAGGATATACTGGGGAATAATCCTATGGGAAGTTTTGTCGAAGGAATCGGGCTGCTCGCGTTGACCGGTTTCCTCTGGGCGCTGGTGGGGGTAATCTTCAGCCATGTTTCCAGGCAGAACATTGAGTTTGTCTCGTTCATGTTTGTCTCCAGCCTGATCAACGCGACAGGTGCATGGATCTTCATATTCAAGCCGAACTATCCTGTCGGCGGTGGCGGGGTAGTTTGGCTGAACATGGTGGTCGTCATGGTGTTCGCCAGCCTGTTCGGCTCCCTGGGATTCCAGCTTATGAGCCTTGCCATGCGGAAGGGTAACCGAGGTGTCATATGGGCAGTGAGCCAGTCTGCCATGATACTGCCGTTATTTGCCGCCGTGTTCTTTTTCAACGAGAAGCTGGGGGTGTTGAACTGGCTGGGCATCATACTAATCCTGGTTGGCCTGGCAACACTCGGCATCAAAAAGAACGCAACGGAGAAATCAATCAACTCCGCCGGAGGCTGGCTGTGGATGACATACGCCGTATTTTTACTGGTCGGCATCTCCTTGGCACTTACAACCTTGCCCTCGCACTGGAAGAGTTTTCATGACGGTGCCAGCTTGCGTTTGCCCGTGATCTTTACGACATCCGCGCTCTATTTCATGGTGCAAATCATTGCCAAGGGGAAAAAGTTCTTGACGCGCAGAATCTTCATGCTTGGATTGACATATTCAGCCGTTGTCTTCCTTGGACAGATTTGCCTATATCGAAGCTTGGATGGCTTGGCACAGTTTGGGCGGGTCGGAATGGTCTATCCGGTTGCCATGGGGATCTGCGTTCTGTTGTTCTCCATTTACAGTGTTCTGCTCTTGAAAGATGAATTCAAGGGCAGAATGCTTGCCAGTGTAATTGGCATTGCCGGCGGCATCTTCCTGCTGGCTCTGTAAAAACGAAAATGGCGGAAGCGATCTTCAGACATAAATCAGAAGAGCAGGTTTTCCTTGATGAGATCCGCCCAGCCCTCTCTCAACCAAGCTGCAAGAGGAACTCCAGAGCCCAGTTTTTCCCTTGATTGCAGATCCTCAAAAATCATCGGTGTCGTTTGCATATGATTGATTTGCAAATGTTATAGGATATATTGTGGCAATAGAATATATTGCATTGGGCTAGGGGCGACACAGTTGAAAAAAAAATGGAATTTAAAAAAACAGGAAAGCTCAAATGAAAACAAAACTTTTGATCGGCTTTGCGGGGTTGGCGTTACTGGCAGTTTTGGTCATCGTGGTTCTGAAGAAAGCGGATGCGGTAGCTCCGGAACCTGAAACAGCCGCGCGTTTGCCCGGAAAGGCAGTACAGGTGGCACCAGCCCCAAGGGAGCAGACAACTTCCATCGCAACTCACACTACAGCTTCCGTCGCGACTCACACCATCAAACCGACCAACGGCGGCAAGAATAAAAACTTCCAGAGTGAATTCGAGAAATTAGTTGAGGAACTATTGGCGGATTCGGGTCATGACTATAAAAAAATTCTTGAATTGATGGAGGAATGGGTGCTGATAGATCCAGCCGCTGCGTTGAAAGCGGCTATGAGTCTGCCGGAGAAGAATGGTGTAAGGCATAATGTATTGACCCTGACAGCAGGCCAATGGGCGGAGAAGGATCCCGTCTCGGCGTCTGAATGGGCGATGAGCCTTCCGGAGGAGAATTTTTTACGGCATAACGCCTTGGTGAACATCGCTAATCGATGGGCGGAGATTGATTTTGCCGCAGCATCCGAGTGGGCTCTCAAACTGTCTGAGATGAAAGTGACAAATGACGCCTTGTTTGTACTGGCTGGTAACTTGGCACGGACTGATCCGCGCGCGGCTTATGAGTTGGCAATGAAAATACCGGAGGGGAAAGAAAAAGATAGTGCGGTGGCTTGGATCGCTGGGGCATGGGCGGAAAAAGATATTGCCTCAGCGACTGAATGGGCGATGAAACTGCCCGAGGGAGCGGACAGAAATGCCGCATTGGCGGTGGTAGCTAACGCATTGGCTAAAACAGATCCGCTGGCGGCGTATGATTTGTTGATGAATCTTTCCGAAGGAGAAGCAAAAAATAAGGCATTGGCAATACTGGCTGGAATAGCGGCGGAGACGAATCCTGCGGCCGCTTCTGAGTGGGCCATGAAAATCCCCGAGGGGAAGACAAGAGATGAAGCATTGAGGATGGTTGCCAATGGATGGGCGAAGGCAGATCCTGCCTCGGCGGCCGAGTGGGCGATGAAATTGCCAGAGGGAACAGATCCGTTCAGGGGCAGAAGATCGATCCTTTTAGATGTAACTCGGCTGTGGGCGGATAAAGATCCCGTCCCGGCATCCGAATGGATAGTGAAACTGCCGGAGGAATTGGGCGCATTGTTAGCGCAAACCGTGGCTCCAAGTTTGGCGTTGAAGGATACCGCCGCCGCATATGACTTGGTCATGAGATTCCCCGAGGGAGGAGTAAGAGAACTCGTATTTTCCCAGGTCGCCAGCGCATTGGCGGAAAAAGATCTTGCCTCGGCGACTGAATGGGCGATGAAACTGCCCGAGGGAGAGGGCAGAGATCACTCATTGGCAGTGGTGGCCAGGGCATGGGCGGGAAAAGATCTTGCCTCGGCGACTGAATGGGCGATGAAACTGCCCGAGGGAAATGGCAGAGATGACTCATTGGCCCAGGTTGCCAACGTATGGGCGGCGACAGATCCTACGGCCGCATATGAATGGGCGATGAAACTGTCCGAGGGCACTACAAGGGAAAAGGCATTGAGAGACGTGGCTTTCAGGTGGGTGGAGAAGGATCCCGTCGCCGCATCTGAATTGGCGGCCAAGCTGCCGGAGTCAGTGGGCGGACAGTATACATTGTCCAATGTGGTTGGGCGTTGGGCTTGTGAAGATCCTGCCGCAGCTAAAAAGTGGATAGAGGACTCAAATTTTTCGGCTGAGAAAAAGTCAAAACTGCTGGAAACTGTAAACCGCGTCCACCGATAACCTTGGCAGAAGAAATAGATTTCTTTCAAATAATTTCAGATTTCCTGACCCACAGCTTCAATAGCCCTTGAGATGCGGGAAAATGGGTTGTGGCTAAAAAAGGGTTACAGCCGGGAAATCTGAATGAAAATTCCCCCCAGGGGTGGAATTTTGGGACATTATTATTTTCAGCGGATCAGGAGTTCTGAATTTTGATATCGCCCTATAGATAGGCTGGTCCTACAAAATTTGTTTAAGAGCCTTTGCCGCGCCGGTTATTGTTCCGGGATCACCGCTGTCAAATGTCGAACCCCAGAAGACTTCGTGTTCTGGCGAGTTGGCGGATCCGTGAGTACCTTTTATTTTTGTGGTGTCAGAGGAAATGCTCATCGGGGGCCAGATTGACATGAAAAGTTCGCATGGATCGAATCCCGGTTTGCTGTGGATGTCAACGTGAGTTGCATAGTCCGGCGTCTCTGATTTATTGTTCCACCAATGGTATGCAAACCAGTGTCCGGCCTCGGCCTCGAGAATGAGATCTCCAGCATTTTTATGATTCATTTCGGAATGATTGTGTATGGTTTTAATCCCGTCGATTCCAGAAAGTATTTTTCTCACATTCTCGATGTCATTTTTATTTTGGATGTAAACATGCGCAATTTGATGGTCAACCATTGCAAACGCTTTCGACGACCAGAGATCCGGATAGAGCATTCCCTTGACGCTTCTCACTGAAAAGTATCCCTTGTCGAGCAGGATTCTGTTCGGAAAAATCGCCTTTTGTGCGGGAGTTATCGCATAATCCCCGAAAATTCCGATTTCGAAATTTGCGAGTTTCGCAGTCGCGAAAAGTTTTTCGAGCATAAATTCGGTCTCCTTGAAAGCCCTGGCGGCTTTGTCGGATTCCGGTCCGAATTTCTGAAGGTCGTAGTCAAGATGCGGAATGTATGCCAGCAGGAGATCTGGAGCGGAGGCGGATTTGAGTATCTCGCAGGTGGCGTCTGTGATCCATCTGCTGGATTTTATGGAAGTAAATGGTCCCCAATAGTTGAAGAGGTTGAATTTAGAACCGATTTTCGAGCAGATATCTCCGTAGAGCCGTTCCGGCCTCGAATAGAACGCCTGTATCATTCCGCCATGATGCTTGTGGACAGGCGCCGGAGACAGCAGAAGATCGCTCTCGTTTCCCAGGCTGTTCTGCCAGCATATCTGCCCTACCCTGCCCCCGTTTTCGCGGAACTTGTCCCATATTCTCGCGCCTTCATAAAGCCCAGAGGACTGTTCCCAGAAGAAAGTTTTGCGAATTTCGCGATTGAAAACGCCGCTTGCGAACATTCCGTGGGAGGCGGGTTCAGAGGCTGTCCTGAAGCTTGCCTGAACTGGACAGGTGAGTGCTGGAAAGACGGTTTTAACTGGTCTGGCGCTGAGTCTGTTCCAGAAGTCGGCCTTCCGGTTCTTCTCCCAGAATCTGAATCCGAGCGCCGCCGCCGACACGATTAGAATTTTTGGTTTTTTCATAGAAAGAATCAGTTATTATTAGAAATATTTACTGTAGCCGCCCCTGTGTCAGGGGCGTTCACGGCCAACATGGCCGTGGCTACAACTGATGCAACAATAATAGCTGATTCATTACAAATTATCACCATATTATGAATATTCAACGAGCATGGATATTGGTGTTGACGTTTTATATTGTCGTCATATCTTAATGCTTTTCACAGGGCGAAATAAAATTATGTTTTACAATATTCTTTTCAATGTGTTCTGCATCTTTCTGATGATGGTTCCGGGCTTTGTCGCGGTGAAGCAGGGCTATTTTTCGCGCACCACGATAGCCGAGACGTCAACTCTGATGGTCAGGTTCATTTATCCGTGCTTCATTTTTCATGCGATAATTGACAGTTTCAGCTTCCGGGAGCTGGTTTCGAGCTGGACACTTCCGGCGATTTGCCTGGGGCTCATGTTCTTCGGATATTTCGTCGGGATTGCAGTGATCCGTCTGATGAAATTCAATTCTGAGGACGAGAAGACAGGCTTTATTTTCCAGTGCACACTGAACAATTATTCTTTTCTACCTCTGCCACTTGTGATGTTCATGTACGGGATTAAAGGCGCTGCAGCACTGATATTCTCATCGTTCGGGGCGGAAATTGCAGTTTGGACTCTGGGTGTTTTCATTCTAGAGGGGCGGAAGCTCCACTTGAAAAATCTGAAACATCTTCTGAGCCCTCCGCTCGTGTCACTCTACATCGCAATGATTGTGCTTTTTGTCTTTGATCGCGTGGGGATTGACACGAAGATTTTTTTCTACAGTGAAAGTTTTGGGCTGACATATTTTTTCAAGACTATCGGAACGATAGGGCTCGCGACTATTCCGCTGGCGATCATCATTGCCGGCGGGCGGATAGCCGAGGTTCCGCATTCCGGACTCAGGAACTACCGGGTATGGATATTGTCATTCCTGCGTCTTATTGCGATTCCCGCTACCGCGATTGTAATCATCAAGCTTCTTCCCCTGCCTGAAATGACTGAGAAGATCATGCTGGTGGTCGCAGTCATGCCAGTCTCGATCGCGAGCATCCTTTTCAGTGAAATCTACAAAATTGAGAACAGCTTCATAACGGTCACGGTTTTTGTCACGCACATACTGTCGCTTATAACAGTTCCTGTAATGCTGACTCTGGCAATGAAATTCTAAGCAGATTTTTGCCCGCGAAACACGCGAAACACACGAACACATCCTTTACCTTCAATTCAATTCGTGGATCAATCTTGATTTTCAAAGGAAAAAGGTGTCTTTTATCAAAGAAGAAAATTACATACATTAATAGTTGAAAAGAGGATGGAGACATATGCATAATAGCAAATTCAAAAAAGGGCAAATGATTGGTAAATATAAATTACTTGAATCTATTGGGGCAGGTGGGAATGGTGAAGTATGGCTCCCTTGCGTCTTCTGAATTTGGCCCACGGAAAGAGAGAAAGGCATATGTCGATTGTGGTGGAATCTAGAGCGTAAACGGTTTCCTTCAGGTCTATATCGTCGCCGAGGGGAGTGTCTTCACACAGGCGAATTGCCTTTTCCACCAAGACAAGTGCGAACTCCTGATAAATTCTCCAATCCCTCACTGCATTCGCATGGGAAAGGGTGTTCCTTGCCGGCTTGGTGCGTATTCCCATATGGTAGAGCTTTTTGTCCACTGCGTCCAAGCTGGTGACAGTATCCCGCAAGCTCTCCCGATAGGTCAATTGAGCGAACGCCATGCTCAAAAACTGATCCATGCACGAGAATTCCTTGACCTTGTATTCCCCCTTGTACTTCTTCACACATTTCTGAAACTCGTGGTGCGGAAGATTTTCCATCAATTGAGAGAAAATTATTTTGCCTTTGTTCATATGCGACCTCCTTGGTTATTATTATACCAAGAAGCGATATGTTATTTAAGGAAGGCCGTTTCAAATCGTTTAACATTGCATGAATGTTTATCATATTGAATATGTGTTAGTTGCAAATATATTATAAAATATCATTGGGACACTACTGACCAGAGACATATGATGGACGACATGATAAAATGAATACTGATGACTTCAGAAAGTATATTGAGATGATGATTGAAGATTATGATTTTAAAAAAAACAAACCTGCAACTAACGTAATTTCCAACGAAATTCAATTTAAAAAGCCTGTGTTCAAGAAATCAATTAAAACCAGAAAAGGGTCAAGGATTCTAGATTCTACTGAAATAAATCTGATAAAGAAGGTAATTGTTTTTTTAAGAAATCAGAAAAAGAATATAAAGACTGGAGTAAAAAGGTTGGATTAGATGCTAATGGCATCGATCTTTTTGATGAAAAAACTATAGGATCTATGGGTAAGATTGGAAACATGATCCATGATATGCGTACTTTTTTAGAGTCTTTCTCCGATAATGAATTAGCATTAATTGAAGCTGTAATGTATGGAGGAAGGGATGCTTCAACACAAGGTAGAGCTCATCCTCTTGAAAAAATGTTAGAGCAACTCAGTATGGATACTAAGGAAAGTCGGATACATGCAATTACAGATAAGGGTTCTTTGGACATTTATCTCACTGCAGGCATAAAAGCATATAAATAATGTGTGAAAATATTCTATCCAAAGAGCCTTAAAAATACTTTTTCCAGTAGGCTCTGTTTAATGATTAAAATTGTCACACAATTTTAATTTTCTTGATGTTCTTTTTTCCGGCCTTTACGATTGCTGCGCCATCCTTGAAGTCCTTCAAGGTGATCTGATAGTTTTCATCGGGGATTCTGACATCGTTTATATATGCGCCGCCGCCTTTTATGAGTCTTCTCGCCTCGCCGTTGCTTGAACAGAGCCCTGATTCGGAGAGCAGTTTCACGATCCAGAAATTTCCGCCATCTGCGAAATTCGCGGAATCAACTTCGAACACGGGCAGATCTTTGTCCGCAGTCTTTTGGGCTTTTATATTTTTAATTGCGCTGGAGGTTTCGATTTTGCCTTCGGGGTCGGCCTGTCCGAACTGCGAGCTTACGGCCAGGAAAATCTTTTCCGCGACATCCAGTCCGTGAGCTAGCGCGGTTGCCTCGAATGCGAGAATCTCCTTGGCCCTGTTTATCTGCGGTGGCTGGAGAGCTCCAAGCCGTTCCACCTCTTCGGATGGTAAAAATGTGAAAAGTTTCATCAGCCTGGCAACATCGGTGTCGGGGGTGTTTCGCCAGAACTGATAGTAGTCGAATACCGGAGTCTTTTTTTCATCGAGCCAGACTGCGCCAGCCGCCGTCTTCCCGAACTTTTCGCCCTGCGAATTCAGCAGCAGCGGTGAGGTCATTCCATAGACTTCGCAGGAGGACATTCTTCTGACCAGATCAATTCCGGCGACAATGTTTCCCCACTGGTCCTGTCCGCCAATTTGCAAAGTGCAGTTGTGTTTCTTGTTCAGAACGAAGAAATCATAGGCCTGCAGAAGCATATAGCTGAATTCGAGATATGATATTCCGGTTTCGAGGCGCTGTTTTACAGATTCCGCCGTAAGCATCTTGTTGACGCTGAACCGGTGTCCGACATCGCGAAGAAAGTCAATGAAAAGCATATCCCTGAACCAGTCGTAGTTGTCGGCGAAAATAGCCCTGCCCTCGCTTATGTCTATGAATCGCGAAAGCTGTTCCTTGAGTTTGCACGCGTTTTCATTGACGGATTCTTTCGAGAGGATTGGTCTTGCCTCCTGTTTTCCCGAGGGATCGCCTATCAGGGCGGTGGCGCCGCCGACAAGTATGATAGGGATATTCCCGGCATTTTGCAGCTGCCTTATTAGCATTATTGGCAGGAGATGTCCGACATGGAGACTGTCTGCGGTGGGGTCGAAACCCGCGTAGAACACGGCCTTGCCTCCGTCAATTATTTCCTTGAGCTTCTCATCTGTCGCCTGGTAGATGAAACCCCGTCTTTCTATTTCAGAATAGCATCTCATTTTATGCCGTGATATTGTTGTCCACGAAGGTCTCGATTGTCCTGACGACATTCACTATACCTTCTATTCCAACAGGTTTGACAAGGTATAGCTTGGCGTTGAGGGTTTTTGCGCGCTCCATGTCTGCCGGATTCTGCGAGATCGAGAAAATGATCACCGGGATTCCCTTGAGTATTCTATCCTTATTGATCTCTTCGAGCACTTCGAAACCGTTCATCCTCGGCATGTTGAGATCGAGCAGGAGCAGATCCGGGTTTGCCCTGTTCTTGAACTCGCCGCGCTTCCGTAGGAAGTTAAGCGCCTCCTCGCCATTCTGAGCGACATTGACCTTGAAATACTTCTTGCTTTCGCGGAACGCCTCGATCGTGAGTTCGATATCGTCCGGATTATCATCCACCATCAAGACATTGATCACTTGGGCCTTGTTAGCTTCCATTGTCTATCTCCTCAATTACATGTTTTATAAAAAATCAATCTTATTTGTAATTTGTTTTTATTTGGTGGAGGGTCACGCTCCACCGCGGCCACATATGGTGGACGCGACAGAATGCGTCCCTCCATGGATCGCAATCGCCAACAAAAACCGACTTGCTACATGCATTATTTCCCCGATTTGACTTTCAACGTACATGGGATCGTAAACTTAAATGTTGTTCCCTTGCCTGGTTTCGACTCGACCCATATCTTGCCTCCGTGCGACTCGACTATCTTCCTGCATACCGAAAGTCCCACTCCGCTTCCCTGGAACTCCTCGCGGCTATGAAGTCTTTTGAATATAACAAATATACTATCGAAATGCTTGGGGTCAATCCCTATTCCATTGTCTTTTACGGAAAAAATCCAAAATCTATCCTGCCTCTTGGAGGAAACATGCACCACGGGCACCTTGTCCTTCTGGAACTTTATCGCGTTCGATATGAGATTCTGGAATACCCTCATAAGCTGGATTTTGTCACCCTTGACAACTGGCAGTTTCGAATATTTTATCTTTGCATGTTTTTCGTTTATAGCGGCCTCAAGCCCCAAAAGCACCTCTTTCATAATCTCGTTGCAGTTCACGGCCACGGATTCCTCTTTCTGGCTGCCGATCCTGGAATAGTCCAGAACGCTGACGATCATATCCTGTAGTTTCATCGCCGCGTTCTCTATCTTGCCCACATAGTACCTGCCCTGCTCGTCAAGTGACTGCGAGTGGCGCTTGGAAAGCAGATAGATGTAGCCCGTGATCGATCTGAGCGGTTCATTAAGATCGTGTGAAATCGCATAGGCGAACTGCTCGAGCGCCTTATTGGAGTTCTCGAGGCTGTCCAACGTCTCGCCGAGTTCGACCACCAGCCGTCTGTGTTCGAGAGCCGTCCTTATGGCGTCCGAAAGGACTTCCGGGCTCAAGGTCAGACTTCCTGATCCGCCCTAATTCTGTATTCTGTGTAACTACCTTAAATTCAATCTGTTAATTCCAGTTCTGGCGTGTCAGCTCTTTTTTGCAAGTGGAAAAAAGGGATGTACCTTTCCTTAAAAAAACAACGC
>CAIQLG010000379.1 GCA_903872565.1 uncultured Lentisphaerota bacterium | reverse complement strand
TATTCAGCCCCTTGATATCCGGCTCTTCACAGCGGATGCCGAAATAGAAGGCCTCATCGTCGCACCAGGCGACGCGGAAGGTCGTTGTCACGCCGTTGGTCGGCGCCTGGCCAGTCGTGAGGTCGACCAAGGAATACTCGGGCAAATCCTTCCAAAACGCCTTGTCCAGTTTGCCGTCCAGTTGGGTCGGAGGCTTGCCGCAGGACGGTGCCGTGAATTTCAGATCCTTGTTCCGCCCCTTGGCCAGCTTGGCCATCTTCTTCGTCATCGACTCCTGGCAGTAGTCCACCACGAGATCGACACGCTTGCCATAGACGCCAGATCCGGCAGCTTTGCGCGCCGCCGCCAGCAGTTCCAAGGCCTTGCCGATCGGCACTGCGTCATTGTACATCTTCGTCCAATTCGCCTCGGAATACTCGATGAAGGCCTTCATCTCCTTGGCCGCCGGCCCGTAAAATTTTTCATAGTACTCGTTCAGCAGAGCATCGATGTCCTGATTCGCGTCCCAGTAATAGCGCGTCGTCACGTACATGTTTAGGTGTTCGAATCCAGACACGTCCCATGCCAGCTCGATGAACTCCCCTTGCGATTTGCCCTTCAAGGAACGCAGATCCTCTGCAGCCGTATGGGGGAAATAGGACGGCAGATGGTTGCCGCTGTCCAGGTAATGGTTGTAAATATAAAGATTCTCCGGCGCCAGTTTGTCCAGCCACCCCTTACGGACATCGAGTATTTGTTGGACGGTGCCGGTTCTTTCGGCGGATGTTCCCGGATTGTTGAAATAACTGCGTACCTGGACTATCCCCACCATCACATTGGGGCTGAGTTTGGCGATCTTTTCCGGCGGCAGCATATTCGCGCCATACGCGCAGCAGGTCACTATCCGGTCCGGGTGCGTCTTGTACACTTCACGGGCCACCTGATCGACAAACCCCCAGACATAATCCGATAACGCGCCCCGCGGACCCCGTTCCGGCGTGGCCTTCCCCTTGCACCGATCGCACTGGCACATATTGCCGATCCAGAACGCATCGTTCGGCATGAGGGAGAGATACTTCAGGTCGGGAAAAACATCGAAAACCGTGCGCACGTATTTCACGGTGTTAGCAATCAACTCAGGCGACATCAGGCAGGAGGCGTAATACACTTCGCTTGGAGCCGGCGACTTGTGGTTGGCGTAATATTCCGGATGCGCCTTCCTGACCTCGTCCCGGCCATTCACAAAGTTCAAGCCATGCGGCCCCGGAATGCCCAAGGCGAGACCGCAGCGTAGCTTGTACAACACGCCGTCCCGTTCGCCGGCACCGCGGAAACTGGGGGCGTAGAAAAGCACACACCGATACGGGAAATCGGGTTTGACAGTCTTATCCACGGGGGCCAGCGTAATCGTTTTCAGTTCGGGGACGATTTCACCCAGGTCGCCGGGCATATACCAGCGCACTCCCAGTCCCCGCAAAAACTCGTACACGGCATTCAGTGTCCCGCGCTCGTCCTGCTCCCATATACCGACAGCCCGACTGTAGCCTTGCCAGTTTTTTCCACAACAGCCATCATTATTTATGGGGCACAGCCAATGCTCGCCGGTGCGCTCGTCCCAAGCCTTGAGTGCCTTAGGATCAGGATGCTGGTGATCAGCGTATTCGGACAGAATGAAATCCTTGTCATGGCCAAGGAGCACAAGATAATCTTTGCCCGAGACCATCCGGAACGCGCCCCACTTGAGTCCTTCGTCCGTGATGTTGAGCTTGTCCGTGTAGGCGCTTCGGCCCACGTAGATGTGGGCAGGCATGTCCGGGGCCGGCGCGGTCGTGATTGCCAGCTTGGCACCGCTGATCTTTTCGATATAGGTCTGT
>CAIQLG010000378.1 GCA_903872565.1 uncultured Lentisphaerota bacterium | reverse complement strand
TTTCATTATCATCGCTCCATGTTGTTAATGTTTTGTAATATATTGCATTATAACATGTTGCGATGATATTTCAAGTAATATTTCAAATTATTTTTTATTTTTTTTAGCCTAGCTCGACCTTTTCGAGCAGGCTCTAGCTACGGAACAAATCCTTATGATATATTTTGGCACTACTTTGACGGGGAATTGTGGACATATCTGTCATCGGCTGTACATTCGCCGATTTCTTCTATCGCCACCAAGATAACAGGAACCCCAAAATATGCACGCAGCCCATATGCATGTCCGGAAGCCGACGATAACGACCCGGTGCTTTCACCATATACTTATTCAGCTGGCACGATTGGGTACAATCTGCTGCTGACACAAGTTGGAACCGAACGACATTGTTTGAAAGGCCCGTCCTACATGCAGCCATGGCGTAGCGCACTGCTGATGGATGCCAACGGTGTTCTTGTCGGTTGCATTAATCAGCTGTCTGGATATGGGACAACAGCCATGCGGCACAACAGGGCAATGAATGTGTTGTACATCGATCTGCATGCCGATTCCAGAAAGGAAGGGACTTTTTCAAGGTACATAACTAATCCAAGCTATTTCGAGAGCACCACCAGTCCGTTCTGGCGTGGAGGGAATCTGGCATATAAAAATAATCCTGATTGAGTGTGCCATCAACAGCAGGAGCAAGCAGCAAAGGATAGTGAATTGGAACTTCAAGACGTAATAGGGGACATTAATTTCAGATTTCCTGACTTGTCGCCTCAATAGCACTGGAGATGTGGCAAAAGGGGTTGTGGCTAAAAAAGGGTTGCAGCCGGGAAATCTGAATGAAAATTCCCACTAGAGGTGGAATTTTGAGACATTATTATTTTCAGCGGATCAGGAACTTAATTTGCTTAGGAGGACTATATGAGCAAATCATTCGCGGCATATCGACGCATTAATACCGTCAAGGATCTTCTCATCGTCGACCAGCCCGCCCGCAATGGAGCTGTAGTCCATCTTGGCAATGCACCCTATTATGCCGAGATCTGCCTCTGGGTCACGATCCGATGTTCCGAGCTTGACTTGTTTTCCGACAATGGGCAGACTCTCGTAGATGCTACGTCGCGTGATGGATATGGCTGGCGTTTAAGCCTTTCGCCGCACGGCTATCTGCGATTTGAAGACAATAATCCAGACCCCAAGGAACGGCAATGCGTCGATTCGCACCTGCCGGTGCATGCGGTCGTATCTACCGAAGCTCCTTTCAAAGTCGGGTTGTGCATGTCGGGTGGAGCCTGGCTTTACCGCGCAACACCTTATGTCGGAGCCAAGGGCTCGGCGCGCCTCCGGTTGTTTGCCATTTCCGGCACATCTCGGTGCCTGTCCGAAATAGGAGGAGACGACGGTATCGACCGACAGGAGCTGAATCCAACGCCTGAGACTATGGCCCTGGGGATTGATTCCGTGGGGGGGCATCCGTTTGCCGGGCAGATTGAGCGTATCACAGCCTACAACACCTGTCGGATGGAACTGTTCAATGACCTGGCTCGAAGGCCGGCACCCGATGCCTTGCCCCTCATGCCTGCGGGCAGCAGTTTCGAGCCACGATGGGTCGATGGAGAGACCATAGAAGTTTTTACCCATCCTGACTTCTCCGCAAGCGAGTCGTACTGGGTCTGCCTCGATCTGGGCATGTTGCCAGCCGCCTGTCGCCGGTTACGGCTCTGGACGGCCTGGCATGGGGGAACGAACATGACTCCAACATTCTTCCACAGCCTGAATGGAGTCGACTGGAGCCGCGTGATTCCCAGGCATGTGGACATGCGGACGGGCGATGGGCGAAACTTAAAAGTCGAGTTTGACGTGGACAGACCGCTGAGACAGGGCGGCATCCTGGCCAGCTGTCCTCCTTTTACCGAAGCAGACCGTGAAGCGCTCCTTGCATGGGCAGGAGGACTTGAGAACACAACCGTGACGCGGATTGGCGAATCGGTGCAAGGGCGTCCTCTCCACGTCATACGTCTTGGCCGCAGTGCAGATGGTGTCAGCCGCAGCGGGGTGGCTATCATTTGCGGACAGCATTCGCCTTTGGAAATCATGGGTGGACGCATCATCCGCCCCTTGATCGAACAATTCATGACCCACCCATCCCTGCTGGAACATTGTAATTTCTACGTTGTCCCCACCGTCAACGTTGATTGCCAGCATTACGGCGGCGGCGGGATGAATGCGCACCAGCGCAACACCAACCGCCACTGGATGGTTGATCTCGAACCCGAGAACCTGGCTTGTGTGGAATATTTCAATGCCTTGAAGGGGATGGGGCAGAAGATCGATTTTGCCGTGGACATCCATGCAGGCGGAGTTTTCCGCAACCATCTTCTGATGCCGATGGGGCCGGGCGGCCTTCCGCCGTTCTCGGAGGAGCAGACCCGCCAACAGGAGCAATGGATGGATAATCTCGAACAATATGCCGGACTGCGAAAGATGGAAAGCCGTGTGCTCGAACAACAGAATCTGCGTGCCACGGATTACTTCCACCAGGTTCACGGGGCGGTGGCATTCTGCCTGGAATTGAGCACTTGCAGCTATTACGACCCTGCCAGGCATTCCTCCCGGCCTTTTGGCCCGGAGGCGTTTGATGTCCTGGCCATGGGTTTAATCAGGACGTGGGAGGTGATGCTGTACCCTGATGTCTGATCAAATTCGGTTCAAGGCAATCTGAAAGGGAAACGACTTTTCGTGCAAATCCTCAGATGCCATGGATTTTTCAAGGCTGTTAAAAATATGAACACTAAACTACGGAAACAGAAAGGAGACAATCTCAAATGGTTAAAACGCAAGATGGAAGAAATGGATCGGCAGAAGGATGTGCCGCAACGGTTAAAGACATATGTGGAGACATAGAATTTCCAAAACATTGGACTGTATTCGCTCCCTTGGAGCGAAGTGCCCCGCTGCTTTCCAGTGAGACGCTAGCCGCCATCCCTGAAACCGTCACGGTCGCGGGCAAGACGCTGAAGGCGCAGAGGGTCGTTCCCGTTCGTAACCAATTCGACTTCCGGACTTTGTTCGGCTTTCGGCGCGATCCGGAAGCCTTCAACCCTGAATATTTTGAAAAGACCGCGTATGCGTTTGTGCCGTTGAAAACAAAGGCGGCGACTGAGGTGACCCTTGGGCTGGGCGGTGACTATTGGATGCAGGCCTGGGTCAACGGAGATCCGATTCTGGGCGACAAGGAGGTGGAAGACATGCACGCACCGGTTTCAATCGATGACTACAAGGTCACGGTCTCCCTGAAGGCCGGCTTGAATGTGCTGGCGGTGCGTTTGGTCGCGGGCAAAGGCAGCGCGATACTCGCGCTCGGAGGTCCCAGGGAATTGCGCACCAGGGATTTCCGCTCGATATTGACTGATCCGCTTCTTACCCATCCACAGTGGTCGCGGAACGGCCTGCGGGCAAAACCGGGAACCAAGCCGGTTGCGGATATCGGCTCAAGGCGTGAATTGTTCATCGATGATTTTCTGATCGACCGGATGACCGGTTCCGCCGAACGCCGCTTGCACCACCCGGTTCCGCGGGACGTGGCACTTGAGTGTGGAGAAAAAGGCAAACCATGGGAAAGCAACTGTTGCGGGTATTATGACATCGTGCAGGACGGTGACCGGATCTTGATGTACTATACGGCGGCACCGGCAGAAACTGCAGAAAACCAACGGACATGCGTTGTGGAAAGCACCGACGGCATCCATTTCACACGCCCTGAACTAGGGATCTGTGAATTCAACGGATCGAGGAGAAACAACATAGTCTGGCAAGGCCGGTCCGGACACAACTTCACGCCGTTTCTCGACGGCAATCCGAATGTCCCTGAAGGCCATCGCTTCAAAGCCATCGCCTACCATCCTGATGGAGACGACGGCCTGGGAGCGTTTGTCTCGCCGGACGGCATCCACTGGAGGCTGCTGGTTGACAAGAGGATCATCACCGTGAAGGAAGGGTATGGTTTCGACTCGCAGAATCTTGTATTCTGGGATCCGTTGCGCAATCTCTATGTCTGTTTTTCTCGAAACAACAACGGGAACTTTCGCCATATCGCCACCTGCACGTCCAAGGACTTCATCAACTGGACGGAGTCCAGCCTGCTGAAATATACGGATGACCGGAGGGAGGAGATGTACATCAATACGATCCGTCCATACTTCCGGGCGCCGCACATCTATATCGGCACGCCTGCGAGGTTTGTGCCTTGCCGCACAAAAATCTTGGAGCATCCCGAATCCGGTGTCAGCGACGCCATCTTGATGTCCAGCCGGGACGGACTGCTCTTCGAGCGCTGGGCGGAAGGGTTTGTCCGCCCGGGACTGGAGTCGGAGGTCTGGACTGAGCGCAACAATTATCCGGCCTGGGGCATGGTGCAGACTTCGCCCGAAGAGATCAGCCTGTACTGGACTGAGCACACCCGCCAGCCGGGCAATCGGTTACGGCGCGGCATAATCCGCACCGACGGGTTTGTCTCCGTCCACGCAGGCGGCCAGGATGTCGGCGAGATGCTCACCCGTCCGCTGATTTTCGCCGGCGGTCAACTTGAAGTCAATTACGCCACCTCGGCGGTCGGCACGATGCTTTTCGAGGTGTGTGACGAGCAAGGGAAAGCGATCAAGGGTTTTTCGCTGGCCGACAGCGAAGTGCTTTTTGGTAACGAACTCGAACATGCCGTCCGCTGGCATGGCACCGGCAACCTGGCGGCGCTGGCCGGGAAACCAGTTCGTCTCCGCGTGCGCCTGCACGATGCGGACCTGTATTCGTTCCGCTTTGCATAAGAAGTTTGAAGTCAAGGAATCAGGAGAGTCACAGTAATAACATCTCAACAATAAGGAGTGATCTATGTCGCGCCAAGATAAATCTGTGGAAGGAGGAAGGTGACAAAACGCCTGAAACCTACCGAAAGTGACCTTGTGAGAGAGGAGAAGTCCGAAACTCACCCGGAGAAGCGAGATCGAGCGCCCGGAAGCAAGCCTTGCCC
>CAIQLG010000377.1 GCA_903872565.1 uncultured Lentisphaerota bacterium | reverse complement strand
CTCCACATGTCTCGCCGTAGCTCCTTCGCGTAGGCGGATGTTGGAGGCGACTGCACGGCCAACATCCTACTACGCCAAGGCTTAGTAGGACAGGTGGCCGTGGCTACAAATTTCCAACCATTCGTAATGCTAAAAAAACACTTTTATCTTTTGAAATGCAAGCGTGATTTGTAAAAAATATTTAGTGCAATAATAGATTAGAAAAATGTTTATTTCATAGTATTGTTTTTAAAACGAAATTGGTGCTGAATGAAAAAGAAAGAAAAATTCGATCATCCCGGAGGGAAATTCAGAAGACAGGGTCCCAACACCTGCACAGAAAAAGAACTCCTGGCGATAATTTTCCACACGGGCAATAAAAATCTGTCCGCAGAGCAGATTGCTGAAAAACTGCTCGACAAGTTCGGGACGGTTTACAGCATTGCAGGTAAAAGGCTTTGCGATCTGATGGAAGTCGAAGGCATTGGGCCAGTGAGAGCAACACAAATTGCCGCCGTCTTCGAGCTTACAAAAAGAATCATTAGGCACATTGAGCGCAGTTGAAAAGTAGATAAGGGCTTTAATCAATGAAAAAGGAATTTAAAACTTCGGTACCCCAAAATCAGAAGAGTTTTACCGTGCATTTGAACAGGCAGATTCCACCTGAAGCCCATACACCGATGTATAACTTCCACAAATATTGGTCGAGAAAAACTTGGAATGTGGTTGGAAAATTTATTGAAACATATTGTCCGGAAGGCGGTGTCGTATTGGATCCTTTCGGGGGAAGCGGAGTCACCGCAATCGAGGCTCTGAAAGCTGGGCGACGGGCGATAATATGTGATATCTCGCCCATCGCCACCGAACTCATAAGGCTCACAATCAAGCCTGTCAACCTTACCGACTTGCTTGCCGCATATTCCAACCTCATATCGAACGACAAGAAAATCAAGAAGGCCAGGGAAAAAATTCTTGAGCTCTACCTTACAAGATGTAGAAAATGCGGGGCGGAACTTCATTCCGACTGTTCGATTTGGAAGGGAGGAGAATGCAAGGGAATAAGATACAAGGCATGTCCTGTATGTGATGACCGACAAATAGATCTGGCCGCGCTTGATGAAAAAGACAAGGAATTGCTCGCCAAAATCGAAAAGCACAAAATCAAGGAATGGTTCCCGGATTATCCACTCTATCATTCAAACGGCAAACCCTTCAAGGAAAAACAACGCTATGAAAAAATCTCCGATCTTTTCACAAAAAGAAATCTTTATGCGCTAGCAATTCTGATGGAAGCAATCGAGCAGGAAGAAAACAAGAATATTAGGGATTTCCTGAAAATCGCGTTTTCCTCGATGGTGCATCTTTGCACACGGATGACGCCGGTCAGGCCGACTCGTCCCACAAGTTCCGCCTGGACTGAGCACAGCTACTGGTTTGCGGACGAGTTCATGGAGCAGAATGTCTGGGAGAAATTCGAAAGTTCGATGATTGGACACCAAGGACTGATCAAAGCCAAGGAAGAATCAAACAAATATTTTCAAAAAATCAAATTCGCGACCACATTGAAACAATTTGTGAAAAATAAATCCGATATACTCATCTATACCGGATCCTGCCTCGATCTTATGAAGGAAATAAGAAAAACCTTCGATATTTCAATCATTGACTACATTTTCACTGATCCTCCATACGATTCTTCCATTCAATACGGCGAACTTTCTTTCATGTGGGTGGCCTGGCTTAAAATGGCGGACGGATATCTCGACAAAATGGCCGCAGACGAGATCATTCATAATGACAGGCAGAACAAGGATTTCGAAGTCTATCACTCGCTTATAAAGCACAGTTTCGAGCTGATGTTCGATGTCCTGAAACCCGAATCATACTTAACAGTCACCTTTCACAACCCCACATTCAAAGTCAGGAACGCCACTATCAGAGCCGGAGTGCTAAATGGCTTCGACCTACAGAAAATCCATCATCAGGAACTTGCACGCTCTTCGGCCAAATCCCTGCTTCAGCCGTTCGGCTCAGCTCAGGGCGATTTCTATCTGCGATTCTTCAAACCCGAGTTCCCTGCAAGCGATTCAGCCCGGGAAACCATTGATGAGATACGCTTCGAGAAAATAGTTCTCGACACCGCTGTGATGATAATGGCGGAACGGGGCGAGCCAACACCTTACACCATAATAATAAATGCAATTGATCCCGAACTTGCAAAACGAGGCTTTTTCGGAGAACTTCACACTGGTCTCGATGTCAAAACCGTTCTGGAAAAACACCTGGACGATGAATTCATTCTTGTTGACTCCAAAATCGGCGGGGCGACAGGAAAATTGTGGTGGCTTAAAAACCCGCAGATGGTGCCACACCTGGAAAGTGTTCCAATCTCCGACAGAGTTGAAAAGACAGTCCTTTCAAAACTTCAACAGATGGGAAAAGTATCGTTCACTGAAATATGGGAAGCTGTGAGCGTGGCATTCCCGAATTCCCTTACGACCGATCAGACAAGTCTCAGGGAGGCGCTCGAAATTTATGCCGCGCATGTGCGTGGCGGAGAATGGCTCATCAAAACCTGTTTCAAACCGGAAGAGGCTGAAAGGACCCACACGACAGCCATAGCGCTTCTGGCAGAAATCGGAATTAAAAATGGATACGATATATGCATAGGTAAAATTGAACGTTCACATCAGATAAATACGGCATATCTGAAAAAAACCGGAACTCTTGCCGAATATGCCACTTTCAACAAGGTTTTTCTCCTGAAAAATATCATAAACGCAGAAATCGTGGATGACATTGATCTCTTGTGGATTAGAGATGACAAGATCGAATTCCTGTTTGAAGTCGAATGCACCACATCCATGACAAGCGCGCTACAGAGGGGCTCGAATGTTGAAAAGGCCGCAGGAAAAATCCTTCTCTTTCCGATGGAACGGGAAAACCAGTTTGCCAACAAAATGAAAAATCCACTCTTCTGCCAAAATTTCAATGATAACAACTGGAAGTATATTGTGATTGACGAACTTCATTCAGCCTGGAACAAGAAAAAAAATGATTTGAACATTCATGATTTGTTCAACAAACCATTTTCGGGAACAAAGATAAAATATGACGCTGAGAAGGATAAGAACCAGATGAGTCTGTTTGAGTGGCAGGAAGAATATAAAGTAGATTTGATTGAAGAAAATAACAACGGAGAAGAAGATGAACAAGAAATTTGATTTGTGTGTGATTGGTGCCGGTCCCGGCGGATATGTCGCGGCAATCCAGGCTGGCCGAGCGGGACTTAAAACTGTTCTCGTAGAGAAGGAATATCTCGGGGGAACATGCCTCAACTGGGGTTGCATCCCGACGAAAACCCTGATCGCTTCAGCAGAAGTTCTTGGCAAAATCCGCCATGCCGCAGATTTCGGGATCAAGACCGAAGGAAAAGCCGAACCCGACTGGCCAGCAATGCTGAAGAGAAAGGAAGGAATAGTTGAAAACCTCCGCAAAGGCATTGCCGCCCTGCTCGAAAATTCCGGCGTCACAGTGGTACAGGGAACTGCGAAATTCGCAGACAGAAAATCGGTGAAAATCGCAAAACCCGATGGGAAAAGTTCCGAGATCAAGGCGGAGAAATTTATTATCGCCTGCGGATCGGAATCGCTGATTCCAGGTTTCATCCCCAAAAGCAAAAGAGTCCTTGGCTCAACGGAACTGCTTGACATCAAGGAAATTCCAAAGTCAATGCTGATTCTGGGAGGTGGTGTCATCGGATGCGAGTTCGCCTGCCTTTTCGCCGAACTAGGAACCGAAATAACGGTGGTTGAAATGATGCCGCAGATCCTGCCCGCGGTTGACGCCGAGCTTTCAAAACTCCTCGCACGTGAAATGAAGAAAAAAGGGATAAAAGTCCTCACAGGCACAAAGCTTGAAACTGTCGAAGCCGATTCGAAAGGAGTTTCCGCGAAAGCCGGGAAAGAAGAGATCAATGCCGACTACCTTCTTGTCTCGATAGGAAGAAAATCCGTCGCCAATCTTCTTGATCTTCCTGCCGCCGGTGTGAAGATAAACGAAAGGGGCTGGATCCCGGTGAACTCGAAATGCCGCACGAATGTTCCGACAATATTTGCGATCGGCGATGTCACGGGCGGGATCCAGCTTGCGCATCTCGCAAGCGCGATGGCGGATTGCGCGATCGAAAATGCGGCCGGGAAAAACTGCGAATTTCGCGGAAATCTCGTTCCGGGATGCATCTTCACTTCGCCCGAGATCGGAACAGTGGGACTTACCGAAGAACAGTGCAAGGAGCAGGGAATAAAATATGTTGTGGGAAAATTTCCGTTCGCCGCACTTGGAAAGGCTGCGGCCATAAATGAAATGGCGGGCTTCTGCAAAATCATAGCCTCCGAAGAGACCGACCAGGTTCTCGGGGTGCACATTATAGGTCCTCACGCTACGGATCTGATTTCCGAAGCGGTCGTGGCGATGAGCCTCGAGGTCACCGCAACCGAGCTTGGCAAGGCCATCCACCCGCATCCCACTCTAGGAGAGGCAGTTATGGAGGCCGCCCACGCCGTCCACGGCAAATCTGCACATGTCATGAAAAGAACAGTATAAAGCAACTCTGACCCGTCCTGCATAATTTGCATGAGTAGGTCTGGTTTCGACCTGTCCTTCTTAGTTCGACCTGTCCTTCGTAGTTCGCAGAACGAAGTAGGAAGAACGAAGTAGGATGAAACCAGGCACGCCAGGTTCGCCACTGCGAAGGCTGATTCGCACGAAGAATTGGGGACAAAATCATTTGCCCGCGAAACACGCAAAACACACGAAATTGGACTTTTTTTTGCCCTATCCCATTGATAACTGTTGCTGGCGCGAATTGTTTCTCCTGAATTCGCCAGGTGTCATATGGAATTGTTTCCTGAATGCACGGCAGAAACTTTCGATATTCTGGAACCCGCACGCTGAACTTATCTGCTTTATCCCGTCATTACTGGTCATAAGAAGTTTCTTGGCATGGCGTAGTCGCATTTCGAGTATGATGGAATGGGGGCTACGGCCAAGCCTGGCCTTGAGCAGAGAATGGATGTGCGGAACACTGATCTTCACCTTGTCCGAAATGTCATTTATCCTAAATTGATTTTTTTTTGCCGCTAGGTTTTTTGGAAAGAAAAATTTCTGCAGGAATTCCAAGAAGGTTTAGTGCATAACGTTGCCGTTTCGACACCTCGCTTATCATCTCCGCGCCGTCAGGAAGCGGAATAATT
>CAIQLG010000376.1 GCA_903872565.1 uncultured Lentisphaerota bacterium | reverse complement strand
TCTTGTTCCAGCGTCTTATCGAGAACTCTGTGCGAACCCCACCGGCAACGTACCGTTCCATCTCAAAAGGCCTGCGTAACAAGCATGAAAAACACAAGCCGTAGGGGGTACTTTAGTCAAGGAGATACCCCAGTAAATCATAAATTGAATAGTTGAAAAAAATTAAGAGAGGAGTTTAAAATGCTTGGAAGAATTTTCACCTACGTCGGGACCCATCATTACCGCCCAAAGGCCATCAAGGGAGCGAGCGTCCATTTCGAGCGGGAGAAAAACAACATCTTCGATCCCTATGCCATAAGACTCAAGGACAAGGATCAGATATTTATGGGATATCTTCCCCTCCAGTTAAGCGCCATGCTGTCACCCGTCCTTGATAAGGACTATATCTCCATCGAAGGATTCATCTACGAAGATGAGGAGAAATACAATATGCCTATCGTCATAGATGTTTTCAAGACGGCGGAGGGCGACAGGCTGTTCCGCAGTTTCAGTGATAATTCCAAAGAATATGAAAACTACAGGAATCTGGCAGACATATATGTCAATTCCGACAAATACACTTCCGAGCAGATATTGAAATTGAAAATCTATCTTGATACGATTTTATTAACACCGGAAAGCAGGTTACTCCACCAGCTTCTTGACTGGAAACATCTTAATGCATCGTTGTCAGGGGAGAAGCAGAACATTATAAGCGAAAGTCCATACTGTTCCACACTGTGTTAAGTCAAGCAAAATAATTGCAAAAGTACCTTGAGCCGATGCAAAAGCAACGGAGGGCGGGTTTTCTTACCCGCCAAGAAGAAGGAAGCGCGGGTTGGAAAACCCGCGCTCCTTTAAATTTCGACTTTTGCAATCGGCTCAAACAATTGCACGACAGGGTTAGGAGTGAAGTATAAAACAAAATTATTTTATGAATATTTCGTTATTAATAAACTGTTAGAATTAAGTTAGGCCTATGGAATTCGTTACGAGCCTCCAGTATGTTAACAAAGAAATAACAGATAAACAAAGGGGAGATATACATGCCTACGGGAAAAATTTTTGTGGTTGACGACGAGGAGGACATTCTTGATCTTATCCGGATGAATCTCGAAAAGGAAGGATATAAGGTTACATGCTTTGAGAATGCCGAAAACTGCATCAAGGGAGCGATTAACAATCCCCCCGACCTTATCGTTCTGGATCTCATGCTTCCCGGGATCGACGGGCTCGATGCATGCAGGATACTCAAAGATGACACGAAAACCAGGCACATACCGATAATAATGCTGTCGGCAAAAGGAGAGGAGAGCGATGTTGTCACCGGGCTGGAACTTGGAGCAGAAGACTATATCGTGAAGCCTTTCAGCACGAAGATTCTTGCGACAAGGATAAAAACCGCATTGCGCAAATCAATGGGATTCGGAAAACTTGCATTGCCTGAGAACAACGTTATCAAAAGGCAGAACCTCACAATAGATCCGGGACGGCGGGAGGTCAAAATAGACGGGAAACTCATTGACCTGACCTTCACTGAGTTCGAAGTGCTGAGACTTCTGGTGTCAAGATCTGGCTGGGTCTATACCAGAAACCAGATTGTAAATGCCGTCAGAGGAAGTGGATATCCGGTCACAGAACGGGCGGTAGATGTGCAAATTGTCGGACTTAGGAAAAAACTCGGGAAGTATTCCATGATGATAGAAACCGTCCACGGTGTTGGATATAGATTTAAAGATTGAACACACGACATGGCCAAACATAGAATTTTTTTCCAGATATTTCCGTACTTCATAACGATCATTCTTTTCGTCCTTGTGATTTCTGCATGGCATACAAGCAGCATCCTGAAGAGCTTCTACTTGAATCACCTATACGAGGAATTGGAAGTTGAAACTAAAATGGTTGAACCCGGGATCGGGGAAAGTCTTAGATCCAATGATTCTTCAGGGCTCGAGTCGTACTGCAGAAATTTCGCGCAATTCAGTGCAAAACGCATCACAATCGTGGATGCTTCAGGAAAAGTCTTGGGAGATTCCGACGAGGATTTCTCAAAGATGGAGAATCATTCCAACAGGGCTGAAATAGTAACAGCGTTGAATGGCAAGACTGGTAAATCCATCCGGTACAGTCCAACTCTGGGAAAAATGATGATGTATGTTGCCGTTCCAGTCAACATGTCAGGCAGGCCTGTCGCCGTTGCAAGACTTTCAGTTTCCATAAGTTCAATTGATGACAAGCTGAATTATATTTATCTGAAAATTATTATTTTCGGAATCATAGTTTTGATTCTCGCCACCGCAGTCACCCTTCTCGTATCAAAAAAAATATCAAGCCCGATTGAATCCATAAAAGCCGTAGCGCTCAAGTATGCGAAAGGCGATTTCAGCGCAAAGCTCCCCATATCAGAGATAGAGGAGGTGAATGACCTTTCACTATCCCTGGGCGCCATGTCCGACGAACTCAACAGGCGGCTCGCGGAAATCACTTGTGAACGGAACCGGCAGGAAGCAATACTAACAAGCATGCACGAAGGTGTAATAGCTGTAGATTCCAGTGACACGATAATTCTGATGAACCGTGCCGCAATCAACCTGCTCGGCGTGACTTCTGCACCGGAAGGGAGGCTTTTCCAGGAAATTATCAGAAATACGGACATCCAGAATTTCATTGAACAGTTGATTGCTACTGGACAGACAATTGAAAAAGACCTTGGAATATTAGGGAATGAAAACAAGTCCATAACCCTTAGAGGAACTGTACTTACGGATTCAGATGGCACAACAATAGGAGCGCTCCTGGTTCTTAACGACATTACACGGCTCAAGAAACTCGAAAAGATCAGGAGTGAATTTGTGGCCAATGTGTCGCATGAGCTGAAAACACCTCTCACCGCCATAAGAGCTTCTGTTGAAACAATCCTTGACGGGGATATTAGAAAAGGCAAGGATCTGGAAAAACTTCTCAAGATAATACGTAAGCATACCGACAGGCTTTCCGCATTGGTTCAAGACACGCTCAGCCTATCCGAACTAGAAAGCAAGTCAAGCAATTCCGACTACAAGTTTGAAGACGCCGAATTGCGGGATGTCATTGATTCAGCCTTGAACTTCTGCAGCGAGAAAGCCGACCTGAAGAAAATAGCGGTCGAGGTCAAATGCGACAAGTCTTTCCATTTGAAAATTAACAAAGCCCTTATAGAGCAGGCACTTGTAAATCTTATAGACAACGCCATCAAGTACAGCGAAGAGAATGGACGCATTCTAGTTGAGGCATCCAGAGTGGATCAATACGTTATCATGAGCGTCAGAGATTGGGGCTGTGGAATCCCCGGTGAAGATCTTCCAAGATTATACGAGAGGTTCTTCACAGTGGACAAGGCCAGAAGCAGGAAGTTCGGCGGAACCGGGCTCGGACTCTCAATTGTAAAACATATCGCACATGTCCACAAGGGGAAAGTCGAAGTCGAAAGCGAACTGGGAAAGGGGAGTATTTTTTCCTTGTATCTACCAATATAGAATATTGCGAAATTAGCTATTCCGCACGACTCTTTGTACAAATATAAGAGTGGAACACTGGAAGTCGTCAATGTATAGTATTAGGATTTGATGGAGACTATTTGGCATGAAAAAATTGTACAAGCTGTTGATTCTAAGTGTTTCAGCAGGTGCCGGACATGTCCGCGCCGCGGAAGCACTGAAGAAGACTGCTGAAAAGAATTATCCTGGTAGGATTGAAGCTGTTCATCTGGATCTTATGGATTATGTACCTCCTCTCTTCCGGAAGATATATTCTGACTCATACATAAAAATCATCAACCATAATCCCGAACTCTGGGGGTTCCTCTACAACAAGACTGATGTAGCTCAGGGAAGAAAATCTGTTTTAGACAAAATTAGGATGGCAGTTCAACGCCTCAACACGCAATGTTTTTTCAAGGAACTTGAAAGAATCAGGCCGGACTCCATTATCTGCACGCATTTTCTTCCAGCCGAACTGCTTTCAAGAATGATAGGCAAGAATGAATTCAACAAAAGTTGCTGGGTTGCAGTAACTGACTTCGACATTCATTCACTGTGGATTCACCCGCACATGTCGGGATATTTCGCCGCCAGCAGCGAAGTCGCGTGGCGAATGAAGGACAAAGGTGTTCCCACCGGAAACATCCATGTTACCGGAATACCAATTATGCCTGTTTTCAGCAATAAGCTATCAAGAAAAGACTGCGCACACGAGCTCGGCGTGGATCATAATAAAATCACAGTCCTCCTTATGTCAGGCGGATTAGGTGTGGGTGGGATTGAACTTGTCGCGGAAAGACTGCTTCACATCGGAGGCGACTTCCAGATATTGGCACTCGCCGGAAAAAACAGGAAACTTCTGGATTGCCTGCGAGAGATTGCGGGAAATTTCCCGGGCAGGCTTTTCCCGGCGGGATTCACGACGACTATTGAAAAGTATATGGCCGCAAGCGATCTGGCCATAAGCAAACCCGGAGGCCTCACAAGCTCAGAATGCCTCGCGATGGGGTTGCCTATGATTACGATCTCGCCAATCCCCGGGCAGGAGGAGCGGAATGCCGATTATCTGCTTGAAAACGGAGCCGCCGTCAAGGCGCATGACGTGGCAACACTTGAATTCAAATTGAAACAGCTGATTGACAATCCGCGAAAACTCGGAGAAATGCGCAATGTGGCCCTGCGAATATCTCGCCCCGGAGCCGCATCTGAAATTCTTGAGATGGCTGTCAGTCAGAAGATAGAGATGTGAGCATGTCTTTCCAGGAAGTCTTCAATGCGATTCCTCTGATCCTGTGGATTCTCCTGCTCGCCTTTTTCTTCGCAAAGGTTGAAATAAACATCGAGGGAGATAATGGCTGGGCCGGCAGTCTTCCCACCTGGAGGATAGAGAAGCACTGGCTCCTGGACATATTCTGGGGAGGAAGACCGATGACAGGTTACCATGCCTGGCTATTTCCATTCATCGCGCTCGCATTTCATCTCGTTTTCTTCATTGGATGCAAATGGTCTCCACAGACGGAGGCAAGAGCCATATCCTCGATTATCCTTTTCTGGCTGACAGAAGACTTCCTGTGGTTTGTACTAAATCCGGCCTTCGGATTGAAAAAATTCAGTCCACAAAACGTACACTGGCATAAGAAATGGTTTCTTTTCATGCCCGTTGACTACTGGATATTCTCAATCGCATCCTCCGCACTTCTCATCTATTCCTATTCATGACTCCTCCATTTTATCTTTCTTTTAATAGCGTCTTAACAATTCCCTAACAACTTGATTTTATATTCACTGCAGATCTTAGGAAAACTCTAAAAAGAAATCAAAAAAGTAAAAGGAGAAAGAATGAATTTTGCAGTGAAAAAAGTCATGGCCGGAATTTTTGCTTCCGGCCTCGTGTTCGGAGCTCTGGTGTCTCACGGGCAGATGATCAACGGTGCCGGCGCATCCTTTCCTGCTCCGGCATATCAGAAGTGGATCGCAGCATACTCGAAGGAGACAGGGGAGAAAATAAACTACCAGTCTGTTGGCTCGGGTGCGGGAATCGCCCAGATCAAGGCAAAGACCGTTGATTTTGGAGCCTCGGATGAACCTCTCACAAAAGAGGCGCAGGACAAAGACGGATTGTTCCAGTTTCCGATGCTTATGGGCGCCATTGTCATGGTCGTGAATGTCCCCGGAGTTGAAGCAGGAAAACTCAAGCTGTCAGGCGAACTTGTCGCGGACATATTTCTCGAAAATGTCAAAAAGTGGAATGACCCAACGATTGTCTCGCTGAACCCAGACCTTAAGCTTCCAGACATGGACATAATTGTGGTCCACAGGGCGGACGCATCCGGAACCACTTGGAATTTCACGAATTACCTTGCCAAGGTATCTAAGGCTTGGGAAAAGGGGCCAGGCTGTGCCAACCAGATTGCCTGGCCATGTGGACTGGGCGGATACACGAATGCCGGAGTTGCGCAAAACGTCAAGAAACAGAGAGGCTCGATAGGATACGTCGAGTCAGCCTATGCCTTCGAAAACAAGATGGCCTACACCCAGATGAAAAATGCAGACGGCAAATTCGTCATGCCTGAAGTTTCCAGTTTTCAGGCGGCGGCCTCCAACGCGGACTGGAGCAAGGCCCCCGGACTCTATATGGTACTGACAAACCAGCCCGGCGATAAAAGCTGGCCGATGATGGCTGCCACCTATATCATAATTTACAAGGAGCAGAAGGATGCGGCCACTGCGGCGAAGATCCTCAAATTCTTTGACTGGGCCTATTCCAAGGGAACTCCGATAGCGTCAAAGCTCGATTATATTCCAATGCCGGAAAACGTCACTGATCTCGTCAAGAAATCCTGGAAGAGCGAGATCAAGGCCGGGGGAAAACCTGTTGTACAGTAATGATTTGAATGTCCGATATCGGACACGGAATATCCAATGACGAAGTCAGGAAAATCCGATAAAAATTGGAAGTCAAGTGTCGGGATTAACATAAACTTTAAAATTTAAAAAAGGGACGTGCGCCATTCCGATGATGGTGCCGTCCTTTTTCTTCGCTTATGAAAAATAACAAAAAAAGTAGATCTGTCAATTATCCGGATATCATATTCCGGATCGCCACAATGCTTTGCGCACTGATCATTCTTATAATAATGATTTTCCTGTTCTATGAGTTGATTGCAAGTTCAATTCCCTCGATAAAAAAATATGGAATTGGATTTTTGTTTTCCAAGGACTGGGATCCGGTTCAGGAGAAATTCGGTGCTTTCCCGAGCATCTGCGGGACGCTCGTCTCGACTGTCATCGCAATGACAATAGCCGTTCCACTAAGTTTCATGACAGCCTTTTTCCTTGTGGAATTCTCCCATCCTATACTTAGCAGAATCACAGGACAGGCGATTGATCTTCTTGCCGCAATCCCGAGCATCATATATGGGATGTGGGGACTTTTCGTGTTCGCTCCCTTCATGCAGGAGCATATCCAGCCATTCCCTTGCAACAAACTTGGCTTCATTCCTTTATTCAGGGGATATCCGATGGGAGTCGGGATGCTTACTGCAGGATTGATTCTGGCGCTTATGATCCTCCCTTTCATGTGCGCAGTGATAAGGGATGTATTCAAAATGGTCCCGCCCGTGGTGAAGGAAGCCGCATACGGCGTCGGATGCACCACATGGGAAGTCAGCTGGAATATCACCACAAAATATGGAATGCAGGGAATTCTGGGCGCTCTCTTCCTAGGACTCGGAAGAGCCATAGGGGAAACAATGGCAGTCACATTTGTCATTGGCAACGCCCAGAACATCTCGATCTCCCTTATGGAACCGGGGAATTCGATCGCCTCGACTCTGGCAAGCCAGTTTTCGGAAGCCGTTGCCATGCCACTCTTCAAAAGCGTCCTGCTCGAGTTGGGACTTATTCTTTTCGTAACAACCTTTGCCATACAGGTTATTGCTCAACTCTGGCTTGAGAAAGTAAGGAAAAGCATGGGGGCGGGACTATGACTAAACGCCCGGTATTTCTCAGAAAAATGACCGACAGGGCCATAAAGGCCATATCGGTTTTTTCAGCTTTAACAGGAATATTTTTCCTTTTCTGGATTCTTCTTGTCGTAATAGGAAGGGGATTTGAATCTTTCAATTTGACATTTTTCACAGCGACAAGCTTGGATCTCGAAGAAGGAGGAGTTGCGAATGCGATTCTTGGAACTTTCATAATAACGATTGTCGCCGCTTTGATCGGAGTTCCGGCGGGCCTGCTCGGCGGTGTCTATCTGTCCGAATTTGCACGCCAGAGCAGGATCGGCAACATCGTCAGATTCTCCGCCAACGTCATGATGGGAATGCCCTCTATCATCATAGGGCTTTTTGTTTATGCCATAATAGTGTTAAATACCGGCAATTTCTCGGGTTTTGCCGGTGCGATCTCACTTGCGATAATAATGCTTCCCGTGGTACTCCGCACCACGGAGGATATGCTTTGCCTTGTCCCAAACGCTCTGAGGGAAGCAGCTCTGGCCCTCGGTACACCTCGATGGAAAGTAATCCTCCAGATCCTTTTCAAGTCCGCCAGGACTGGCCTTATAACAGGGGTTCTTCTCGCAATTGCACGAGTAAGCGGGGAAACTGCACCACTTCTATTCACCTCGATGAACAGTTCCTACTGGCCTGCCGAACCATGGTGGAAAATCAGCAACTTTTTCACGGGGCCAACATCGAACCTGACAGTCACCATCTACAATTATGCGATGTCACCGTATGCCAATCTCAACAGGATCGCATGGGGGGCATCGCTGCTTATAACATTTTCAGTCCTAGTAATCAACATATCTGCAAGACTCATTCTTAAGGAGAAAAACCGGTGAACCAGGGAAAAACCCCGAAAATATCAGTGAGCAATCTGAATTTCCACTACGGGAAAAATCAGGCGCTCTTCAGCAACAACATGGAAATAGAGGAAAACAAGGTGACTGCAATAATTGGCCCCTCTGGCTGCGGGAAGTCAACCCATCTGCGGGTTTACAACCGCATATATCAACTCTACAGTGATCAATCGGCAGACGGCGAAGTCATAATGGACGGTGAAAACATTCTTTCCCCCGACATGGACATACTGGATCTCAGGCGCAGGATTGGCATGATATTTCAAAAACCCACTCCGTTCCCGATGACAGTTTTCGAAAACATCGCATATGGCCTGAGACTGCATTATAAATTATCCCGGCACGAAATGCACGACAGGGTAGAACATGCATTGAAGTTTGCCGCCCTATGGGAAGAAGTGAAGGACAAACTGGACAAACCGGGAATGGCGCTTTCCGGGGGACAACAGCAGAGGCTATGCATTGCAAGGGCGCTTGCAGTGGAACCGGAAGTCATACTCATGGATGAGCCGACCTCGGCGATAGATCCTATTGGCACATCTAAAATTGAAGATCTCATCTTTGAACTTAAAAGGAAGTATACCATTGTGATAGTCACACACAACATGCAGCAGGCAGGAAGGGTCTCCGACTATACTGCATTCTTTTTTGAAGGGAGAATAATAGAATACGGCAAAACAGAACAGGTGTTCCAGAATCCTTCAAACAAGAAAACCGAAGAATATATCACCGGAAGATTCGGATAATCAATATAACAAATCAACAAAGGAGTTGAAACATGTCAGTGCATTTGGACAATGAAATACTACTTCTCAAGAAAAAAATACTGCACCTTTCCGCAATTGTGGAAAATAGTGTCATAAAGGCAGTGAAGTCTGTCACCGAAAATGATGTTGAACTTGCAAAGCAGGTAATAGAGGAGGACAACATCATAGATCAAATGGAAATAGAATTGGAGGAGGAATGTCTGAAGATTATTGCACTGCATCAGCCAGTGGCGCATGACCTGCGCTACGTGGTCGCATGCTTGAAAATCAACAACGACCTTGAACGCATAGGAGACCTCGCTGTCAATATTGCAGAAAGAACCAAAAAAATCGCAGAAGATGAGAACAGAGAGCTTCCTTTTGATTTCACAGAAATGATGGAAAAAACTCAGATCATGCTTGATCAGTGCCTGAGCGCCTTTATAGAAAATGATGTTTTCTTGGCCAATCAAGTCTCCCTGATGGACGATGAAATAGACCAGATGAACAGAGACATATACAATAAAGTGAAAAGGATGATCAAGAAGAAATCCAAGAAGACCAGCTATTATCTTCATCTTCTGGGTGTGTCACGGCAGCTTGAAAGAATTGGCGATTACGCCACAAACATCGCTGAGGACGTGATTTATATGATTGAAGGACGAATCGTCCGTCACACAAACGACCATCCAACGCCCCATACAGAGATAAATATTAGCGAACTCGATGCAGATCGGTAACTTCAGACTTCCTGTCATGCCGTATCGCCTTATCTTGTGTATTGATTTAATCCGCCGCGGCGGAGCTGATACCATATTTCCCCCGATAGGGTAAGGCCAGAGTTGCAATCTTCGCAACTCCGAACCTCCTCGTCAGTAGGGTCGAGAACTGGCGCGGTGCGTTGCAACGCCCGTTGCCAGCTCCCGCCTTATCGGCTGGGAGTTGTGTTTCCGGAAAACTTCCTTCAGATTTTCAATCAGCTCATTCCGAGCTTTCAGTTCTGAGACAAAATTAACATCCAATTTTTCATACTATTTTTTATTTATATGCTTGACATCTTTGTCAAGGACAATATGTTTATTATAAACACAAACAAACATTATTGGACATTTCAAACAAATGGGAGTTTAATCATGGCCGTTGACGGATTTGCAGAAGTGAAAAGGTCGCTGTCGGACATATTGGGTCACGAGTATACGAAATCGGCATGCGCCGCACATGCATTCTTTAGGGGTGGTGAGACATCGGCCGTCCATGCAGGCGCGGATGAGGAAGTGGACTTCTATCCGATCTCGATGCAGAATCGACT
>CAIQLG010000375.1 GCA_903872565.1 uncultured Lentisphaerota bacterium | reverse complement strand
GGGTGGTTAAACCGCTCTTGCTTTAATACTTCAACCCCGTCCTCTGTAAATTTTATCGTTATCACATCAACTCCATGTAATTGTTAAAACATGAAGGAATATACATTATAATGTTTAATATTCAAGCCAATACAGTATAATACGCCCATACCGCTGGACTATGGCTGTCCAATTTCTGAGATTTTCGGGAATGTCCACTTGAAAAACCATTAGGTCTATCTTACATTTGATGAATTGGGACACAATTGGGACACATTTTTTAGTATTTTATACAAAAAATGAGAGATGTGGCCAAAACTCGTTTGTGAATGATAATAGAGCGAAAATAAGGCATTTGGAGGCACTTGAAAGAGGGTCGGGGGTTCGAGTCCCTCAGCGCCCACCATACTCTATCTGGATATAAACTGTCGAATGCCCTCAGTTTGAGGTTGAATTGCTTTTTATCCGATGACATCTCAATTCTTGCCACCCTGCTTTTCACGAACCTCTGAAGGACTTCCGGCCTGTCCGTTTTCTTTATCAAATCCGAAAAAGTCTTCAAACTTTTGAAAACCTCTTCAAATTTTGCCTCACCATCATAAAGCTTGACCATCTCTGCCAATTCTGCATTTCTTGCCTCCAATATGACTATTTCCTTTCTTACCTTAGATAGCTTCTGATTAAACTCAACTTTGTTCTCCTCATTCACCAACCCTTCAAAAAGACCTCTTTCAATATTTTCCTTCTCCTTTCTGGCCTTCAGCAAAGCCATTTCTATATTCTTGAGTTCCGGCATATTGCAATCAATGATTCTCTGCCTGTCCTCATTGGCCTTCTGGATTAAATATCTAATACATCGAAGCTTTAGCCACTGGATTGCTGAAATCTATCCTTTCACTTACACATGCAATGGACTTGCCTTTTGAGTAGAAGTACTCGAATAGGTATAGAAAATCCTTTAATGACCTTGAAAGCCTGTCCGTCTTGAAGACTATAAGACAATCCCATTCATCCGAACCTTCTTCAACAGATTCAAGAATTCTTTGCATTCCCGGTCTCTTTAAAGTTCCACCTGAAATTCCTTCGTCCTGAATTACCTGAACAACCTCCCCGCCATTGTTTTCAACATACTTCCGGCATTGGTCTAATTGCATGGGGATTGAAGTTTCACTGACTTCACGCCCGCCCATGTCGGAGATTCTTGCGTAGATGATGTATCTGGTTGGTTTTGTCTTGCTGTTTTGATTTACCTGATTTTCTTGAGTAAACATTATGCGCTCCTTTTGAGTTAATGGGGTTAAATATTTATATATATTTGTTCTGAATTCCCTATGTGGAATCTATACTTTCTCATAGAGAACAAATTAAAAATAAGGAGTTGTAATTATGAACGAAAACGAGATTGAAATGGCAGTTGACTGGACGAAGCAGAGCCCTGAAATGAATGAACATGACAAGGCATTTTGTGATGAGCTTTATCGGGAATTAAGATTGAAGAAGAAAGAGGAGTTTCAAGGGACTTCTACAGAGGAAATAAGTCAGGAGGTCTGCAATGGATAAGGTTAAGATTACCACTGTCGAAGTGGACAAGGAGTTGCACTTGAAGGTTTCAGAATTGGCACGAGCTTCCGGCATGAAGGTCAAGAAATTAGTTGCCTATCTGCTGGAAGAAGGCATGAAGGAGTTCAGGAAAAAGTATGCTGGATTGGTGAAAAACAGTGAACAGTTAGCAGTTGACAGATGACAGCAAGTATTTTCCCGAAGTAGGCCAAGTCTCGATGAGACTGGCACCTATATTTTTTGCCACAAAAATTCACAAGATTCACAAAAGTTAATATTTTATGTGCCTTCTGTGCTTTTTTGTGGCCAAGTTATTTCTGGCTACGAACTTCTTTTCTTTAATATTTTCTCAACCTTTTCCACTTCTCTCAGACGAGCGACATCATCATAGGGGTCGCATTTTATTTTTTTGTCGGTACGGATTAGCTCATAGATTTCAGCTTTTCTTTCCCGAATGTACTGAATAAGGGCATCATGTATTTCTCTGTAATTGGGTTCTGAATTGTCCAGGTTCCGGTTTTTTTTGATATGTTACTTGGGATTTCTCAAGGTTCCTGATTCTTCTGCTGGGGCTTTCCTGGGGATTTGTAGTTTTCATGGGCTGGTTCCTTTCTGGTTTTTGAGGGGTTTATGATGGGGTGAATAACTTTAGCTCGAACTATTGCTATTCAAATATAAATATATATAGCATGAGGTGACCTTTCAAAGTGATTGATTATGAATGAGATAGGAATATCTTCAATGTTCCTAAATAATCATCAGGAAAAGTCCAACCAGAAGGCAATGGGGCTTTTTTTTGGCGGAAAAGACAACGAAAGAAGTTTTCCCTTGGCGCAAGATAAATTCCGTACTTATCCGATAGGGATTTTCTTGGAATATACACCGCCCGTTTTTTGCCGAATAGAGATAAAATCTGGTCAAAAATATTTGGTGGCTGAATTTGGATAGTCACAACTTTTCCCATTTTTCATAGGCGGTGCATTTATTTATGGCAGTAATCTTTTGCTTTTTCACAAAACAAACAGATGGATTTGAACTTGTCTTGACGTAGAAAGGCTTATATGCCCTGAATTCCATTTCTCTTGCGCCACCCCACCAACGGCACGTTGCACATTTTTGATCGTTCAGTCTGAATGTTTGAGTAGAATTCATGTAACATTTTTTATTCTTATCATCAACACAAATGAATGATATTGGGAAAGACGGTATCCTTTATGTTTTTGTCATTTTAGCGAATCCCCACTTAGAGCATTATCACAGGAATTGGAGTTCTTATTTTTAACTTGTGCAAACTCTTCCTTGGCTTTTTTGTATGTCTCACGAATAGATTCTTTATCCTTGAGGATATTTTTAGTTGCATTCTTTAATTCATCTTCCGTTAGGTCTCTTTTATATTGTAAAAGATATTTTACAATATTCAAATATATAAGTCCCATAACCATAACGATTGCATAATTTGTCGCGCCATCAACAACCATACCGGTAGCAGTTCCAATGCCTGGAATAAATTTAGCGAAAAAACCACATGCTTTAGCAACAGCAATTCCAGGTATAATTGACAATAAATTGGTACCAATGCCAATTGCAATAGATTTCATGATGTTTTCACTAAAGGACACTCCAACTGCAGAATTTAATCTCACATACATAGTCCATATGTTCCCAAAAACTCCTGCCAAATCAAGACCTGGGACTGGGATTAAACCTAATCCTGCTCCAGCAATTGCATGCTGTCTGAGAATTTTTGCAATTTTTTCTCCTAAGTCATGTTGAAGTCCTTTTACAACCACCTTCTCCAATTCTATGACGACACTCCAATCTTTTACCTCTGGCATAGGTTATCCCCATTAAAGGTTCTCATAACTTTATTGTTCAAGTGTTTTATTGTTTAAGTCATTTACTGTTTCACCTACGATTTCAGTATCTGTTATATTTACATTATTTTCTTTCATAATTTGTCTGGCATCTTTTTTTGAGCAGGCGGCTACAACAGCAATAACGGTTCCTCCTAATCCGCCAGCAATTGAAAGAAAATTATCAATTGGACCTGGTATGGTTATAGGTAACATTTCATAGCAATAAACGATTATGGGAGCAATAAGAAATCCTTTCCCAATTCTTTCAATCTTATAAAGCCATAAGCAAGCCGTTAGCATTATGCCAGCAACTATAAAATATGGAAATGCAAATACATCTGTTGCAACCTAAATTGATTTTTTTTTGCCGCTAGGTTTTTTGGAAAGAAAAATTTCTGCAGGAATTCCAAGAAGGTTTAGTGCATAACGTTGCCGTTTCGACACCTCGCTTATCATCTCCGCGCCGTCAGGAAGCGGAATAATTT
>CAIQLG010000374.1 GCA_903872565.1 uncultured Lentisphaerota bacterium | reverse complement strand
TGCAATCGGCTCTGTCAAATATTCTAATCATTAAATTTAATATAAGCATCCTCAGCCTTCCAAAATGGAGTTAACGAGGTAGTTGTGTTGAACGATCCCAGTTTTCTCAAATCTGCATGCAAGTCGACGTACAGCACATTTATGCCTCTCGAATGTCTCAAGTCATAACAACAATAACCTCCAAGCGGCCCAGTGCCCATTATTCGCTGCCCCCCGAAGGAATCCATGAACACAGCATGCCTGGATGGAAGCCTATATTGATTTACTTTCCTCAAGGCGAGGAACGTGTTATATCCTGTGTTAAGGCAAGGGCCGTTGCCGTCATAAGTATATCTGATATCTTTGAGCGCCTCCGAGCCTATGACAGGACAAGCCAGTGGATGCCGCGCATTGGCGCTTATTTGTGATATGTACAGTCCACCACTGTATGAGAGATAAGGAGGCAATAAAGCTTGATGCCACCAATATGCATATGTTCCTGACATGTAATAGGACGGTGTTAAAAAGTCATTATTGTCGACGCTGTACATCATGTTGGCAGTACCGAGTTGCTTGAAGTTGTTGATACAACTGATCTGTTTTGTCAGATCTCTCGCCTTCTTCAGCGCTGGCAGCAGCATTGCCATCAGAATTGAGATGATGGCTATGACCACGAGCAGTTCGATCAGGGTGAACTTGATCGAATGTGCTCTCGTCTTCGTTTGAATCGCAATGCGATTCAGAACTACGCCGGGCGCAGCCACCAGCAATTCCATTAAATGAAAGAAGCTTCGTTTTGCCGGGCAATTCTTCGGCTTCATCCCATGGAGCAAGTTGGAGATACAGTTTTCCAGTGTACAGACTGCACTTTTGCATCCTCTCTCCGGCTGCTGTCCTTCATCTCTCATAATTCCTCCAATTGTTGCTATACGCTTCTAGAAAGTGCCATGGAAAAAGAGAACTCACGCATACCTTATTGATTTAAAATATCTGGTTAAACTTAAGTTAATATGCAAAAATATATTGTCAATTGATATAAAATATGATATATTGACCTAAATTATTATTTAGAATGGTTTGGCGAGTCGCCATGGAGGTCCGAGTTCCGTAAGTATTCACTGAAGCATGTCCGGTTTTCCGAAACGGACATAGGATAGCCAGTCTCCCACTTCGCTCTTCGAGCTACGAGGGACAGGTGGAAAGACTGACATACTTCAAGCAGATTTAAGGTAAAACTTTAAGTTTATTGTCAGGCGACATGTCGTATAATAATATGACATTGCTAGCAATGTCGTATAACATGTGAAAAAAAGGGGGGGGGGTAAAGCAACACGAAGGAAAGAGCATTTGAATATTGGATATTCAAAAAAACATTTACTTCGCCCTTTCAGGGCTGCTACTTTTGGATGCTTGATTCCCGTGGTTGAAACCACGGGCTATATGAAACTTGATCCCCCTGGGATCTGTTTGGGATAAAGTCGCTTCCTTAATCCGTACCAGTTTTGGAATACTCCCCCGGGAATCAGATTCTGATTCCTGCCATAGTCTTTCATTCAAATAAATTGTGAATCTATTTAAAATGAAAAATTAAATCACACGTTGACATTTTCGAGGATTTTTATGGCCTGGTTTTTTTTCGGTGGCAACAAGTTTTTGAGGAAGTCATAGATTTTTCTCTGGCTTCTGGTGGAAGGCTGTCTGTTTTTGGAGACCGACTTTGTGTAAACTCCGGAGGGGAGCAGTTTTCTGGACTTGAATTTCTCGTTGAGGCTGAACTGTAGGATCTCACGCAGAATTTTTTCCAGTGCAGAGTTGTTCACCGGGAACAGTACCTCTACCCTTCTGTGTAGGTTTCTCGGCATCCAGTCCGCGCTGGAAAGATAATATTCCTCGTTCCCGCCATTTGCAAAATAGTAGATCCTAGTGTGTTCAAGATATCTGTCAACGATGCTTGTGATATTTATGTTCTTCGTCTTGATTCCCGGTTTGAGACAGCATATTCCTCTCACGATCAGATCTATCTTCACGCCGGCATGTGCGGCCATATAGAGATGTTCTATGATGTCGGGATGTACCAGCGAGTTTATTTTGACGATAATTCTTCCCGGCGAATGGCGTGTCGAGAGTCTTGCCTCGCGGTCTATGAGCGACAGGAATTTTTCTCTTAGATCGAAAGGGGCGGCCGCGATTTTGTTCCATTGTTCTGGTTTTGCGGAATATCCTGTCATCACATTGAAAAGCGCAGCGATGTCGGAGCACAGTTCAGGATCGTTCGACATTATACCAATATCGGTGTAGACTTTTGCCGTCTTGTCGTTGTAGTTTCCTGTGGAAAGATGGACATATCTTCTTATGATTCCCTCTTCCCTTCTAATTATCAGCAGGGCTTTCGCATGTATTTTCAGTCCTGCCATCCCGTAGATGACGTGAGCGCCGGCCTCTTCGAGCTGTCGTGCCCACTGTATATTGTGTTCTTCGTCGAAACGTGCCTTTAGCTCGACAATCACCGTAACCTGTTTATTGTTCGCCGCCGCCCTAATCAGCGCTCTAACCACAGGAGAGTTGCCACTCACCCTGTAAAGTGTCTGTTTGATCGCCAGGACATCCGGGTCGTCGCCTGCTTCCTCAATCAGCCTCACTATCGGGTCGAAATTCTGGTACGGAAGAAACATTGGCAGAGTGCCTTGCTGTTTTATGGAATCGAATACAGACGTGTCTTCGTTCATTGCGGGGTTCTCCAGGGCCGGCCAGGAAGGTTCGCATATTTCGGGTCTGTTTTCGCGTGCGACGAGAGAAAAGAAGTTGGCGAGATGCAGGGGGCCTTCCACGTAATACTTGTCTGAAGCATCCAGTCCCAAAACCTTTGTGAGCCATTGGTCGAGTTTGCTGCTGGCCCCCTTTATCAGTTCCAGCCGGAGAGGTTCGCTGCGTCTTCTCTGGAGCAGTTTTTTCTCGAGGTGCAGGAGCAGGTCCGCAACGCCCTCTTCGTCTATGGTAAAATCCATGTCTCTTGTTATTCTGAAGAGGATGGTTTCCGTAATTTCACATTTGCTGAAGAGAGAGCTGATATTGTCTATGATGATATCTTCAAGGAAAACATACACGGATGACTGGCCGTGCTTGGCGTTTCTGATAGGGATGAACCTCGGGAGGACACCTGGAACCTCGACGAATGCGCGCACAGTTTCCCCTGTTTGATGGTGCTTCAGAGTAACCCCGATCTCTATGGCTCCGCTTGTCAGGACCGGGAATGGATGGCTTGGATCCACCGCTATCGGGGTGAGCGCCGGAAAAATTTGTCGCTCGAAAATGTTTTTGAGTTCCTTCCTGTCCTGGCTGTCCCATCTGTATCTGGGAAGAAGTACCAGGCCATTTTTCTCTAGTTCTGGAAGAATTTCCCTGTGGAGGTAAGAGTGTTGTCTGGCAAGGAGCGGAATAATCTTTTTCCTTACCATTGCGAGCTGTGTCTTGACATGTATTCCGGACGGGTCTGTGCCGACATCGCCAGCATCGAGCTGTTGTTTCAGTCCTGCCACCCTGACCATGAAGAATTCGTCGAGGTTGTTGCTGAATATCGCTATGAACTTAAGCCTCTCCATCACAGGATTTGACTTGTCTCCAGCCTCCTCGAGGACTCTCGCATTAAAATCTATCCAGCTCAAATCCCTGTTTATGAAATGTTCTTTCGTGATTTTAAATGTCATGACAGTTTTACCTTTCGTCCGAAGACATCCGCGAAGAGGTCGCCCCTCTTCTTAAGTTCAAGTTGTTCAATGGTAAGGTCGTAGGAGCCTTTCACTATAATTTTGACATTGGACTCATCATATTCCACATCGAAGGATGTTATCCTCTGGACGTTCGAATGGTCGAGGGAGTCCGCGACTCTCAGGATTGCGGCCAGCTTGGACACGAGCACCCTGTCTTCCGGGAGGAGAGTCATATATTCCGGATGGGATGTCTTAGGTTTGCCTCTCCTGTGGTATCTCGCGGTCGCCGCTATCACATTAAGTTCTCTCGGGGTGATTCCGGGAAGCGGGCTGTTGGCGATAAGATAGCAGGCGTGCTTGTGATGCTGGCGGTTGTTCACGAACTGTCCTATGTCGTGAAGAATAGCTGCAATCTGGAGCAGGAGCCTTCCCCTGTCAGGGATCCAGTGGATGTCCTTGAGTTCGTCGAAGAGGCGCAACGAGTTTGCGGTGACATTGTTCGAGTGCTCCCGGTCGGACTTGTATTTTTCACCGAGGAATTCGGCCGAGGAAATCATGTCGCTGACGAAAGGATCAGCGTCTCCGCCAATGTCTCTGAGGAACTCCTCGATTATGGCATCTCTGGTGCTGACGCTGGGAACTATGAGCTTGTCGGCCTTTGTGATCTCGAAGAAGTTCTCGAGAATTTCCGAGCAGGGCGCGAGGCTCTGCGCGATACTGTCCGAGATTCCATATTTTTCAACCAGTTTTTCAGGCGCATTTCCGGTGGCGATATCATTTAGCGATTTCAGTTTTTTCCTTGATATCGAAGAGAGGACTTCCTCCGTCATGCCCTTATTTTCGATATTGGCAAGCATTCTCACGGAGGCGCCTGCCGCGATGAAGATGTCTGGAGGCCTGTCCTCGAAATGGTGTTTTACCACCGTTTCCACGGCGCGCGCCGTGAAGGTGTCAACAATGTCCACCGACTTCTTCAGACTCAGGGACTGCCCGATTTCCTCGTATATCCTGAGTGTCCCGATCCTGAGTGTCTCGGAGCTTTTCAATCGTCCGTTCAGAATTGTGCAGATATGAGTTGCCCCGGTGCCGATGATGCATAGGAGTGCACTTTTATTTTCAAGGTTGATCCTGCCGGAAAAGGCATTTTTTACGGCAAGGTATATGAGCCTGATCTCCTCTGGCGCCTCGAGCACCTCGAGATCTATCCCGCTCACATTCTTGACGGTGCTGAGGAACAGATCCCTGTTTGTCGCCTCCCGGATCGCGCTTGTGGCGATCGCCTTGTGACGGGTCACTCCGTATTCTTTCATCTTCGCGGAGAAATCCGTCAGAATCTTGCTGGTCAGAAGAATGTTCTCAGGGCTGACGCTTCCCTTGACGAAGACATCCCTTCCGAAGGGCACAGGGTATGTGAGGGATTCGAGGGTTTCCAGTTCTCCATCCCTGGACTGCTGGACAATCTCAAGTCTGATGGAATGTGCTCCGGCGTCGATCACCGCAATCGGCCCCGGCAGTTTTGCTCGGTTGATTTTCATATGTGCATGGCTTTCAGGACTTGCCAGGCTTGACTGGCGTTTCATCCTTGTTGAACTCCTTCACTTTGCCGAGATATCCTGGAAGGTCAATTCCAGCCATCGTCGCGACATCGTGGATAGGTGGCAGACTCTGCATCATTCCGCTGAGGAAATTCGCCGTCGAAGTCTTGCCTCCAGGGGTGTTTCCGGATCCGCTGTCCCACACCGTAATCTTGTCAATCTTGATGTTCTTGATCGCCTCTGTCTGGAGTTCGACGATCTCCTCGAGTTTTTCTATGAGCAGCATTTTCGCGGCGGCATCGGTGTCGAGGGCGCATGACTTGATGATTTCCATGAAGCCTTCGCCCTTAGCCTTGAGGATCTGATAGTTGCCTCGTGCTTCGGCATCGAGTTTTGCGAATATCGCATCTGCCTGGCCTCTCGCCTCCCTGCGCAATTTTTCGGCTTCTGCTTCGGCGGAAATCTCGATCTCTCTCTTTCTTATCTCGACGGGGACTATAATTTCCGCGTTCTGCTTTTCTTTTTCCATTTCGGCGCGGGCGATCTGAGCCTGCTGCTCGGCCTGGAAGTGAGCCTTCTCGATCTGGGCCTCGGCGATGCGCTTCGCGGATTCAGCCTTCCTGAAGGCTTCGGCTTCCTGCTCCGATCTAAGCGCATTGGATTTTGCGATATCTATGCCGGAAATGTTTTCACCGCTGACGGCTTCAGCGTCCGCCTGTTTGACCGCTATTCTCTTGTCTCTTTCCGCAAGAGCCTCCCCGGAAACAGCTTCCGCCTCGGCTTTTGCAACAGCTATTCTCTGGGTTCTCTTGGCCTCGGCCTCTCCTGTGTGCCCTTTCCTCTCTTCTTCCGCAACGTCAATTCTAGCCTGGTTGATCGCCTGGGCTGCGGCCCTCCTGCCTATGGCCTCGATATATCCGCTCTCGTCGGTTATGTCTGTGACGTTCACGTTCAGCAGCTGGAGCCCGACCTTGTTAAGCTCGGCCGTAACGTTCTGTTCGGCGTTTCTGAGGAATGTCTCGCGGTCAGTGTTGATCTCTTCAATCGTCATCGATGCGATGACAAGACGTAGCTGACCAAAGATTATGTCCCTCGAAAGATCCCTTATCGAGTCCGGCGGCTGTCCAAAAAGACGTTCGGCCGCATTCATCATTATATTCGGATCGGTGCTTATCCCGATGGTGAATATCGAGGGCACGCTGATCCTTATGTTCTGTTTGCAGAGGGCATTTTTCAGGTCAATGTCAATCGCCATGGGACGCAATGACAGATAACCGTAGTCCTGGACGACCGGGATGACGAACGCTGCTCCCCCATGGATGCAGTTAGCAATCCGCTTCCCCCCCGTCTTACCATAGATCACCATGATCCTGTCCGAGGGGCATTTCTTCATCCTGCTCGCCCATGCGAGAACAATGCTCATAAGAACGAGCACCATAACTACTAGCGCACCAATCATCGGCCCTGTTACCATAAAACTTCTCCTTCTTTTTAAATTTACTTACTATAACCTAATTTTACTTATATAACTTCATTAATATATTTTTTTAAGACATTTCCACAAAGTCAACGGCGGGAGTGTGACCCCGTCAGCCCCGAGAATGTATGAATCTGCCACAAAAAATGCACCGATTACTGCAGTTTTCAGCCTTCCAAGACTCCGGTTGTGCCCTGGATCGTAATGGCAACCACAGCTATGGTCGTGCCCGCATAAACTTTTAAGTTCCTGAACCACAGCCGTCCCATAGGGTGAACGTATTTTTATGGTAAAAGGGCTGAACTCCGGGTATCTTTTTTAAGTACAACCAAAAAAAAGGAGAACCCAATGGAAACAGCCCGGCATCAATTTAGCATCCTGAAACAGATTTGCGAACTTATTCCAGGACATCTTGTTCCCAAACTTGCACGAGAACATGGAGTAGAAGAAAAGTGCAGGACATTTGATCCCTGAGCCATGTTGTTTCTTTGCTTCATGTTCAGATTGCCCATTCGATGAGTTTGAACGATGCCTGTGACACACTGCGTAATCATGGAGGAGTATTAACAAAACAGGGTCACACCTCCGTTTTTCTTTTTTCAATAGAATTGCGTATATTCTCCAGTTCACGTTTTAACGCCTTGTCTTCAAGCACTTTTGTCGAGAGCTTGTCTTTTAACGTATTAAGGCC
>CAIQLG010000373.1 GCA_903872565.1 uncultured Lentisphaerota bacterium | reverse complement strand
GGTCTCTTGCTATCCTCAAGTAAATTTCGGGGAATATTTCACCCAGATTTAGGACTTCTCCGATGAATTTCGTCATTTCCGTGTCGGAGGGTAGGAGAAACAGGTTGAAATCCGCAGTCTTAAGTTTATATTTCATTATCATCGCTCCATGTTGTTAATGTTTTGTAAGATATTGCATTATAACATGTTGCGATGATATTTCAAGTAATATTTCTTTTTTATTATTTTTTTTTAGCCTAGCTCGACCTTTTCGAGCAGGCTCTAGTTAAAGGCATATTACCTAATTCTTTCCCATTTTGCATTCCTGCCTGTTGAAATACACCTGACTATATTTTGGGACTTGAGTCGTTTAAGCGTCTCATAATATCGTTCCTTGTTCTCCTCGATAAGCCGTTCAAGGCTGATATAGCGACCGACATCTGAAAGATACCAGGAAGTCGTCATTGGAATTTGCGGACGGTTATCGCGGAATTGTTCGAGGGTTTTCATTTTATTCCCTGTTGTTTTTAGACTTTCATATCTGGCAGGGATTGCTGAACCGCAAGCCCTGTCAATTTTTTCCCTGTCAGTTCCCGAAATCTTCTATTTGATACACTGTCGAATTTCCGTATTATGCCTGAAAATTCATATTACTACCTTATACAACAAACAAAATTTTCCAAACGTTGCCACATTAATATTCATAAAGTAGCGGCTTGAAGAAATCTCAACGGGAATTATTGTTTAGACTTGAATAAAATATGAATTTGAAAGGTGAGCGGGAAAAAGATGAAGAAGGAAGATCCATTTGCGTATTTCGCAGATTCCATAGAATATGAACTCGGATTTGCCGAGGAGGAAAAGAGCAAGGGAAGAAAGATAGTTGGAATCTACTGCGAATATACTCCGAGAGAAATATTTCTCGCTGCGGGCGCTCTGCCAGTATGTCTCTGCGGCACAAGCAACAGCACCATCACCGAGGCGGAAAAAGTCCTGCCCTCAAATCTTTGTCCTCTCATCAAAAGTTCATTCGGATATTTCATTTCAAAAAGCTGTCCATTCATCGAGATGGCTGATCTGATAGTCGCTGAAACCACCTGTGACGGCAAGAAGAAAATGTACGAGATAATGGCCGAATCAAAACGGGTGGAAGTGCTCGAGCTGACACAGAGATCGGCCTCGAAGGAGGCGCTCAAACATTGGACCAGCGAGCTGAAACGGCTTAGGAAAGTCGTCGAGAAAGAATTTGGCGTCAAAATTACAGATGCGAAACTGTCTGCCGCGATTAAAGAGATGAACAAGGAAAGACGTCTGATGGAAAAAGCTCTGCGTCTGGGAATGCACAGGCCGTCAGTAGTTACCGGGAAGGAGCTTTCACTTCTGAGATTCAGGATTGCCGGCTTTAAAAAGCATACCGAGATGCTCGAAAAATTTATCAGGGAAATAGAGGAAAGAATCAGTCAGAAAAAGTTTGTGGCGCCAAAAAACTCTCCCAGAATAATCCTTACCGGATGTCCGACTGGGCAAGGGTCGGAAAAACTTATTGAAATAATAGAGGAGTGCGGGGGGACAGTCGTATGCCAGGAGGCCTGCAGTGGAATCAAGTCGGTGTATCTGCAGGTTGACGAGAAACGCGACCCGATAGAGGCCATCGCGGAGCGCTATTTCAAGCTTCCATGTTCCTGCCTCACACCCAACAAGGGCAGATTCGAACTGCTTGCGAAACTCGCAGAAGATTTTAAGGCCGACGGAATAGTTGATCTTGTCTGGCAGGCCTGTCACACATACAATATCGAGTCGTACCTTGTCGGAGAATTTTCAAAAAAAGAACTTGGTCTGCCTTTTATGAAAATCGAAACCGACTATTCACACTCGGACAGAGAACAGATCAAGGTGAGGATCGGGGCATTTATTGAAATGCTAAAAAATAATTGAATATCCAATGCTGACAAGTTGTTTTAAATCTGTAGCAATGGCCATGTTGGCCGTGTCTTCGCCTCCAACATGGAGGCGGCTACAACATCAACATATTACAATTCTTTGAATAACAAGGATAAGCGATGACAAGTGCTGGAATAGACATAGGTGCGCGAACGATAGACATTGTCCTGTTCAGGGATGGGAAAATCCTGGACAGCACAGTTTTGAACACCGGTGCGAAACCACGTGAAAGGGCATCGAAGGCCTTTGATGAAATTCTGGCGAAAAATGGATTGAACAGAAAAAAACTGAAAAGGATAATATCGACCGGATATGGAAGAAATCATTTTCCAGACTCCGACGAGGTGGTCTCTGAAATATCCTGCCACGCCGCCGGGACCGCATATTTTTTCCCTGATGCGAAACTTGTGATAGACATAGGAGGACAGGACTCAAAGATCATATTGACCTCTGGACATGGACGGGTGCTCGAGTTTGCGATGAACGACAGATGCGCGGCCGGAACGGGGCGCTTCATCGAGATGGTCGCGGGAATTCTCGACATCGGAATTGAAGACATATCCGGGCTTTCATTCAAGAAATCGACAGCATGCGAGATCAGCTCGATGTGCGCAGTCTTCGCGGAGTCGGAAATTGTCGGACTTCTGCAGAACGAAATTCCCCAGGAGCAGATTTTGAAGGGTGTTTTCCGCGCCGTGGCGAAAAGGATCGTCTCAATGATGGGAAGGTCATTCGTTGCCGACACGATCGTTTTCACAGGTGGAGTTGCAATGATAAGAGGAGTGGCGGAAGCACTCGGGGAAGAGACCGGAATGAAGATAGTTTTGCCTCCTGATCCCAGGATAACTGGCGCACTCGGTGCCGCGATCATCGCCGCCGGGAAAAGAAACTCTAAATAATCTTTCCCCACGCTTACGCATGGGGCTACAATATACCACCATCTGCGAGGGCTGAATAAAAGACAGTTCGCTTAATTTTATAACAGCCTCCGCATATGGCGACACATTGTTCTATATTCAACTTAATACCAAGTTGCAATCATAAGACAAGGCGAAAGAGCACTGTGATAACTACTGTAGCCGCCCCGGTGCCGGGGGCGTCACAGCCGGCGCGGCCGTGGCTACAACAAATTCACGATCACCATTACTATCCCATTGATTGCAAATTGGTATAAGTTGGGAAAATTCGAGCCATACGCCCTCTACCATTCAAAACCAATAAATCATAAAAATATTACAAAATACAATTTGTTAATATCAATAATGCATATATAATATTACAATAATAAAGCAATATAAAAACAATACTAGGTACATTCCTTAGAATTACTGATTATCCACATTACGGACTACGTCTATGAAAATGGATTGCTGCAAATGAACATGATATGCACAAGACTAAAACATGAAAAATTTCAAATTTCATTGCTGATTTTCTTCATCTGCCTGTCTTCTACGTCCATTTTAGGAGAAGACATTTTTTCATGGACAAGGAATGCAGTTGATTCGGGGAGGGCGGACTGGTGTTCCATCGCGGCCAGTTCCGATGGCGCAAAAATCGCGGCCGTTCCGAGATCCGGTTTCATCTATGTCTCACTGGACGGATCTGCCACCTGGGCAAAATGCGATCCGTCCGGTGCAGATTCACCAAAAGACTGGGAGCATGTCTCGATAAGCGCCGACGGGAGCAAGATCCTTGCTTCAACCCGGGATCAACTATTCCTTTCACTCGACGAGGGTTCCACCTGGAAAATGTGTCCGCAAGTGGGAATGGAAGATTGCAATTATATCTTTTCGGCTTCCATAAGCAGGGACGGTGCGAAAATTGCCGTGGGAAGCTCGGATAACATCTACATTTCGTCTGATGACGGAGAAAACTGGACAAAACGCGAACCTGCCGGGGCTGGAATGAGCAAATGCTGGCTTTCAATTGCCATCAACACCGACGGAGAAAAAATTGTCGCCACCACCGCAAATGGATTCGTGTATGTGTCATCAGACGGCGGTTCAAGCTGGATGCAGTGCGACCCGACAAAGCAAGGCCTCATAAAGACCTGGAACTCGGCAGCGATTTCTTCAGACGGCTGTAAAATGGTGGTTTCCGCTTGTGAGGATTTCGTATATGCCTCTTCGGACAGCGGAAAAAACTGGATCAAATGTGAACCTGCCGGAGAAGAAAATGCCAAAGACTGGTCTTCGCTGTTCATTAGTGATGACGGACTTAAAATCATTGCCGCAGGCAGAGATGATTTCATATATGTTTCATCGGATGCGGGTTCAACATGGGAGAGATATGATCCTTCCGGAACTCCATGCAGATGGCTTTCTGTAGCGGCAAGCACCGATTACAAAAAAATATTTGCCGGCGCTGAAAATTCATACCTTTTAGAGTCGCCAGATGCGGGAATGAACTGGATCATGTGTAAACCTTCCATGTCGGCGGAACGTTATCTCAGGCCTGTGTCAGTAAGCTCGGATGGCAGAAAAATAATAAGTGGCTCACTTAAATCAAACATATATTCTTCGGATGCTGCGGCAATATGCGACAACCTTGCTCCTTATGATTCGGAAGTTGTCCCCGAATGGACAGCCGCCATTTCTGCCGATGGGACAAGAATCGCCGCCGCCGCATATATGGGTGAAAATCCTGATGACTACATATATACTTCGGACGACGGAGGGGCAAGTTGGATCAAAAGGGAATCGGCAGGCTTGAGGAAATGGAACTGCATAGCAATCTCCTCTGATGGAACCGTGATCTGCGCATCGGCAATCGATGATTTCATATATTTTTCCTCGGACGGCGGCGCAAGCTGGATAAAATGCGACCCGTCGGGAACTGACAGACCACTGACATATAATTCATTGTCAATCAGTACTGATGGTGCGAAAATCGCGGCGGCATCATCAGATGATTGCATCTATCTCTCATCAGATGGAGGAATATCCTGGGATAAATGCGAGCCAGCCGGAAAAGGAATTCAAAAAATATGGAATTCAGTGTCCGTCTCCGGCGATGGCACCAAGATCATTGCAGCCGCAGCGTATGACTTTTTATACGTCTCCGGCGATGGAGGGACATCCTGGACAAAATGCGATCCCGCCGGTGAAGATCAGCCAAAAAACTGGATTTCAGTTTCCACAAGTGGCGATGGTGCGAAAATCGCAGCATCAAGTTTCAACGACTTTGCATTGTATCTCTCCCTTGACGGAGGGACTTCCTGGGAGAAAATTTGGCCTGCCAAAACCGGAAACAAAACCATGGAGCACTTTTATTCAGTAGCTTTCAGCGCAGATGGAAAAACTTTGGCTGTGGCCGATGCGTATGATTTATATTGCGGAAGCATCTACCGCACTGTCAAATTCATTGCGGGAGCAGATGGAAGTTTGCAAGGCCAGACGACGCAGACGGTCGAATATGGCAAGGATTGCACGGAAGTCACCGCAGTTCCAGCTCCAGGCTATAGCTTCGTCAATTGGTCGGGCGATCATACTGGGAATGAAAATCCTCTGAGAATCACCAATGTCACTGCCAACATGTTCATAACTGCGAATTTCGCAGTCAACACTGATGACTGTGTTCTGACAGTTGACAGTTCCAGTAACGGAACTACAAAACCGTCCGGCGAACTTGTTGTCGAAAATGGAAAAGCAATTGCGATCAAGGCGATTCCGGATGATGGATATCACTTTTTGGAGTGGGTGATTATAAATGGAACGCCGCTAATATCGGATTTTAAATTGGCGGAAGCCACTGTTGTTATTTCAGGTGATGCGAAAATTTGTGCTGTTTTTGAAATCAATTCATACACGGTCACGTTTCTTTCGGGAGCAAATGGAAGCCTGCAAGGCCAGACTCAACAGATAGTTGAACATGGCAAGGATTCCACGGAAGTCACCGCAGTTCCAGCCACGGGGTATGGTTTTGTAAATTGGTCTGGCGATCATATTGGAACAGAAAATCCTTTGATAATCACAAATGTCACCTCTGACATGCTCATAACTGCTAACTTCGCTTCCAATGATGAGACATTTGCAAAACTCCTGATTTCACCCGGCGAAAACAACGGCGGATCTGTAAACCCTTCCGGGGAAATAAATGTCCTGGTGGGAGCCAGCAACAAGACCGCAATAAAAGCAATTCCGGGTCAGAATTTTTATTTTGTCGAGTGGCGTATCGTTTCCGGCGATGTGGCAATTGACAATCTGAAATCTTCCGGAACGCATGTGTCTGTGCTGTCTGGCGCGGAGGCTGTGATCGAAGCGATATTTGCAAAGAATTCCAATATTGGAGACAGGACGAGAATATGCATTTCCCTCGACAGTTTCTCAAGCGGAGCAAATCTTTTGAAATTGCCTGAAAATGTTTTGCCAAAAGATTCTATAAGGATCAGCCGTGCAAGGCTTGAAGGTTTTTCATTTGATGGAAAATTTGATCCGTCGGCTGAAGACATCCGAATTTCGGTTGATGGAGAGGTATTTGCGCTTTCCCCTGAAAAAGGAGCCTGGATGGGTGATGGAAACAGATGGGACTATAGAAGTTCCAAGGGGGTGCTGCCGAGGATCTTGCTGCGACTCGATTTTTCAGATGCGGACAATCTTTTCTGGTCTTTTTCCGCATGCAATGGAGCTTTCATGTCAATTGAAAACTCGGACGGTGTTGATGTGCGTATCTCAATTGATGGTGTTACCTGCGGGAAAAACTACCATATGCTTGAGAAGGGAATATTCAGATTCAGATCGAACAAAAACACTTCTGAAAATATTGACACTGTCCTTGCGCCAATGAAGGAATTCTCGCTTGTCAGACTCAATGGCAGGTATGACACCGGCAGGGACGAGTTCACATTATTTGTCCGGAGTGCCAAATATGCCTGTAAATCATTTGACTGTTTTACGGAACGTTCGCAGATTAGTGTTGATCGCAGGGATTTCATTTTTGCACCTGGAGAATTCAAAAAGAAAACTGGTGGTATGTTCTGCAACAGGCCTGGCGAGGGAGTCAGTATTTTTCTTAACCCTGCGACGGAACAGTGGAGATTTAGACTTTTTAAGGTGAGCACAAAGTGGATCGGCCCGGCTGACGGGTTGATTTTTCGCCTCTGTCTCGGGACATACGAAGGCGCAATCCTATGCAGACCCTCAAGCAGGATAAAAATGACTTATCGGGGGAAATAAATTTGAATATCCAATATCCAACACGGAATATCCAATGAAAAATTTGATTTGCAAGAATGTTTCATTGCCTATGGCTTTTGGATTATTTTTCAGTTTTTTTATGTGTTTGATGAGCATATTTCAATAACAGCTCACGCATTCCCTTGTAATCATGTGTGCAAGTCTCAGAATGGCATGAAAGGGCATCCCAAGCAGATTTTCCGGCTTCGATGTCTGCATTATTATCCAGCAGAAGTGTAATAATCTCCTTGTTTGCATTAAGAATTGCTTTCATCAGTGCCGTATCGCCTGTTTTTTGGTTTACACTGTTCACGTCGGTTCCATGTTGTAACAGTAATCGGATATGTTCAATTGAATTGTGTTCTATTGTGATCATCAGCAAGGTTTTACCTTCATAATTATCATAGAAAAAATTAGGGTTTGCCGATTTCTCCAGCAGTAGTTCTGCCGTCTTGTTGTAATCAAAGACAAATGCAACAAGTAATGCCGTGTTTCCATTTTTGGCTCTGATATTAACATCCGCTCCTTTTTCCAATAATAGTTCTAACGCCTCATATTGATTAGCTGAAGCAGCAAACATTAGCGCAGTCCATCCATCTTGGTTACAGGCATCTATTTTACCTCCTTGACTCAAGATCGCATTAACCAAATCTATTCGTCCATCATAGTTGGCCTTTCGAACTGCGGTGGATGGGCTGCTAAAAGCAAGGCCACATCTTTTGGACGTTGATTTTTATTGACAGGATGCCCGACTTCGCAAAGCCTACGGACACGGCCACAATACTTTTTCATCGCAACTTCCTTGATTTTTTTAAAAGATGAGCGATTTTGTGACAACCCGCTGGAGCTGTGCCATTCCGGGGCTTTATCAGCTGGGAAAGTTCAGATGAAAAGGAAATCAGATGGATGAAATTCTTACAAAAAAACAGGAGGCGCTGATCCGCTCCCTTCAGACTAGACACGGACGGAAAAAGTCAGATCTTTGCCTCTGCGAAGGGATAAAGTCGTGCAAGGAAATCCTCTCTATTAATCTTCAACTTATTGAAACTGCAGTATGTTCCGAAGATTTTAAGTCAGATGATTTCAGCTCCGTGGATTTTGTAAAAGTTACTGCTGACAAATTCCAGTCGCTGTCGTCTTTCTCTGCATCCGAGGGCATTCTTTTCATTGTCAAGCGCCCGGAATTCAAAGTCTCCGGCCCATTATCGGACAGTTTCACGATACTTCTTGACAAGGTTTCGGATCCGGGAAATCTGGGGACAATAATAAGGACAGTCAGGGCGACCGGACTTGGTGAGCTGTGGATGACAGAAGGGACAGTGGATCCGTTCTGCAACAAAGCCATAAGGGCGGCGCTCGCATCGCAGTTCGCATTGCAGATAAGACTGTTTGCGAATCTCGCGGATGCTATCTGCGAATTTCGCAGGATTGGCTCCGACAGGATCTACATTACAAATCCCCACAGCGGTGCAAGCTGTTTCACTGAAGCCGGGCTTTTCGACAAAAGTCTGATCATTTTCGGAAACGAAGCTCACGGAACTGAAAATATCCACAATATCGCAGACCTGACAATTCCGATGCCGGGAAATATTGATTCGATAAATGTCGCGCAGTCGGTCACTGTCATTTTATTCGAGGCCGTCCGTAGAAAAGAATCAAACTAAGACATATTATTTTCAGCGGATCAGGAATTATGAAGGTGGGTTGCGCCCGCAAACCAAATTCTAAATCTCAAACAATAATTATAGGAAGATTTTGCTCTTTATTTCCAGTAGCGCTCGAAATATCTGATCACGTAGAATGTGATGATCCCTATGACGAGCATTGCGCAGATGAATAAGAAATAGGAAATCTTCCAGTTTGCAGATCCTGTCATCCCGGAGAATTCCGACATTCCTCCCACGCCGGCAAAGAAGCTAGGTATTGCGACGGCAATCACTATGGCGTTGAGGTTTTTCATCATCACGTTCAGGTTGTTGCTTATAAGTGACACACGAGCGTCCATAAGGCTCGAGAGAATGTTTGAGTATGTCTGTGTAAGGGTGAGGCACTGCGAGTTTTCTATTATTATGTCGTCAAGCAGTTCGACATTGTCTGGCGTAAATCCGATTTTCGTGGCGTTGTACTTCAATTTATCGAAAACTGCGGCATTGAATGTTATGGAGTTGAGGAAATAGACCAGGCTTTTCTCAAGTGTGAACATGTTGAGGAGGTACTTGTTCTCGTATGAGTAGTTGATTTTGTCCTCGAGTTCCTCGGAAATCTGGTTGATCGCCTTCAAGTGCCCCATAAAATGGGAGATGGTTGAATATATCAGGCGGAAGAGGATGTCGTTAAGGGTTTTCATGGGAAATGCTGTCTTCCCGTCAAAGATCGATATGTCGTCTCTCATTACAATAAGCATCTTGTTGGCGAACAAGAATACTCCGATGGAAGTGACCTTGAAGAAGAAATTGTCCTTCGAGCAGTAGTTTCTGGGACGTTTCAAGATTATGACGACATGGTCGGGCTCGAATTCCAGGCGTCCATTCTCGTCGGGGTCGAGTGCGGAGTCCACGTTATGCTTGTCAATGTTATATTTGCCTATGAGCGCAGTAATTTCCGCATCCGTAGGATTCTTGCAGACTTCAACAAGTCCGGCACCCTCCGAAACCACAAGTTTATCGTTTTCTATTGAAAGGAAACTCTGCATTCTTATCGGCCTGTTTTTTATAGGCAAATAGAATTCCTCTTTACGACATTTCAAATTATTTTCATCATATTTTAAAACTTAAATTTACGCCATGCCGTTTCCCCACGCATCAGGAGTTATGAGTTTTAAACAACTATGAAACAAATACGCATGTGCTGTTTCAAAAGCTACCTTGATTTTCTCCTCCAGCATATTATCTTGAAATCCTAATATCTAATTTTCAAATCCAAAATAATCGGCATCGGAGAGAAACAAAAAATAAATGCAAACCAGAAACATTTTGCCGATCATCAGGTGGCAATAAAAATACCGGGAATATTCACATATGAGTAAAATAATAGCTCTTGACATAGGCGGAGTTGTCATATCCATATCGCCTGGTGAATGCTTGAAGAATCTGGGATATCCGGCAGGATCGGAGATCCCACGTTCGATCTACGAAAATATGATCCTGCTCGAAACAGGGCAAATAAGCGAAAAGGAAAGCATTGCGGCAGTCCATAGGGTGACAGATGGAAAGTACAGCGACGACAAGATAATCTCCGCATTCAACTCTATCCTAGGCGAGCCCGTCGAGGGAATGCTTGACATTATGAGGAAGATGACGGAATCAGGATTCAGACTAGTATTTTTTTCAAACACTTCAAAAATACATATGACTCACATCTATAAGCACTATGAGATATGTACCCTGGTCTCGGGGGCTGTCCTTAGCTATGAAGTGGGTGCGATGAAACCTGAAAAAAAAATCTACGATGCCTTTGAGGAGCAGTTTGGAAAGCCATTCCTGTATCTTGACGACAAGGAGGAAAATATCCGTGCCGGTCTCGAAATGGGCTGGAACAGCATCCTCTTCAAAGATAAATATTCACTTAATCAGATTTGTTAATCTTTCCCAGTCTCCTTCATCTCAAGACGGAATATCACTAAGTTAAGCCAAGTAGCGCGGGGTATTTTTTCTCGGGATGATATCCCGAGATACCTTAATTTGATCGTATAGGAAATTGTATTTTTCGAAGGAATGCCGTATGGCTTGAAACTTGTAGCCACGGCCACCTGTCCTACGAAGCCTTGGCATAGTAGGATGTTGGCCGTGTTGCCTCCAACATGGAGGCGGCTACATAAGTCCCGGTGTAGCCGGCTAAGTTCACTATTTAACCCGTTTTCCGCGCGAAAAAACGGGCTAGGTGGTTTAACTTGGCATTCTAAAGCGTATTTTCGAATCAAAACTTGATTTTTTGGGTTCTATTGCCGGAGTTTGCAAATCTTCCTGAGCGCAATATTTTACCTGAGATGAAAAAAGACAATAATATTACTGGGAAAACTTAACCGGCTATGGAATTTTTTGCAACAGCGAGCAGTGGCACCGAAAAAGCACTGCAGAAGGAACTCATTGAGCTGGGTTTCCAAAGTGTCCGCCTGAACAGCGGGGGAATTCCCTTTCTCGGCGAAATCGAGGATGGCTGGAGGGCTTGTCTTCATTCGCGGATTGCGCAACGAATCCAGCTTGTGCTGGCGCGTTTTCCCGCCCCCGACGAACAGGCTCTCTATGATGGTGTAAAAAACATTGACTGGATTCCCTATCTCAGGCCTGACCTGAGCCTCGCCGTGGGTGCTTTCTGCCATTCGAGCAATCTGACACATACCAACTATATTGCGCAGAAAGTCAAGGATGCAATAGTTGATCAGCAGAGAGAAGTTTATAATGCACGCTCAAATGTTGTCCGCGATGATCCGGATGTCCGTGTTTTCGTGTTTGTAGGCTCCAACAAGGCGACGATCTACCTGGACATGAGCGGCACTCCTCTCTTCCAGCGAGGATACCGGCTCGAAAAAGGCGAGGCGCCGCTGAAGGAAACCCTTGCCGCGGCAATGCTGATGTATTCCGGATGGGACAGGAAAACTCCCTTGTGGGATCCCATGTGCGGATCGGGAACAATCGCCATCGAGGCTGGCCTGTGGGCGCGCAACATTCCGCCGGGAATTTTCAGAGAGAAATTCGGTTTCGAGCGATGGGGAGATTTCGATGACAAGTCTGCGGAAACAATGCGCCGTCTCCGTGGCGAGGCGCGCCGCTACGCGACCGGCAACATGCCCAAGATAATTGCCTCGGACTATGATCCAGTTGTTCTCAAGGCTGCGGAGGAGAACGCCAGACGTGCAGGAATCAAGATATCATTCCGCGAAGCTCGCATCGAGGAGATCCAGGCGGACGGCGCGAAACGCATCGTCGTCACAAATCCGCCCTTCAACGAGAGACTCGCGGCAGATCTCAAGTTCTACCGGAGCCTGGGAGCCGCTTTCAGCCGCCTTCACGGATGCCGGGTCACATTCATCACCTCGAATCCCGCCCTGATTCAATGCGTCCCGCTTAAAGGAATAGAGACAATCGAATTGAAAAATGGCGACCTCGACTGCAGATTCTGCATCTACGATATTCCGTAACTTATCCACGAATTCACACGAATAATTGGAAACAAAATAATCTTCCCGCGAAACACGCGAATTACACGAAAAAATAATAATTGTCAACTTTTTGTTGTGCAAAAATTTAACAATTGATTCGAAAATGATGAACGCATGATTCATCGTGAGTTTCAAAAGAACAGGCACTTGACCTTATCCAACTCGAATTTTGTCGTTCTTCAAAAAGTCTTCCATTCTTTATAGTGAGAGTTTTGCATCTACGAAGAAGATTTCTCCTCCATATACTTTGTCGGGGAAAAATCAGGCGCGGACTCTCTAAGTTTATTACGGATTCCCTCCCATTCTCTTCCTTCCTTTGGCATTTTTTCCAAGGCTTCAGCACTTAGGAGCTCCCCAAAAAGATGGGCATTCAGGGTTTCTTGTCTATGTTTTGACACGTTGAACTGAAAGTTGTCGTAGGTTCCCTCGAACATGACTGGGTAGATGACCATCTTAGGGAAATCATCGTCTTTCCATGTTAAGTTCTGCTTCTCTTTTTTCTTGTTTTTAACAAGTTCTTCCCAAAAACTATTGATCCTGTCCACCCTTCCGATCTGCTGTTCAATGACTCCGGGATTCCATTCGGAATGGAACTGTATGATTGTCCGGCAGGCCTCATGCAGATTCAATCCTTCACGTCCGACTTGGCTTTGGGCAATAAGAACTTTAGGCAATGAAAGCTTGTCGTTGAATTGCGCCTTCAGGACATTTCGTCTTTCCATCTTGACACTGCCGTCAAGTGAGCTTGCAAAAGAACCAATACGCACAGTTTCATCATCTATCAGCTTTTTCAGTGTATCTTCGCCGAGCTCGTTGTCGGCGAAACGATCCAAGTTCTTCATCTTTTTCTCTTCGTTAGACAGGTCAGAAGCATTCGATGAACCGCAGAAATATTTAAGTTCAAAGTAGTCAGGCTTTTCCCATAAGGTTTTTGTCTCGGCAGTTTTCCCTGCATCGCCTTCAAAATCTAAATACTCATTAAGATATTCGCACCATATTTTCAATGCCTTGTTTTTTATTTCTTTGGGATTGAGATTATCAGCATCCTCATTTGTGCAGATTATGTCATTAGTAAGTCTATATCTCAAAAGCTCAGCAACTTTTTCCACAAAACCTTTCAAGGCGGCATCTCCTGGAATGGTTCCAATGAATTCTTCATTGATGGGGTCTCTCAGCTTGTCTCTGATAGATTCATAACTCTTGCAACCTCCATCAATTGCCTTATCCAAGTCTTTTTCCGAAGAATATTTCCTTGTTAATTGCAGGCTATTCTGATTCTTAATTATTCTTAGATATTCGATCCATATATTTTTTTTATCATGAGATGGACCCGGTGGGATTGGCGGTTCTGTTCTATCTCCATCGGCTTTTCGATTTCGATCCAAAAACCGCAGAACCGCCCGGCGATTAAGGACATCACGAAGGGCTTTCAGCGGTTTGTTGAATGTTCCAAAGACAATTGCCTTTTCATGCTTTATACTGCCATCTTCGTTCCATAATAATTTTTCAATTTTATCAGCTACAATCTGAATGCGAGGATGAGCGGGCAAGTCTGCGTCGTCCTGTTTTAAAACTTTTCTCCAATATTGAATCCGCTTGAGTTTCGAAATATTAAGGGACTGTTCCGGGTCTTGCTTGTAGTCCTCCAAATATTTATCTATTGAAGAGTCCAGCAATTCTTCCTCATCATTCTCTGAATTGCTTATCTGTGCGGCCGCATAACGGCTATCTGCAATTTTAAGCATTCCGAGATGCCTATTAAAGTCCTTATCATTTGTCATAAGCCCCTTTGCCGCCTTCCCAATTGCCTCAAGGGCAAAAACAGATGATTTCCATTTCGCATTGATATCATGGTAATTGATTTTTATAGGTTTAAATTTGCGATGTGGATGAGCGGAGCCTATCTCCTTTTCGCTTTTCAGTCCTAATATCTCTATCATCTCATCTTGTTTGATTCGAAGACGACGGGTTACATATGGGGCAAGTGCTTTATTGAAGCCTTCGCTTGCTGAAATCAATTTTTCTAGAACTTCGGGATTGTTTGGATGTATGTTCGCCTCTTTTCGGGTTTCATTAAATTCTTCTATTTCTTTTTCTTTCGACAGATATTGCTCTATCTCTCCAATCCTTTTAAACAAATCCTCCCACTGCGCAGGATCCAATTCCATTGGCGTGGCAGTCATTGCAATGCGCTTTGCAGATGGATTCTTTATCATTTTGAGAAGTTTCTCCAGCCTGCCCTCTTCGTTCCTGTTTTTGTGAGCTTCATCAATCACTAGGAGGTCAATTGGGCCAAGGAGTTCCCCCAACATGGAGATACCATTTTTACCATCAAACCATTTCTTAAACTCGTCTTTGCTTTTTTTTGATTCAAGATCTCTTTTAGGAATCTTGTCAATAAGGCGCCATCGGCCTTCTTTTCTTAAAAAAATGGCTGCCTTGTTCATCATTGAAAACCAAGGTGGACAGTCTCCCTTTTCTTTACACTCGGAACAATCTGTTCTGATACAATCTCTATACCATTTCTTTACCAATTGCCAATAGCTATTCCTGCGATTCTTGCCTTGATCTTCTTTTTGGAGCGCTTTTACAAGAGCAGGTAACAGATAACGCCAACTGTGTGAGTTGTTTTTTAATGAGGGGGAGCCAAACTGATGCGAAATCAACAGCCATTTGCCGTTATTCTCTGAAAGAGGATATTCCAATCCGCCATCATCAAACATGCTGTTATATGAACGTAGTAAAATGGGAGCGTAATCTACTCTTTTCTTTTCCCTGTTTTCATCTGATACGACATCGCTCTTTTTTCCATTTAAAGTTTCTATGAACTTATCCCATTCTTCTTTCCATTGACAGAGAAGTCCTGGCGGGACAATCACGGCAACTCTTCCCCCGTTTTCAAGGACGGAAAGCATCGCCGCCATCACTGCACGAGTTTTACCCATGCCTACTTCATCCGCTACAAGAACCCCTTTTCGGGTGTCTTCGCGAAGTTGCTTTGCAATCCATCTAACAGTGTTTTCCTGTCCATATTTCCAGATATCATCATGACTGGGACTGGCAAATTCTTCAATCCTTTTAAATGTATTCTTCCAATCCATGATCAATCCTCCAGTTTTATGTGCTTATCCAAGCCCCATCCGACAATTATATTTTCAATGGTTTTTTTATACTCTTCGTTCGAGACTTTTGGAGCGAAGCCTTCTTTATCCTTCAGGACATCCATGAAGTTGATTCCGAGAGAATCCAATTCCCTTTGCATATTTTTCCCAACCCCCTCTAATAGTATCCGGCGCAGAGAATCACACCAATCATCAATTTGCGATTCGGTTATCAACTGGTTTTGGGATGCGATTTTTTCAACAATAGAAGTTGCAAAATTAAGAGGATAATCATGATATTGATTCCTCAAATCTGAAATATCATCTCCTTGGGAATTGCCAGTACTTTCCCTTGGAACATCACTTTCATCCCTCCCATCATCAGACTCATCGTCGTTTTCGACAGAATTCAGATGGAAATCTTCAAGTTCCTCGAGAATTTCTTCGCAGGACATGATCTTTTGCGGAAATTGGCAAAATCTGCCATTTTCCATAAATACTGGAATAGTCCATTCATAGTCATTGACATTCTTTTTTGCCTTCAATTTGATACCCATACTTAAGTCAATTCCTTCCTCGACTGGCATTTGGTCCATATCTGAATTAATCATTTTCCCATCGAGAGACACATAGAGATAGCTCGTATCATTCCATGTCCAAATTAAGACCCCAGCGTTATTTTTAAAAATACAGGAAAGTATCGGAGGAGCATCCCGGAAAGTCTTATCCTTCAAATTGTCTTCGTTGGTCTCGTCTTCAATCTGGTCCGGCAATTTTTCAGGATCAAGAAAATTCTCAGGGTCAATCCCAAGATGAGAACAGAGGGATTCCCTGAGATTGAAATCTTTAGTTTCAATTATTACGCCAGCTTCAATGTTACCGCCTGTTCCCGGGCCTAGGGCAAATCCTTGCATGCTTAGATTTCCAGACCCCAAATATAGGAGTCCGCTTGTCAATGAACCAGTTCCCTTGTTGTGATTTGCGATATAGATATATTTTGCATGCAGAGATTCGATTTTTTCAAAAGGATGTTTTGCCCGTGGCAGGTCCCAATCTATTTCTTCTTTTTTCCCTTCTTTGGACTTGTTCTTGATCCATTGCCCCGCAGCGCCAGATGTCTCTGGATTGATGACAAGCCATTTTTCATGACTTTTAGCCAAGATTCCTTTTTCAGTGAGTATTTTAATCAAGTTTATCAGTACTTCCGGCTCCGGCTGATCTTTGCCGTCACTTTTTGTCTGCTCGAAGAAACCAGAACCACAAACGATGAAATTACGACGGATGCCACTCGAGATAAACTTGTCAATAACATTGGCACCGATTGAATCCTCTCTAAAGTTTTCATTTATCTTGACTTGTTTCTGCTTCAAACTTGATATAAATCTCGATTTATATCCTCTTTCGGGGGGCTTTATCGCATTTATTATTCCTTCAAAGAATGTATCGAGGCGTTTTTTTATATCTATAATTCCCGTATCCGCATTCGAACCCCAGCAATAATATTCTGTAAGTTTTTCACAAAACTCGACTGCTTCATTGATATCCTTGGAACTTTGCCTTTGATTGTCCTTGCTCTTTGTGTCGAAATCGCAATACCAAACGATGTTTATACTTTTATTGACGGCTTCCTTGGTCCAATTGCCGGTTGAAACAATCAGCCGGTAATAATCCGGAGTTTTTGATTCGAGATTCATCCCAAATCCCAGCAATGCCATTTTCGCATGCATAAGTGTATTTTTATTTGGCCATTTATTTTCAAGCAGCCAAGGACTATAAATACCAGGCAGTGACATCGGTTTATTTCGTGGGTCAAGGAACAAGGTCAAAAAGCATTTGCCAGAAATTAATCTACGTTTTCTATTTTGGTTAGTAAATTGTTCGAGTACTGAATCCATAAAAGCCTCTTCCGCTGAAAGACCGCAAATCAGTCCAAAAACACCAGTAGAGCCTTCCGGTGGACAAAACAGCTCACTTAACGGTTTTTTATCGAAAATCTCTTCCTTACTCTTTTCCCTCATTGGCAATCCCTCCAGAGATTGAAAAGTTGGCGGAGTTTAAATTCAGTGGACAGTTCTTCCGAACCCATCTGTTCATTTGTGCTCTCGATTTCGTCCTCTATCTCTTTCCGATGTTCAAAAAGATGCCCTTTAACTATTTTATCATTTGACAGAGAAAGGATATTTCCATCTCTTTCGACAAGATACTTCATTTTACCTGCGACATCAGATGAAGACTGGGAAGAAAGTATTTTAGCGAAATCTTCTACCTCCGGATATTTTTTCCCACTTGAGGCCAGATATTTGTCAGCGCAATCCTTAAGTTGTTCCAAAACAGATGAAAGATTTTTGTCCTTAACAAATTCTGACACTGAGGAATTGGACTTACCGTTAAGCAGTTCCGCATAATTGTATATGGCTGTACGAGCCGGTTCAAGTATTCCGTCAAACAACTGCGCGGTATCTATGTTCTTTAATTGATCTTGAACACTCTCCTGCCCATTGAGTTTATTTTTTATCTTTTCAATCCCGGGAAAATGATTTGTCTTTGAAAAAGTATTTATGAGATTTGATCGGTTTTTATCCGAATTGAGGAGGAGGATGCATCTTCCCTTTTCATCTGGGGAAGCAGAACTTTTACCCAGCCCCTTGACAACCACCCCATTAACATTTCCAATATCATCACCGCTTATCCATTTGGCTAAAGCATTTTTTATCTTACTACCATCCCTCCCTTTGTCTTGATCCAGAAAAGCGTTAACAAACTCTTCCCCTTTTGGCGTCAGCTCCATCGAATTATATCTTGTTCCTTCTGCAAGCTCAAGTCCTGACATTGCATGAACCGTTGACTGGCGATATGTGACCTGCACATAATGTCTTTTATCAGATAGTTCCTTAAAACTCCAAATATTATCTGATTCGTCTCGGGCAAAAGCGCGTTTGCCCTTACCTTTGAAATTCTCTTTATCCTTGTTCCATTCCAATTTTTCAGCCAAGGCTTCGATGGCGTTTGCGATTTTCGCAGGTTTATGCTTGATTCCCCTCTCATTTTCTTTTAAGTAAATGCTAGAGGCAGCCCAAGAAAGTTGTCGCACAAACCAGACTCCACCAATTCCCGGCACAACCAGTTCACGATACTTACGTAAGGCCTTGTTCAAGCCGAGATGCAACAAAGCCCTCTGAGACCTAAAATCTTCTGTAGCCGGAATAAACCACTCGCTCATATTATGCCCTATATAAAATATTTAACTTACTCAATGGTGTGGATGCCCGTCAAATTGTTATCATAATAGTGACTGTACTAAAGTTCGCGTTATTAGTGTTTTTCGCGGGCAATTCCGGATATCCCATAAATATTAGCCACAAAAAAGCACATAACACACAAAAAGGATTTTAAATTTTGTTACTCTTGTGACAAAACTGTGATTTGTCAAACAAGTGCTTCGTTCCAGACACGAAGTCCTGGGATCTTATTGAAATGCCTGTCGTATGTAACGAGCACGGAACCGGTCTCAAAAGTGTTGGCGGCAATCCACACATCGTTTATTGGGATCGGCGTGCCATTTCTTTTCAAATCAGAGATTACTTTTCCATAAAACTCGGCCGTCTCATCTGTAATTGGAACAATTTCAACTGTCGGCTTTCTCAGAAATTCTGCCAGCTCATTTCTTTTTTTAACTCCTCTGGCAGTCAGATCAAATCCGGAATAAAGCTCTCCCAAAACTATTGCCGGAACATATACAGTTTCCGCAAAGGACAAAGCCGACAAAATCTTTCTGTTCCCCCCGAAAAAGTCAATGTATGCGCTTGTGTCAAGTATAATTTTTTTCATTTCCATTCTTCCATATTGACAGGTCTGGAGTATTCAAGAGATTTGTTTTGCTGTGCAACATCATTCTTGCTCCATTTACCTAGAAAACCGGTGAAATCGTCTGAATGGTCAGGTTCAGACTTCCTGCCTGAAACTCCAAGCGATTCGCTGAGCAGATTTTTAATAGTCTTGTTCAGACTCAGTCTCCCTTTTATTGATCTGATCTTGAGCTTCCTGTCAAGAACATCGTCAATCCCATGGATCGTGAGAGATTTCATAGACAATTCCTTTTCATCAAATTTATAGTTCTACTGTGAACCATAATATAGTTCATATTTTTACAATACCAATCCAAACCATGAAATTTTGCTGGCATTCAGCCTTACGCGAGCGAGGCCTGTTCGGATGTTTTTATCGCGTCGAAGAGTTCGGCCGGAGTCCGCGCATTCAGCAGGCGGTCGGAGAGAAATTCACTGTCGAGCATCTGTGCAATGTGCGAAAGAAGAACCTGGTGGATTCGCGGTATGTCCACAGGAGTCAGAAGAATGAAGAGCAGACTGATTGTTTCATCTGGTAAAGGCGATGGAATGGGCTCTTTGAGCCGGGCGACGACAACCACCGGACGCGCCAGACTTTTAAGACGCGCATGGGGGATCGCCAGGTTTTTTCCGACATAGCTACTGATCAGTCTTTCACGTTCGGTTACTGAAAGCATAATTGTTTCTGCAGGCATGGGAAGCTCTGCCGGAGCAAGACGTTTCAAGGCATTTCCTGCGGCAGCTACAATTGAATCGCCCTCAACGTCCAGCAGAACCCGCTCGGGTGTCAGCGTGTCGGAGAGATAAACAGGAACTTCCAGTGGGAATTCCTCTTCAACTGCGCCTACGACCTCCTCCAGCAGGTCTTCCATTGTGACAAAACCTGTCCAGGCACCCTTGCTGTTGTAGACAAGCGCCACATGATTGCCGCGACGCTGCATTTCAGACAGCAGATGTTCGATTGGGTCAGTTTCCTTCGCCTTGAGACATGGACGGGCGAAACTTTTCAGTTCTGTCGCCGATTTGCCTGAGCGCATTGCCAGAAATAAATCTTTTATATGGACATATCCGACAGGATGTTCCGGATCGTCTCCAATCAAAGGATAGCGGGACTGTTTGAATTCAGATATTATTTTGTCGTTCTCCTCCTGGCTGGCTCCAGTGCGGAGAAAATGAATCCGTTCCCGCGAACGCATTGAATTTCTGACTGTCAGCTCTCCCATGTCGAGCACGTTTTCAATATAGAGAAGACGGCGGAATGACATCATGCCGCCAGCCTGCGACTTGTCAAGAATTATCCGTATTTCATCCTCGGAATGTCGTTCGTGCCTGTCTCCCTTTGGAACTCTTAAAATCTTCAGGACAATATCCACTGACCAGTTGAGCACCCACAATGGTACGAAAAAGAGGAAGTGAAAGAAATGCAATGGCAAAGCCGTGTTCAATGCCGCCTGTTCGATTCTTCGAATTGCAAAAATCTTTGGAACTTGCTCTCCTATGACAATATGCAGATATGAGATAAGCACATAGGAGATGGAAATGGCCAATCCATGTACCGTAGCGTTGGTAGTTCCGTCGCCAAGACCTGATTTGAACATGATATATGCTATGATTTTGGCGAATCCCGGTTCTCCAACGAAACCAAGCCCAATACTTGCCAGAGTTATCCCGACTTGGCAGACGGAGAGGTACTGGTCCAGTTTCGTCTGTATGTGCTGCATCATCTTCGCCCGGAGGTCGCCCTTTGCCGCAAGCGCTTCCATCTGGGTGGGGCGCGCCTTGACCGCCGCGAATTCAGCCAGCACAAAAAAAGCGTTCAGCAACAACAGCAGAACAGTTAACAGAACATATAATATTACTATAGTCATTTCCTAGAATTGTCCTGAACGGTTATTTCCGGCCATTTCATTATTTATTCTTAATTATGGCATTAATCTACCATCGTAAGCTTGAATTTCAATGTGACATGTGTCTCGCTGAGAAAACTCGGCATTGAAAAAAAAGGGAAAAATGTTATTGTCAGATAGATGAAGATTATTAATTTCCCGACCTTCAGGGTCGCCATGAGTATCATGCCCGGTTGTACCGGGTCGGGGTCCAGCAACGAAATTGCTGGTCGTCCGCAGCCGGACGAAATTCCGATGCCCGACTGCCATGCGGTGGGACAATTTATTTAATTGTGAAAAGGGGAAAATGAAAATTGGAATAGTCCAGCAGAATTGCTTGAAAAATCGTGCGGAATCAATCGGGCGCAGCGAGGCGGGAATCCGCAAGGCCGCAGGAAGAGGTGCGAAGATCGCAGTTCTACAGGAACTTCACTGCTCTCATTATTTCTGCCAGACAGAGGATGCGGATAATTTTGATCTCTCCGATCCGATACCAGGTCCCAGCACCGAATTTTTCGGAAAACTCGCCAAAACACTTGGAATAGTAATTGTCATCTCGCTCTTCGAGAAACGCGCTCCCGGACTCTATCACAACACTGCCGTAGTATTGGAGAGGAATGGGGAAATCGCCGGGAAATACCGCAAGATGCACATTCCCGACGATCCTGGCTATTACGAAAAATTCTACTTCGCGCCCGGAGATCTGGGCTTCACACCAATAAAAACATCAGCCGGAATTCTTGGAGTTATGATCTGCTGGGACCAGTGGTATCCCGAGGCCGCCAGACTGATGGCGCTCGCCGGAGCCGATATGCTCGTTTATCCGACCGCGATCGGATGGGCACCAAAGGAAAAAGTGGAGGAGAAAAACAGACAGCTTGATGCCTGGGTTACAATTCAACGCTCCCACGCAATCGCAAATGGAATCCCAGTAATCAGTGTCAACAGGACAGGTTTTGAACAGAGCCCTTCTGGTAAAAAAGGAGAAGGTATCCAGTTCTGGGGAAATTCTTTCATTGCAGGACCACAGGGCGAGTTCATCGCCCGGGCGGGAAGCGACAAGGAGAAAGTGATTGTCGCCGATATTGATCTGGCCAGGAACGAAAAGGTCAGGAGAAACTGGCCGTTTTTGCGGGACCGCAGGATTGACGCATTCAGCGATATCTCGAAAAGATTCGGAGTTTGATATAATACTTATTTGGTGCTATATCAGGCAATGGAAAAACGAAACACATGCAAGGGGAGATTGACCGATTGCAGGCACGATGATTTTGTACCGGGATCAATGGCCGAAAGGATCGGTCTTGTTTGGCCCCTTACAGAAGAAGTGACCTCTCTTAGTCCCAAACACAATGCTAAACAAAGACTACAAAGACATGTTGCATATGTTTATGAAGATACTGTAATCCGGTTCCAAGTAAAACTGCGGTCGTTGCAAAAACTAACGATGACAGAATCATAAGTCTTACTGCTTTACATATATGCTCAGGAATTGGTTCCTCAAGAGCTTCACCTATCAAAGGATGTTCAATTATTCTTTCGCCGTAGGTTGCAGATCCTCCGAGCTGAATCCCGAGTGCACCGGAAAAAGCCGCCTCCGTCCAGGCGGAATTAGGACTTTCATGCTTGTCGCTGTCGCGGAACCCGATTTTCAGAGAATTTGAAGATCTCAATCCAAGCATGAGCGCCGAAAAGGCGACCACGGGGAGAGCCATTCTTGCAGGAATGAAATTAAGAATATCGTCAAGCCGGGCTGCGAAAGTTCCGAAGTGGCGATAGCGGTCGTTGAGTTTTCCCCACATCGAATCGAGCGTGTTGGATGCCCTGTAAAAAACTGTGAAAGCTGCGGCGCCAGTACTGCCCGCGATCACAAATCCCACAACCGCAAAGAAAAGTGGTGACGCGACACCATCGGTGTAATTTTCGGCCACGCTTTCCACACAGGCCTTGACGACGGATTTCTCATCGAGTGCCGAAGTGTTTCTGCCGACCATCATTCCAAGATCTTTGCGCGCCCCTTCGATATTGTTTTTCTTAAGTTCCGATAAGACACGTTTGGCATGTAGGGCAAGGCCTGCTGGCGCAAAACATACATAAAGGACTACAGATGCGGCCGCGATTCCACCTGCAAGTCCTCCAAATTTTTCCGAGGCATAGACAAGGATCAATACTAATGAAGTCAAAGGTAGCAGCACCATGAGAGATGCAAGCATGCCCTGGATGAAACCGTTTCCGAGCTTGCGGAATATATTCTCCATCAAATTGGCCCACCAGCCAGCGAAACATACCGGGTGGAATCGGTTTGGCGGATCGCCGAAGATGAAATCCAAGGCAAATGCCGCGAGAATCAGAATGGCAAGATCTTGAATCATCATTTCAATCCCATTTTCCGATAGATGTATTCGAGATCCACGTTTTCCCTGACAATTTCTGAGAGCCTCTTTATTGCGTTTTCAGTGCTGTAGAAGGCGCGGACTTCTCCCGTTGTTTTCATCCCACGGTCAGCTCGGATCATATCGATGAATCGTCTTCTGAAAACATCATCGTCAAACACACCGTGAAGATAGGTTGTCCAGATTTTCCCGGATGCGAATCCGACAGCCGTGCCATCCTGTCGTTGCATTGTTCTTTCAACTCCATTCCCGGCCGTTGTCTGGCCGTGATGAATTTCATATCCGGATATTTCCACGCCATAGGAAGTTCTGACTTTATCAGCACGGACAAGCGTCTTGTCAGGCTCGAGTATTGTTTTGAGTCTGACAAGTCCGAGGCCCTGGGCGGATTTCTGGCCGGATTCTATTCCATGTGGATCCTCGATGAGATCTCCGCAGATTTGAAGTCCTCCGCAGATGCCTGCAAGCCAGGCTCCAGCTTTTGTTTTTTCAATTATCTTGTCTGCTAGACCGCTTTTTTTAAGGTAGTCAAGATCGCTTATGACGCTTTTAGATCCGGGAATTATAACAAGATCCGGATTCCCGAAATCGGAAAGCTTCCTGACAAGTCTCACATTTACATCTGGTTCTATGGCAAGCGGTGCGAAATCTGTGAAATTAGATGTCCTCCCCAAAAGGATTAGAGCGACATCGAGACAGGCCTTATCTTTGCCAGAAATATCGTCGAATGGAATTCTGGTTGTATCTTCTTCCGGAACTGCAATATCGCGAATGTATGGAACGATCCCAAGCACCGGGCGATTCGTGAATTTCTTGACATATTCGTGGGCGGGAGCAAGGAGAGACACATCGCCACGGAATTTGTTAATTATGAATCCCATCACGAGTTTGCGCTCCCATGGTTCGAAGGTGTCCATTGTCCCGATCAAGGAGGCATATACGCCGCCGCGGTCAATGTCGCCAGCCAGAAGTACCGGGCTTCCGGCGTAGCGAGCCATCCGCATGTTGACGATGTCTCCGTCCTTGAGATTCATTTCCCCGGGGCTTCCAGCTCCCTCAAGGACAAGCACATCGAAATCTTTTTCCAGAGAATCATAGGCATCTGCGACTTTTTCGAATATGTCTTTCTTGTAGCGGAAATATTCGGAGACATTCATATTTGAGATGGCCTTGCCCATCACGATCACCTGGCATCCGGTATCGGAGTTTGGTTTCAGAAGAATCGGATTCATTCTAGGATCTGGCTCGATCTTGCATGCCTGCGCCTGGACGGCCTGTGCACGCCCGATTTCACCGCCGTCAAGAGTTACATACGAGTTTAACGCCATGTTCTGCGCCTTGAATGGCGCCACTGCATATCCGTCATCCAGAAGAATTCTGCAGAATGCCGCAGTCAGAATGCTTTTTCCCACGCTCGAACTTGTCCCCTGGATCATCAGGGACGGCTTGTGTTTTTTCAAGTTCAAACTGATTTTGTTCGTGGAGCCGCAAAGGATTTCTCCGAGGGAATGCGCAAGCCTTTCATTGTCGGAATCATCCCGTACGGCCACTCTTATGAATCCTCCGGTTTCGAGACCGGCGAAGTTCGAGCAATCCCTTACGGCTACACCGAAATCCCGAAGGAGTTTCGGAAAGACATCCCCGGATGGACGTCCGGTGTGGAGCAGAAAATAATTTGCCTGAGAATCGAATACTTTGATGTCATTTATCTGCGACAGCATTTCTGCGAATTTCGCACGGCGCTCCTGATTCAGACGGAAGGTTTTTTCCCTGAAAGCCGAACCGTTTTTGAATATTTCCACCGCCACGGCGCCCGCGAATGTATTGACGGACCATTCGGGAATTTGCTTTCTTATCTTAATGATATGATCTGCATTTCCTATTGCATAACCGGCTCTTAGCCCGGCAATTCCGTAGAATTTAGTCAGTGATCGGAAAATGATTATGTTCTCAGGCAAACCTTCAGTGGTAACGGCGCATTCCGGAGATGCATATTCTATAAATGCCTCGTCAACAACAAATAATGATTCACAATGACGTTTTGAAGCGGCCAATATGTCTCGGCATTTCATTGCGCTTCCGGCAGGATTTCCAGGATTTGCCAGAAATATTGCCGTCCCAGGTTTTGCCAAGCCATCGAGCTTTTCCAATTCAGGGACGAAACTATTTTTTTCTGTTCCAGGAATCATCGTGATTTTGACTTTGGCGGCACGGCATGCCTTTTCATATTCGCTGAATGCCGGTTCGAAGATGATCGCATTTTTGATTCCAAGTGCACGTGGCAGACAGTGGATAATCTGGTTTGTTCCATTTCCGAAGACAATCATTTCTGGCGATATTCCATGATATTCTGCGGCTGCACGTACCGCAGTTTCAGCAAATTGTTCTGGATATGCGCTTATGTTTGCGATTCCGCTAATTATCACGCCACGGAGAAAATCAGGAATTCCCTCCGGATTCACATTGACGCTGAAATCAAGGATCTCATCCGGTGGGCGCCCCGAAATGCGGCTGAAAAGTTCCATGTCGCCGCCATGTCCATATTTCAAATTCATTGAAAATCCTTTATTTTAACGCAAGAGACGCTAAAGACGCAAAAGGGAATACATTTTTTTTAAATAATTTATATTCTCTCCACTCCCATGTCGTACTTGGTATTTATAACGTTTGCGTCTCTTGCGCCTATTGCGTTTAAAATTATATTTTATGTTTTAGAGTTTATTTACTACGCGGTGGATGCCATTTTTCACAAGAGCTTCCCCAAAATTGATAACAAGTCCAAGTTTTAAATTGCTCAATCGTAGATAAGTCAGCACCTGCACCTCGAAAATATTATTATACTGTTCTGTGGCCTTGCATTCAATTATCACCTTGCCGTCAACAAGTAAATCAATCCGAAATGGATTTCCCAGTGCCGTTCTTTTGTATTTAATTGGAAGTATTTTTTGGCGTTCAACAACTAAACCTCGCTGTTGCAATTCATAACATAAAGCTTCCTCATATACAGTTTCAAGCAGGCCTGGTCCACCGAGTTCTCGGTGAACTTCTATGGCACTTTCATATATTACCCGGCTTATTTCATTTTCATTCATAAAAAATCCTTAAATTTAAATGCTAAAGACATTAATAATCATTTTTAACGCAATAGACGCTAAAGGTGCAAACGCCCATACAAATATTATTATTTTAATTGGTCTTTAATGTATTCAATTGTTCTACCTTTTTTTACGTTTGCGTCGCTTGCGTCTTTTGCGTTTAATCTTATCGCCTCAGGATTTGATCCGAAGTGGAGGTGTATATAACTTGCCGTAACAGAACCAAGTACGACTCCGCTGTCAAACGACTCGCCTTTGCTGTTGCGGGCTCTGTAAAGTGGGGCAAGCGGCTCGTCAGGCGTGAAGTCCGACCAGTGGAACTCGTGTCCGCGCAAGATTAATCCGGCCTTGCAGAAAGGCAGATTGTGGAGGACTTCGGCTTCGCGATATCCGAGCGAGCACAATTTATTCGTCATGAAAGTCGAGGCTGGCAGGACTCCGCACATAGGGAATTCCTTGTTCTGCGAATTTCGCAGTTTTCTACAGAGATACATCATGCCGCCGCATTCGGCGTAAATCATGCCGCCGGACTTGGCGAAATCTTTTATGGAACTGCGAATTTCGCAGTTTTCCGCAAGCTGTTCGGCAAACATTTCCGGGAAGCCACCTCCCAGATAAATGAAATCGGCCTTTTCGGGAATGTTTTTGTCTTTCATGGGGGAAAATTCCATCAATTCAAATCCGGCCATTCTGAGGTGATGAATATTGTCTGGATAGTAGAAATTGAATGCTTCATCTCTGGCGATGGCGATCCGTGATGAAGGAGCCGGAAAAGATTGTTGCAGATGTGTTGGCCGTTTCGTCCTTGTGATTTCCAGAAGCCTGTCAAGTTCGATGTGTTTTTCGGCCGCATCGGCAAGGCTTTGAAACCATTCGGAATTTTTCCTGTTTTCGCAGAAGGGGGTCAGGCCGAGATGCCTTTCCGACAGGTTCCAATCTTCGTTGTGTGGCAGGGAGCCGATGAGTGGTGGCAGCCCATTGATTTCAAGCGCCTCCTTAAGCAGATTTGAGTGTGAAACGCTTCCGACATTGTTTGCGATGACACCGCATATTCTGATATTTCTGGAAAAATTTTTAAAACCTGCGACAATAGCAGAAATGCTTCCGGCTATTCCTTTTGCATTTACAAGGAGGACAACAGGAATCCCGAGCTTTTCGGCGCAGTCGGCGGTGCTTCCCTCGAGTGAGCTTGCAGTCGCACCGTCATATAGTCCCATAACTCCTTCGACGATGGCCACGTCTGTTCCGGATGTGTTTCGCGCAAAGGATTTCCGTACTCCGTCCGGGGACATCATCCAGGTGTCGAGATTTACAGATTCCACGTCTGCGGCCTGCCTGTGGTATGAGGGGTCAATGTAGTCAGGTCCACATTTGAACGGCGCAACGTTCAACCCACGCCGAGCGAGCGCACCGAGGATCGCAATCGTTGCGGTAGTTTTTCCACTGCCGGACTGAGTTCCGGCAATACAGAATGCTGAGAAATATTTTTTCATAGTCACCATACGATTGTTCAGTTTGTAGTAGGCGAATTTATTCGCCGTTATAAAAAGACGCGCAATAAATTGCGCTACTACGAGCTTTTCAACACGGTATGAAAATCAACGGTTTTCCATTGACCGGATCCGGGCATGAGAGGATACTTGCTCCATATACGCTTTCGAGAATTTCCGGTTTAAGTACCTCCTCCGGAGTTCCTGACGTGTGTATTTTTCCGTGATTTACAAGATATAACCGGTCACAGAATCTTGCGGCAATATTCAAATCATGCAGGACTACAGTCACGGCGATACTGCTTTCTCTGCTCAGTTTTTTGACGAGAGTCATAATTTGGTGCTGATGCGAAAGATCAAGATGGTTTGTCGGCTCGTCGAGAAAAAGGGCCGATGGCTGCTGTGTCAGTGCTCTTGCAATGTGGACAAGCTGTCTCTCGCCCCCGCTGAGTTCGTTGAGATTTCTTTCTTTAAAAACTGACGCGCCTGTCGTTTCGAGCATTTCGGACGCTATTTTCATGTCCTGCTGGGATGTTGCGAGTGCGATGCCTTTCCTGTGTGGGATTCTTCCGAGCAGGACGTATTCAATCACATTCATGTCGAAAGGCGAAGATGACTCCTGCATGACAAAGGCCATTTTTCTGGCGAGATCCAGGCGTTTTATTCCGGTAATTTCGGCACCTTCCATTTCGACCTTGCCTGATCTGATCGGCAAGCTTCCCGATGCCGCGCGAAGTATTGTGGTTTTGCCGGAGCCATTGGGTCCGATAAGGCCGCAGACAGTGCCTTTCCCAACGTCAATGGAAATGTGGTTGACGGAAAATCCTCCGCGGTATCCGCAGCTTACATCGGTCAGTTTGATTACAGGAGTTTCAGACATTCTGTTTTTTTCCATTGTTGAAGAGAGCCCATACAAAAAGGATGCCCCCGATAATTCCTGTTATGACGCCGACTGGTAGCTCCATCGGCGATATGATTGTCCGCGCGGCCAGATCGCATAGGGCGAGGAATGCGGCTCCGGAAAAATATGCCGCCGGAAGAAGGTAGCGATGGTTGCTGCCAATCAATTTTCTTGTAATAAGCGGAATGGCGAGTCCGACAAATGCTATTATGCCGCTGAGCGAGACGGAAAGGGCGGTCAGGAATGCCGCCGCTATGAAGAATCTGAACTGCGCCCTTGGCACATCTATCCCGAGATATCCGGCCTGTTCCTCGCCAAGAAGAAGGGCATCGAGTTCATGGAAAAAGAAGAATACGGTGGTCAGGCATATCAGCGAAGCGAGAAGGGCGAAAAGTGAAAGTTTCAAGTCTGTGTGTTCGAGCGAACCCATCAGCCAGAAAAGTATTCCATGGGCATCCTCGGTCTTTGAAAATGCAAGTACAAGCATGATGAGGGACGAAAAAATAAAGCTCATCATTATGCCGGAGAGGAGAAGCGTAGTGATATTTTTTATTCTGCCGCGCGAATTCAGCAGATATAGAATGGCGATCACTATTGTGGCACCCGTGAATCCTGCGGCATATACCGAAAAACGCCCCATGAAACCGGTCAGACCGGCGCTGACGACAAGACATACGGCGAATGATGCGCCTCCGGATATTCCTATTGTGTAGGGCTCGACCAGGGGATTTCTGAAGATTGCCTGGAGAAGCACCCCGGCAAGAGAGAGGGAGCCTCCGACGGCAAGTGCGAGAAGTATTCTTGGAAGTCTCAGTCCGAAAAAAATGTTGTTCTCGGAGAAAGTTCCCCTTCCGGATATTATTTCGATAAACCTGTCAATGCCAATGCAATATGTTCCTATAAGCAGGGAAAGCACTGCGGACGCAATGAATGCCGCAATAAGGATGGAGAGGATCAATGGACGGTTATTTTTCATTTTCACTGTCAATCACGCACAATCTGATTTTCTCCTTGTAACTGGGGAAGAAAAGACCTGCGAATTCTGCGATAGTGGAAGAAAGTTCCACCGGGCTGGGACTGCATATTTTTGATGATTCATAGACAAATATCTTATCCTTTTTTACGGCGTTGATGGAGTCGAAGCGCATCCACCCATTCTTCTCCTGTTCCCCCGCAAGTCCCATGGTGGATATTATTATGATGTCGGGATTGGCGGACACTACCATTTCCTTTGAATAGACACCGCTTTTGCCGTCGCCGATGACATTCAATCCGCCGGAATATGCTATGAAGTCGCCTACGAAAGAGTCGTTTCCCGCGACATACATGGGACTTGCGCCTATCTGGAATAGTACCTTTGGTTTGTCTGCAAGGGCAGAGACGAGTGTTTTAATCCGGTTCATTTTCTTTTCCGATTCCGATGCAATTGCTACCGCCTTCTCTTTTTCGCCGATGAGTTCTCCGAGTTCCATGAATTGTTTGAAGAGGGTTTTAAAATCCTTTGGCGAGTTGAAGATGACAACTTTGAATCCGAGTTCCTTGAGTTTTCCGACGGTTCCTTGTTTTGTAAGCGATGAACCGATGACGAGATCAGGTGCGAGTTCGACAAGTTTTTCAAGATTTATCTCGAGCACTGTGCCAATTTTCTCCTTTTTTTCCGCCTCGGCAGGCTTTGTGCAGTAGATTGTGCATCCTACAAGTCTGTCCTGGGCGCCGAGGATGAAAATCTGCTCGGTAATTGCAGGTGAAAGAGAAACTATCCTTTGCGGCCGCCCCGCAGATTTTTCCGCGCAGATTGCGAAATTCGCAGCCAGCAAAATGGAGATTGCCGCCAGACATGGCAGCAACAGGCTATGTTGTTTCATGTGAGAAAAAGGACTTACGGTACCGGCAGATACGATTTCGGCCTTCTCTGTGAGATTCGCAAAAGGAGGTCTGGCTTTGACAAAACCACACATGCCAAGTCTCATCGAGACTTGGCCTACTTCGGCAAAAGCATTTATCATGATTCGCCACAAATGGCTAAAAAATATTTTCCCCATAAATTCGAGTCTAGCTTTCAGTTCACAGAGATAAGTAACATTTTGTTTGAGTCTTTGGCAATTGAAAATGAGAGTGGATGACCGTTATTGGTGCAATTGACCTTCAAAAAATTGTGCGGAAGACTTTTTACGGATTTGAAATCCACCGCGGAAGCATTTATTTCCCCAAGTATTTCTTCGCCGTAGAATCTGGATTCCTCATCCGCACTCGGAGACCAATGATTCTTCAGAGCATCTACACCATTGCCCGCCACGTCATCCAGCATTTCCCGGACATATTTCGATGCCATCGCGGCATCAAGTTCATCCGCCTCTCCTTCTTCCATGAGGATCTTGACCTTCCCTGTGCCAATGCTGTCCCTGAAGGCGTAATTGATGGAAAATGCCAGCAATATGAAGAGGCCGGCAACCCCCGACAGCTTCAGGAACATAAAAGTCTTACCAAGGCGGACTCTGCTTTTGTGGGTTTCAACTCTTTTTCTTTTCATATCCTCCACTCGCTGATGGACACTGCCGTAAACTTCGTTTTTATGCTTTTCCTTTAGACTTTCCTGCTCAAGAGCTTTCTCTCTTTTCGCTCTTTCAATCTTTTCCTTCATTTGTCTTACGTCCTGAAGCATATCAGTTTCCTTTTTCTACATTTTTTTTACTTGATAATTGGACATTCCGTGCTGGGCATTCATTTTATTATTCCAACGGGATGTCGTCCGCCCACGGGTCGAAATATGTATTGTCTGTCGGGCCGAAATTTCCAAGACCCAAGTTTGCACGTGTTGTGTCGCTCGACCATTCTTTTTTTTCCTGCGAAACGTGTCCATCTACCCAGGCGCAGTTGGCCGTGTTCACATGTCTGAAATGAAATTTGGAGACGTTTGTCGTGGTCGTAGGTTTTTTAGTTTTCAGCTTGTTCTGAGTCGCGTTTGCTATTGAATATGGTACGTTCAACTGTGTGTCTTCGACAATAATGGAACTTGTGTTCAGATGTGCGCAATCGCCGAACTCTATTGTGGAGGAAGGGGAGGCGATCTGTTCCGGCATCAAAGATGAACCGAGATTCCAGGTGCTTCCATTGTAACCTTTGAAATAATGATTGCTTCCGCCACCGAACCAGTTGTAACCGTAGATGAAAGGTCTGGATTCAGGAGTCAGAAATGTGATTGTGGAGCATCTTGCCGCCTTTTCCATATCTTTCATATACACGGACAGGGTTCCAGAGGACGTGTCCCACGGGTTTGTGCTCGAGCTTCTGTATGCGAGGCACTGATATCCATATGACATTATGCCAGAAGTCCGGGCGGGGCAGTAAACCTTGTAATCCATGGAATAGTTCTTGTTTGCGAGGGAGAGGTTTTTCAGGTTGTTTGCGCATTGTGTCCGTCTGCCCATTTCCCTGGCTCTTGAAAGTGTTGGCAGGAGCAAAGTTGCGAGAAGCGCAATTATGCCGATTACAACTAGAAGTTCTATTATTGTGAATCGGTTTTCCCCCGAGGTTCCGTTTCGTGGATTCATAACATTTTCCTTTACATTTTATTTTGTTTCGCGCAAAAAAAAACCGGCGCTTTCCAATGGGAAAACGCCGGCTTAGTACAGTCTTTGCCTAAGACGATGTCCCTTGACGCGAAAGCATACCGTCATATTCAGCTTGCTCAAAGGTCTGACTCATGGTTCGATTAACTCACCATTTACAGTGGCGCGACCGCCTCCGGATTTCACGGAGTTCTCAGTGCAAACTGTCAATATTTCTAGGATAACTGTCAAAATTTCTTTTTCAAGCAAATATTTGCTAAATGATAAAAATGGTATCCTCTTGAATTTTTCAGATAAGTTTCTATTGTTTGACTTGTCCATAAAATTATTCTGGAGTTTTTAAATGATAAATCTTATGATAAACGAACAGCCCGTCTCAGTTGAAGAAGGGGCGATGATACTTGATGCCGCTAAAAAAATCAATGTTAAAATACCCACGCTCTGCAATCTCGAGCTAGAAAGTTTCAAGCTAGAACACAGGATAGGATCCTGCAGGATCTGCGTGGTTGAGGTAAAGGGGCGGCGAAATCTCGCCCCTGCATGCTGCACCCCTGTCGAGGAGGGAATGCTGGTCAAGACGAGCACTCTCAGAGTCATAAAGGCTCGCAGGACAATGCTGGACCTGCTCCTCTCGAACCATCCGAAGGATTGTCTCACCTGTGAGAAGAACCTGGACTGCGAGCTGCAATCGCTCGCCCAGGAAATGGGACTTCACAAGATTATCTATAAGGGAGAACGCATCCATCACAACATTGATCTTGCCAACGAGGCGATAGTCAGAGATCTCAACAAATGCATAATGTGCAGGAGGTGCGAAACCGCCTGCAATACCATCCAGACTGTGGGAATACTTTCCGGAATCAGGAGGGGGTTCTGGTCTGTGGTTGGCCCTGCATTTGAGAAACCGCTGGCCGATACCAAGTGTACTTTCTGCGGACAATGCGTGTCGGTATGCCCTGTCGGCGCGCTTACGGAAATGAACAGGACATATGATGTCTGGAGGGCGCTGAACGATGACTCAAAGCATATTGTCGTGCAGACGGCTCCTGCGGTGAGGGTGGCGCTTGGCGAAGAGTTCGGAATGGAGCCCGGTTCGATCACAACAGGAAAACTGGTAAGCGCCCTGAAAATGCTCGGGTTCGACAAGATATTTGACACCGATTTCGCCGCTGACCTCACAATAATGGAGGAGACCACCGAATTCATAGGAAGGCTGCAGAGAAACGAGAATCTCCCAATATTGACTTCCTGCTGTCCGGGATGGGTCAAGTTTTTCGAGCATCAGTTCACTGATCTCATCAATATTCCTTCTACCGCAAAATCGCCGCAGCAGATGCTTGGGGCGGTCGCCAAATCAATATATGCGAAAAAAGTAGGGCTCGAACCATCGGATGTCGTGATGGTCTCGGTAATGCCCTGCCTGGCGAAAAAGTACGAGGCTGCCAGAGAGGAATTCTCGCATGATGGAGTGAGAGATGTGGACATTGTTATTTCAACACGCGAACTTGCCAATATGCTCAAGGAGGCGGGAATACAGTTCAACGATCTTCCCAACTCCACTTACGACAATCCCCTCGGCGAGTCAACCGGGGCGGGAGTTATATTCGGAACCACCGGGGGAGTCCTCGAAGCCGTCCTCAGGACCGCGTCAGAATGGGTCACTGGTAAAGAGCTGAAACGCGTTGATTTCGAAGAGGTGAGAGGGCTTCAGGGCATAAGGGAGGCGGAGATTGCCATCGGAGACAAGAAAATCAAGGTCGCCATAAGTTCCGGTCTTGGCAATGCGCGGACGCTTCTGGAGAAAATCAGACGCGGAGAGGCTCAATATCATGCGATAGAAATCATGGCCTGTCCCGGCGGATGCATAAACGGTGGCGGACAGCCCTACATACACGGCGATGACTCCATTCTGGACAGAAGACGCCTTGCTCTTTATGAAGAAGACAGGATGAAGCCCGTAAGAAAATCACATGAGAACTTCCATGTGCAAAAACTCTACCGTGATTTCCTCGATAAACCTGGCTCGGAAAAGGCTCATAAACTTCTTCATACGCATTACACAGCGAGAGATATGACCCCTTAGACCAGAATAATTTATGCACATAGTTTGCATCAGATTTCTTTAGGGTTTTTTCTGCCAATAGGTGTTCCTATCTGATTCTAAGCCATATTAGGGATACGGCAAGGACAATGGAAAAGAGTCCCATGAATACTTTTGCCGCTGTAACCTCACTCCTTCCCCATTTGACGAGCCTGAGCGTGCCAACTCCGAAATAGGCGGCGGCGTATGGTGTCTTCCCGAAATCCTTCAGTACGGCCTCGCAGTATTTCATCGCTTTTCCCCTGTCGCCCACGTTCACGGCGCAGACGGCACCAGCAAGCAGGGATTTTGGCGCAAGGAATTCGTCTTCCCTTTTGCCTCCGAGGCTGTCATAGAATTCATAGGCTTTGTTCCTGTTTTTTGCATCGGATGAAAGAAGGCAGGCTTATGCCTAAGCACCCCGCGCGTCCTGATTTGCGGGACTGGAGGCAGTGCCGGATCGACGGGCCGTCCGTCCTTTTATGGCGGTTTCCTCCTTCGCCAATGAGCTACGGCGGACAGGTCGGCGAAACACGCCCTACCAGGCCGTTTGGGTCGCATAAAATATAGGCATGCCATCAATTTTCATGTATTGTCAAATGTAAATTTTTCCCCTTAACGCCCCCCTACCCTTGACAAAACCCGCTTTGAAAATATATTCTCTACCTATGATACAGCATCCTTAAAAGAAACTCAGGGAAGCAGATGAGGATAATAGAACTCCTTAGGGAAATGATGTCAGGGAAGGCATCGGATCTTTTCGCGGTGGCAGGCAAAAAGCCATGCTTCCGTTCGGACACGGTGATAAAACGGCTCGATGTGCCGGAAGTAACTGCCGAGGAAATTGCCGCCTTCAGAAAAAGTTCAGTTCTTCCACATGCGGAAAAGATATTTCTCGAGACTGGAGATCTGGATGCGGGAATCACGCTCGAGCACGGGATGCGCTTCAGGATCAACTTCTTCTGCCAGCAGGGCGTTCCAGGACTTGTCGCCAGGCTTGTTCCGTCAGGAAAACTGAATTTCAAGGATCTCGATCTGCCTTCGACTATTGCGAATTTCGCACAGGCGCCGCGCGGCCTGATACTTGTGGTCGGCCCAGCCGGAAGCGGAAAGTCAACCACGATGGCGGCAATTCTGAACCACATAAATGAGAATTTTGCAAAACACATAGTCACGGTCGAGGATCCCATAGAATTCATACACACTGATGCGAAGTCCCTGATAACCCAGCGCGAGGTCGGAGCCGACACAATGACATTCGCGGAGGCGCTGAAGCACGTAGTAAGGGAAAGCCCGGATGCCATTTTCATAGGTGAGATGAGAGACCTCGACACAATGCAGATTGCGATCACCGCAGCTCTGACGGGGCATCTTGTGGTTTCCTCCGTGCATACCTCGAACACTGTCCAGTGCGTCGAAAGAATACTTAATCATTTTCCAGACAACCTCAGAGAGCAGGCGGCGGCGGATCTTGCGATGGCGCTCGAGGGCATTATCGCCCAGAAACTTGTTCGCAAGGCGGATGGCACCGGCATTATGCCCGTGGTTGAAATCATGAGGGGAACTCCGCTTGTGAGGCATCTCATATCGCAGAGAAATTATTCCGAGCTTGAAGATACCATAAGGAGAGGCCACGAGGAGGGGATGAGAACTTTTTCCCGGGCGCTTGCAGACCTTTACAAGGCTGGCAAGATTGATCTGGCGGAGGGCTCCAAGGCCGCTCAGAACAAGGACGAGTTTCTCCTTCTTGCGCAGGGAATGGAAAGCGGTGTAGAGACATTCAGAAGCGAACTTGAAGACGATGAGGCACCCAACAACCTGAATATGAAACGGCTGCTTCACGCAGCAATCTCCAACGATGCGAGCGACCTGATCATAACTACCGGAAGCTGTCCGTGCCTGAGAGTCAACGGCGATCTAGTGCCCCTCGAGACGGATGTTCTCACCCAGTCGGACACTAAGAGGCTTCTATTCAGCATGCTCAACTCGAAACAGAGGGAGATATTCGAGGAAAAAAGGGAAATAGATTTTGCGCTTAGCGTGAACATCCAGAAATCCGGGGTTGGCAAAGAAAAGATCCTTGTTCCCTTCAGATTCAGGATAAATGGTTTTTTTCAGCGGGGCAATGTGGCGGTAGCAGTGAGAGTTATACCTAAGAATATACCGTCTCCCGCCGAACTTGGACTGCCGCAGATCCTTGTGAATATAGTTAGAAAACACCAGGGACTTATTCTGATAACAGGCCCGACAGGGCACGGAAAAAGCACGACGATGGCCTCCCTCATAGACAGAGTGAACGATGAAAGACCTTGCCATATCATAACAGTGGAGGATCCTATAGAATATGTCCACGCCAACAAGAAGGCAGTGGTCGAGCAGAGGGAGGTTTTCGCCGACACTCTGAGCTTCGCAAATGCATTGAAGTATGTCCTCCGGCAGGATCCCGACGTAATACTCGTGGGAGAAATGCGCGATCCTGAAACTATTGCGGCCGCTCTCACGGCGGCGGAGACCGGACACCTGGTTTTCGCCACCCTCCACACCAACAGCGCCGGCCAGAGCATAGACAGGATAATAGACTCGTTCCCCTCGCACCAGCAGAACCAGATCAGAGTTCAGCTTGCAGGAAGTATACTCGCAATAATTTCACAGAGGCTCGTCCAGAGAAAGGACGGAAAGGGCAGGGTCGCGGCATTTGAAATAATGCTGGGGTCGTCCGCAGTGAGAAACCTGATAAGAGAGGGAAAAACACATCTCATCCCTTCAGTCATTGAGACCAATGCGAAAGACGGGATGATAACGCTAGACAAGGCTCTCCAGGAGCTTTACGAGAAGAACATAATCCGCCGCCAGGAAGCCATGATACACATGGTCTCCGCACAGTCAAGGGACATGACTTCGCTTTAAATATTCACCGAGGCATGTACTTCGGTGAATATTTATCTACAAATATCAGATTTCCGCGACAAGATAGTCAAGGCTCATTTTAAGGGAGTCGAAAGGATCAAAACGGCAGGTATCCTGTTCCACGATGAACCATTCACAGCCTGATTTTTTGGCGGCCTTGATGATTTTCTTCCAGTTGAGGTTTCCACTTCCAACCTCGAGGATATTTATCTGGTTTTCTACTATTCCCATCTCCTTCAGATGGATGAGAGGAAGCCTGTTTTTGAGCCGTTTACACCATTCCACAGGGTCTCCGCCACCATACTGCACCCAGTAGGTGTCAAGTTCGCCCTGCAGGTAGTCCGGATTGGTTTTGCCGTAGATTATCTCAAGCCCGTTCTTCTTGCCGAATCTTTCGAATTCAATCGCGTGGTTATGGTATGTAAGAACCATTCCAGCCGCGGCGAAGGCCTTTCCGGCCCGGTTGAGGAGGCAGGCGAGCTGTTTGAAATCCTCCTTGGTCTTCACCGGGAGATGCGGATATGGATATGCAGTATATTTGCATCCGAGGATACCAAGCGTCTCAATTGCCTTCTGTGGTTCCTCGCAGATTGTCTTTCCGGATTCATGTGTCGCACAGCAGACAAGTCCTTCTCCATCGATGATCTTTTTGAGTTCCACAGTATCTATCGGACCAAGACCTGAAATCTGGACGGCATCATATCCGATTTTCTTGACTTTCCTGAGACTTTTTGCGATCTCTTCGGGAGTTTTCAAAAAATCCCTCAGAGTATAGAGCTGAGCAGCAATCCGGTTCTTTTTCATTATTAGTTCCTTTAATTATTTTTTTAATATAGTTTCAATATGTCGGAACGGCAAGGGGTGAATTTGGAGATATGATGCCATTGGGCGGAGGCGAGGATTTTTCTACGAAGGGCTGTGTCTCCCCGTGGTATCCTTTTCCTTTGCAATCGGCGCATTCCACCTTTTTCAGTCCTTTGCATTCTCCGCACACTTCCATAGAAAATCCTTTTCCCTGGCAAAACTTGCATATCTGAGTCTCGGTGCATGGTACTTCTCCACGTCCACTACAGTTCCAGCATCTTCTCTCGACCTGGCCCGAACCATCGCAGACAGGGCATGTCTGGACTGAAATCCCCCCGCCCCATCCTCCGCATCCTACTCCGCCTCTGCCACAACTAGACTGATATCCGCTGTAGATTATCGGACCTCCATTTGATGAAATGACAATCTGATTGCTGTATCCTCCCAAATAGCCATATCCGTAACCGCCAAAGCTGTCGTAGTCAATGATCGATCCTTTTCCATGGCAGGTCGGGCACTTTTTCATAAGTGTTCCAGAACCTTTGCATATCCAGCACTGTTTTTCTCCTTTTCCGCCACATATCTGGCAGGTGACCCTGCCGTCCTTGCATTTGGTACAATTTTTCTTGACTGATCCGGTGCCTGCGCATCCCGGGCATATATTTTTCCCGCTCCCCTCGCATTTTGCACATATCTGATCAGGATCAACCCAGAATTTTTTCCTCAGCAGAATATGTCCGCTGTCAAGATGATAGTTGAGAACATTTTGTGGAAGGACAACATATTCATACAGGACAAGTCCATTTTGCAAAAGATAGTCCTGGACATTGCAGATGAACTCGTTGAGCTTCTGTGAAAGATCCGAGATCCTGTCCTGCATGTGCAACCCGGTCTCCGAGGCCTTCTCCAGAAAGACCAGAGCCTTTTCGGCATTTCTCATGGCTTCTCCCTGGCTTACAGCCCTGGATTCGGCAGCCTTGAAAAACAGAGTTTCCGCCTCCTTGTAAAAGCCCTCTCCCTTCATCTGTTCAGCGCTCAGATCCTTGATGTCGAAGGGAGAAACCCAGCGTTCCCGGCCATTCGATTCGAAATAGACATTTCTTTTGTCGCTTCCTTTTCTCACTCCCTTGAGAACAGTGCCGTCCTTAAGGACTATATAGCCATTATCGGCCGCCTTGAAAAGCTCTTCTTTTTTCAATTCTGTCTTTTCCTCCTCGAGCCGTTTTTTCTCTCTTATTTTTCCAACCTCCTCGGATTTCATCCATCCGCCCTGGAAATATTCGAGCCCCTTTCTTTTCTGTATATCTGCAAATTCCGCAAAAGAGCTTTTTTCCCGGAATTTCGTGTTTTCCAGATCTTTCGGGATGAATACAGAGAAGTTCTTGCCTTTTCTGGTAACCATAATTTCCCATTTGCCGTCCCTTTCCCCCTGAATGGGCAGTTCTTCTCCCTTTTCGAGATTGAAAGGACATGTCTTAACCTCGATTGAGCCTCTGAAATAGATGGAATCCCTGTTTTCTGAAATATCCATGATGCTTGTGAATTTCGCATATTTTGGAATGACACAGCTACAGGAGCCTTCCTTCAGACGGGTGATGACATAAAAGTTGTTCTCGTCCTCGTCCAGGAGTGTAAGGTAAGACTGCGAAAGTATGAAGAATTTTTTCCCCGGCGGATCGAGGGACAAGTTTTGAAGAATCTCGACATAGCCTTTTCCGGATTCCATGAAGGGTGGCTGTGGAGCTTCTGACTTTTCCGATTTTTCGGAGCCCCCAAAAACAGACATGCATAATGCCGCAGACAAGAAAAGAGCAGTCGCAAAAGTTGTTGCCGGCTTTTTCATCATTGTCGCCTTCATTTGATCATGTCTTACATGGCAACTAATATAAAACTGGCTCACGAGAATTCAACCGTCCGATCGAACTGAAAGTAGGCATGATCAATTAGCCGCCAGTCTTTTCCGGCAAATGGTTTTTTTACTGTAGCCGCCCCCATGTTGGGGGCGAACACGGCCAACATGGCCGTGGCTACAACATAATATAACAACAATAACGCATTACATTTTCTAAAAAAATCAATAGATATTAAATTCCTTAAAGATGAGATATTGCCTCTTTGACATTAGTACCTTCATCTTTCTTGCGACAGTTTCGAGGGACATAAGGGACCAACACAAAGGGACACCGGAGGGACGAAAAGGACTAGATCCGTAATCCGTGGCCCATAGTCGGTAATCCGTGGTCTGTGCCCGTCTATTTCGGATTTCACATCGGCAATATAATATCCGGTGTCAGGTGATATTGTGAACTCCTGGCTCTCGCCGTATTTCACTACAACGGACGACGTGGGGCTGATCGATCCGTTTGGTCCGGCAGAGGCGGCGATTGTCATGGTGACAGGTGCAGAAGTTGGCACTCAGCTTAATCCGCAGGAAATGCTGACAACAGTATGAGAAGCTTACATACTACCTTCGTCCAATGTTGGACAGAGCTACATGAAGTCAACCTGTCCCCGACTTCAGGAATATGTCACAGCAGGTCTATTCCCAGTATCCAGCCAAGCAGCGTGAGTACCAGTACAATCAGAAAGCTGCCGCAGCCCTTGTCCGCAACGGCAAGGGGCGGAAGCAATATGCAGATTAGACACACTGGCCTCTAATTTTCTCACTCCCCAGTCTGGAACTGGATCGTCGCACGGCAGACCTTGTTGTCTATGACGATGTTATGAGCGCCGGACTGCCAGTTTTTGGGCGCTTTTTTCGGCATAAAGACAGTGATTTCGCTGTCCCCGGTCTGAATGTTCATCGCGCTCGGCTTGCCTTTCGCATCCACACCGTTCACGGCCAGGGAATTCTTGTCAACCTTGAGTTTCAACTGCTTGACATCACCCTTGTCATTTTTGTATTCAAGCCAGGCTGCGGGAATGTTTTTTCCAAACATTTTTCCGCTTATGACGACTTTTACATTTTCGCCAAAGCTGGCAGTTGCCGGATTGACTCCTGTGATTTCCGGAGGCTGGAGCGAGAGATCAATTCCAGTGTCAATCCCCTTTACTTTGACAGCCGGTACAGAGGAATCTGAACCGGAAACAAAAACACTGCACACTAGGGGACTTGGTGGGCTGGCGGCAAGTATCTCGGCTGTCGTCTTTGTCTTGTCCGCAGTCCAGATTTTCTTATCAAGGAGTGCAATTTTCCCAAGCCATTCGCATTCAACGCTGGCGACAGGCTTGCCTTTTTCTATCTTCTTGGCCACATTGAGTGCTGTTTTTTTGCTTTTGCCGCCCGCCATGTATGTCGCATAGACTGTCGGTTTTTTTGCGAAGTTCGCAAGTGTCTGAGCTGGAGACGGCCATTGGATTTCCGAGATTTTCAGAGTGTAGATTTTCCCGCAGGCCACGCCGGTTACGGTGATCGCCTGGCTGGCGGTCTGCCCGTTGACCGTGATCACGACCGCCGTGTCCGTGGCTGCGAGAACATCGCCATTTGCCTTGACTGTTGTTATACCATTCGCCGCAAAGTCCGAGAAGGCAACGTCTTGCGTGCTTGCATCCGACTTTGTCAGGGTTACGACCAGACCTGTCAGATCCAGAGTTTCACCAGCGTCATAGGTTACTTTTGCCGGTGGTGTTTTTACTGCAACACCGGTTATCGACACTGCGTTGACCGTGATCGCCTGGCTGGTGGTCTGCCCGTTGACCGTGATCACAACAGACGTGTCAGTGACTTCCAGGACGGCTCCATTTACCTTGTTTGTTGTTATGCCATTAGCCGCAAAGTCCGCGAAGGCAACGTCTTGCGTGCTTGCATCCGACTTTGTCAGGGTTACGACCAAACCTGCCAGATCCAGAGTTTCACCCGCGATATAAGTTACTTTTGTCGGTGGTGTTTTCACTGCAACGCCGGTTACAGTTATTTGAATTGCAACAACCGCGACCCGCATTTGGGCGGTAAATCCAATATATATTTTATCCAGCGTTCTATTATAAACGACATTGGAAGTAATATCAGGGGATGTCCAGGCATTGGCTCCAGTTCCAGCGATGCTGTTTGCCGAGGATACGGCGCCCACCGTAGAGCCGTCGGCCGCGCTGGGAGTGAATGCGCCTAATCCTGTGCTGCCATCGCCAGTCCATAATTTACTACAGACAAGATACTTGCCGTCCATTAGCGGCACTACGCCGCTGCGACCGACCTGATCGTTGCCATTACTGCCGACCAGACTGTTGGCGGCTGAGACTGCGCCGAACGCATCCTCTTTGGTTTTGCCATTGGTGCAATTCATCCAGGTTGCCGCGCCTATGTAGGAACTCCAGCGAGGGCTGCATACCACATAATTCCCGTTGCTCAGTATCGTTACACCGCCTAAACCAACAAAATCACTGGCTGTAGTGCCCACCAGGCTGTTACCTGTACCTACAGTACCTGTTGTGCCGGTGGCACCGTTACCCCAAGTCGCTGCGCCAGCATTGGCCACGCCAGCGTTCTTCCAGTTATAGCTACTTACCACATAATTCCCGTTGCTCAGTGCCGTTGCACCGCCATTACCGACACGATCGCTGGGTGTAGCGCCGGCCAGGCTGTTCCCGCTGCCTACAGTACCTGTTGTGCCGCTGGCACCGTTACCCCAGGTTGCCGCGCCGACATCGTTTGCTCCCCATAAATAGCTGCATACCACATAATTCCCATTGGTCAGTGCCGTTGCACCGCCATTTCCGACCTGATCGGTGGCTGTACTGCCGATCAGGCTGTTCCCACTGGCTACAGTATCTCTTGTGCCGCTGGCACCGTTACCCCAGGTTGCCGCGCCGACATCGTTTGCTCCCCAT
>CAIQLG010000372.1 GCA_903872565.1 uncultured Lentisphaerota bacterium | reverse complement strand
TCTTGTTCCAGCGTCTTATCGAGAACTCTGTGCGAACCCCACCGGCAACGTACCGTTCCATCTCAAAAGGCCTGCGTAACAAGCATGAAAAACACAAGCCGTAGGGGGTACTTTAGTCAAGGAGATACCCCAGTAAATCATTATACTCCTGTCTTATCCTGGCATTTATTTGCAGTTCACTATATGGCTTGAGTGTCGGACTCTGGCGTTCTCCGCTCCAGAGTTTCTATGTCTCCATGAAATTTCCCCTTCTTATCCTCATGACCACCGCTTGCAATGCTCTCATAAATGGCATGCTTGCACAGGTTTTCGGCACGAAATTGACGTTCTGTTATCCCAGCTTCTATATTTTCATCTGCCTGGCCGGGATTGATCTCAAGCCGGCGAGCGCATTGCTGGTATTGCTTTCTTCAATATCGGTCTTTTCCATTTTGATTGTGGGCTTTGCGCCGGTCGCATGGGTTTTTTCCCAATCTACAAATACAGTTTTCTTCATCGGCTTTTTCCATATCATCTTCTGGTTCATAAGCACAATCTTCGGCATGCGCGTCCTTGTCAAAGCCGCGTTGTCCCTTAAATGCAAGAACCTATGGTATCCCCTTTTCTGGATATTGCTCTTTATGATAACATCGCTCCAGATGATGACAGCGCTACGTCCCATAATCGCCACGTCCGATTCAATCCTACCCAAGGAAAAAATGTTCTTCATGTATCATTGGGGCAAATTGTTTTCTGAAACTATTGAAAAAACAGAAGGCACCAAGGGAGATGTGAGACGTTGAATTCACTTACTGCATACATCCGCAGAAAAAATGATTTGAACTGTAGAAAAGGAGTTGGCAATGTCAAAAAACAAAAACATCTCAGTACGTCTGTTGAGGCTGACGATTGTCGTCCTGCTATTTGCTCTCGTAACTTATCTTATCCCGCACTACTGGTGTGCCAGGGAGGCTCCGCAGATCTTTTCCAATAGCGGCAATATCCAGGAAAAGATCGCGAAGCAGGTGGAATCAATCATTTCGCATGAAATGGATCGCAAATCCTTCAAGACCGGCTCCGAACTTTTCAACGGTGAATGGCTCTTCGGCTCATATATGATGTCCGGAATGGGATTCGGCCAGATGGCCATACTTAACCCGGGACAAAAGGAAAGATACCTCACGCAAATGGAGAAATGTATCAGGCAGATGCTATCCCCTGACGTAAGGGAATTCGATAAAAATTCCTGGGAGAACGATCCCATAGACTCGCTGGACTCCGATTCCGACCATGCCGCATACCTCGGATACTTCAATCTTCTGCTAAGTTTCCATCGCCTTCTGAAGAACAAATCAGAATTCAGCGGACTGAACGACCGCATCACTTCCGCACTTGCCAGAAGGCTGGAGAAATCCAGGACATTGCTACTACAGACCTATCCGGGAGAATACTACCCTGTAGACAATTGCGCGGTGATCGCATCAATAGGCCTTTATGACAGGGCCACGGGAGCAAATCATTCGGACCTCACGGGGAAATGCCTTTCAAGGATGAAAAACAAATACACTGATAAGAAGACAGGAATTCTCTTTCAATGCGTTGACGGGGAAACAGGAATCCCGGCGGATTTACCGCGCGGATCCGGAACATCCCTTGGCCTATATTTTTTGTCATTCATTGACCCTGATTTATCCTTATCCCTCTACAATTCGCTGAAACGCGAACTTCGCAGTGGCCTGTTTGGTTTCGGCGGAATCAAAGAATATCCGTCATCCGTGAAAGGCGGATATGGGGACATTGATTCCGGACCGGTAATATTCGGCTATGGGTTTTCGGCCTCAGGTTTCACCGTTGCAGGAACAAGAATCCACGGCGATTATGATCTGTTCCGCAAGCTGTACGCAACGGTCTATCTCTTTGGTGCGCCTTATGATTCGAATGGGAAAAGGAATTTCGTCATCGGTGGCCCAATTGGGAATTCGATAATGTTTGCTATGCTTACAGCGCTTGACAAGAATCAATTTAAAAAATATTGCAGGAGTAATGGGAAATGAAAATCGGGAAGAACATTGTCGAGATCCTATCTATGATCGTCGTCTACAACATTTTGTTCTATTATGTTTCTGAAAAGGAAATAGTCTCGGCCATGCTGAGTCCCGGAAGTGGTATATCAAGATTCGATATGGCTCTTTCGATCCTCTTCATTTCCATCAGGATTGTAATTATTGTTTTTCTCCCCGGCCGCATTATTTCAATGCTTGTCTCTGAAAATATGGTAAATGATCTATGGAAGAGATGGAATTGCCCGCGAAACACGCCAATAACGCGAAATTGAACTTTTGCCGGGGAAATTTGCAATCATAATATTTTTTTGTGCCTCTTGTGCTTTTTCGTGGCTGGTTATTTGTAATGCGCCAGTTTTTGAGGTGGAGGGCCACGCTCTGTCGTGGCCTTAGGCGGACGCGGCGGAGCGCGTCCCTCCAAAAAGGTTATTTGCCGGAAAACTCTGCCGCATTACGATTATTTATCTTTCTTATTACTCAGCCTGATGCAGGTCATTGTGGTCGAGTCTCTTATTATCATTTTTCCATCCGTGAGTGCAATCGGGCCCCAGGCGTCGGAGCCTGCGAGCGCCTTGAAAGTTCCAAGTTTCTGAAATTCGCCGGTGGATGCCTTTGCCGCGTTGAGTTCTCCGTTCTCGTTGAGGATGAAGAACTTGCCATCCGCAATAAGATATGGCCCGAATCCGAATCTTTCCGTTTTTCCGCTCGACCACAGGATCTTATCAGGCTCGTCTTCTTTTGCGCAGGCGAACTGTCCGTTCAAGGTTCCGGCGTCTTTGGGAAGTATTGAAAAAATATGTCCGTCGTATAGAATCGGGGTCTGCTGTTCAGAGCAGAGTCCACCGGTCGGAGGATAGCTTTTCAGCTTCTCGACAGAAAATTCCCCGCCTGATTCGCGCAGTTGGAAAAGAGCCGCGCCAGCACCGTAGCCTGCCGTCACCAAGAATCTTCCACCATCGAGCGGAAGAGGGGAGGGTGCTACAACCTTGTGATTGAACTCTTCGGTCTCCCATAGGATTTCTCCACGGTCATTCCCGTCAATTGAAATACCGCAAATCCCTCCCACTGAGGAGTATATGAGAAATTTTTTCCCGCCGAAACTCATCGGAATCAGCGAGGAATGCGACATCTGCCACTTGCGCCGGTTGGGAGTTTTCCATAGAATTTTGCCAGTTTCGCAGTCCGCTCCGAAAACCAGGACATCTTTCCCCGCCGGAGCGATGATTGCCTGATCGTAGAGTATCAGCGGACACTGCCCGGTATACCAGCCGGGAACAGTTGTTCCAAATTCCTTGACGAGGTCTTTACCCCAGAGCAGGTCGCCGGAATCTGTTTTCACGCACATTACCTGGCATCTCGGACCTATTGTCACGGTGTATTTTTCCGTTACCGCCGGTATGGTTCTCGATATTCCGTGGTTTCGTTTGACGGCCACCTTGTACCATCGGCGCCAGAGTTCGGTTCCGTCCTCGAGGGAGAAGCATCTGAGCGCGTCGGATTTTTCCTCTTCGAGATAATCCAGCACAAAAACTTTTCCATTTAACACTGCTGCTGCTGCGTGTCCTTCTCCGAGTTTTATATTCCAGAGGATCTCACAGGTTTGCGAATCTCGCAGATCGGAGAGCTTGGCTTCCTCTCGCGACATGTTGTTGAAGTCTGGTCCGCGGAATCTCGGCCAAAGGCTTGCAGATTGTTCATATTTGTCGGAAAATTTCTTGAAGAATTCGCCTATCACGACATTTTCGCATGCGGCTGGTTCCCTGGTGGCTTTATCCGATGGTTCGCCGTCCATCCCGGGAATGTGCTTTGAGATTACCGGCGAAAAATCACCGCTTGTCCAGAGGAAAAACAGAGACGCAAGAAGGATGAAGGTGAGTGTCCCTGCAATTAAAGGAATATGTTTTCTCATCATTCCACAGCTTTTCTTATTTCGTCTTCGGAGATCAGGCCTTTTCGTATGATTTTTATTTCATCACCGGAGAGGTCAACAACTGTTGAGGCGAGGGCGCCTGAAGGTATCAGACCTCCGTCAATGAGAATGTCTGGGAACTCCTTGTCCAGGCTCACAAGTGCCTCTGCGGCCTTGGCGTACGGCGGCTCGCCAGAGATGTTAGCGCTTGTCGCCGTGAGAGGATGTCCGAATTTTGCAATCAGCTTGAGGAGAAAATCGTATTTAGGGATTCTGAATCCTATTGTTCCGCCATGCGTGGATTTTATTACGAGGGTCAACGGCCCCGGGCATAATTTCCAGCATATTTTCAGCGCGGCATCATTAAGTATCCCGCCAATCCTCTCTATTTTCTCGATATCGTCCGACAATAGCTGGAAGTTCTTGTTGGCATCTCTTCTTTTCATCTTTTCGATGCGGCGGATGGCAAGTTCATCGTTCCATGAGCACATCAGGCCATAGACGGTTTCAGTGGGAAGGAGCAGGACGCTTCCCTGGATTTTGAGGAGGCTCAGGCATTCCTCTATCGCCGAGTTTTCAGTCTCTGTTTCCAGAATTATTTTTTTCACTTTTCACCTTCTTCTCTTCTTTTTCGGGGTGAAGCCCTTCCACGCAAAGAATGATTTCCAGGGCGTTCTTCAGTGCAGGGTCGGTTTTTTCGGTGTCAATCTGGCTTGATATGTCCTTGTAGCCTATCTGTTTGCCAGTATGAACAGGGTCGTCCACTATCGAGGGAGGAATTGGCAGCGGAGTAATTTCCGACAATTCCTTGGGAATTTCAGGAATTCTGACATATCCGCCTGTTTCGAGGGGGAATTCAATCATTCTGAAGGGGCTTCCGGCAGTAATTTCTCCGAGTGTTATGCAAAATTTCATCTTGCACATAAGGTTAAGGAATATTTCGGCCTCACCGCATGTTTTTCCCCCGATCAGGGCAATTATCGGCATATTTTTTACTAGGAGTTCGGGATATTCCACCCCGTCAATGAAGGGCAGCAGCTTGCCCGGGATGAAAAGTGCTAGAGTTTTGAGTGTAACCACATAGTCATATTTGTGGGGTACTGCATTTCGCAAGTCAATGAGCACTCCCTTTGGCTTGTTCTTCAGCCTGAATACTGATTGCAGATCATCCTTGAGCATTGTCAATATCTTTTCACTGAATCCGTCTATTCTTATATACACGACTTTTTGGGATGAGACTATGACCGGCGGGTAATATTCCGGTTCCGGAACAGGAGCCTCCTCCTTTGATTTTTCACGGCTGAAGACAATTCCGCGTCGAAGCTTTTTCAACGTCTCATTTATAATGGCTTCTTCGGTTTCACCGTTCATGACTCCGAGTCCCGTAGGAGACTTGGCTTCAAATACTGATAAAATCTCATCAAGCTTGTTGACAACGGCGAATTTGGATAGGGGCTGTTCTGGGGCGTTCTCGTTTTCCGCAGGTTTTTCCTCGGGTTTCTTTTCAGGGATCTGTGTCGTTTCTTCGACTTTCTCCTCCTTCGTAATGTCGGTGACCGTGATTTTTATTTTTTCCGCATCTTTTTTTGTTTCCTCTTCGCAAAGTACTACAAATGATCCGAAAAGTGGGATTAGAAAAAGGATGCTGGTAAAATAATATTTCATTTTATGCATTCAGCTTATTTTGGAGTTCGACATCCGCCTCCGAGACCTTTTTCGCTTGAGCCCGTCTGAATTCCTTGAGTTTTCCAGAAAGATCCTTGTCGGCGAGCGCCAGAATCGAGACAGCCAGGAGCGCCGCGTTTTTAGCGCCAGGTTTGCCTGTGGTGACCGTGGCCACTGGGATTCCCGGCGGCATCTGTACCATTGAAAGAAGCGAATCGAGCCCGTTGAATGGCTCGCAGATCATCGGAATGCCTATGACGGGCAAGGTTGTATGGCCTGCGACAACTCCGGCGAGGTGTGCCGCCATCCCAGCCGCGCAGATTATAACTTTTATGCCATTTTTCTCGCAGGATTTTGCGAATTCCGCAGCAATGTCGGGGGTCCTGTGTGCGGACATTATTCTTCCGGTGAATGGGATACCGAATTCTTTCAATGTGCTGAAACAGTCCTCAAGCACTGCAAGATCGCTCTTGCTTCCCATGATCACTGCAACTAAAGCTTTTTCAGTCATAATTTTTACCATGTTATGATTTTGTTATATTAAACGGCTTAGCAAGCTGACATAAAACTATAGCCACGGCTGTGTCAGCCGTGGCCGCCTCTGACACAGAGGCGGCTACAATGTCAACTTATTTACCATATTCCCTTATCCTCTGACCACTTGACTCTCTGACTCTAAGAAATCGTCTTTTCCGCAATCATATAAATATGGACAAAACTTGCCAAAAAACAATCTTTTTTAGTTACAATTCCAAATTAAATCACATCTAAATCAATACCTAAGAATCGTGTCAAGAATTAAATCGTATGTTTTTTCGGCCTGGGACAGCATTAGCTTGTAATACTTTTTCCCCTCGTTCTGCCGTGCTTTCTGCATCGAGTTGAAGTAGGAAAGCTTGTTTTCATTGAATACGATCATGGGGAAATACCCTCCACTCATCAATATTTTATTCATTATGAGCCTTCCAGTCCTGCCATTGCCGTCAAGAAAAGGATGTATGTATTCATATCTTTTATGGAAATCAAAAGCCAGTATCAGCGGATGAATTTTTCCTGCGTTGTTTCTGAGCCATTTCAGAAGGTCATTCAATTCAGACTCGACACATTCGGGGGCGGTTGTAGGACTGTTTCCCACAATGTTGGGGATTTTTTTGAACCCCTTGGGATACCTTTCCCCATTTTCCATGATTAGCTCGTCCGTAAGTATGTAGTATAGCCTTTTTAAAGAAGGGATGTTAAATTTAAACCCTTTGCGGATGTAGTCAAAAGCCTTCACGGAATTCAATACTTCCCTGACTTCATTCCGGTTCTTATACTTTGTGTCTCCCTTATCGATTATTTCAAGAACCTTTTCCCTCGGAATCTTTGATCCCTCAATGTTGTTGGAATTGAAGATGAATTCCTTGGCAAATTCAGAGTAGATTATGTCATGGCACTTCTTGGCTTCCATGAGGTTGCTTACTTTTATGGTCTTCATCTCTGTTCTTAAAGGAAGTCCTCCGCCGTAGGATATCCTGCCCATTACGTTGCATATAAACTTTTTTCTGAACGAAAACTCCATTTCAGTCAAGGATTCGATATTGTCAATGATATATTTTTCCTTTGAAGTTGTGGGCATTTTTTTGCCTATATGCTTCTTTACAAGAAAATTCTCGCCCATAAAGGCATAGATTCTTGCTTATATTCTGAATTCTACTCTTACATCGTCTTTTCCACAATCATATAAATATGGACAAAACTTGCCCAAAAACAATCTTTTCGGGAAAAAGGATGCAAAATAGAGATGAATTGGTTTTATTTTCAAGAAACAGGTTGACAATATTCCATAAATGGCGTATAAATATGGATTATGTTCAATAGAAATCTAAAAATAAGCGAAAACAGCAGTTTTTTCCTGTTCGGGCCGAGAGGAACAGGAAAGACGACTCTCCTCAAAAAACTCTTTGAAAAAAGAGCTGTTTTCATTGACCTGCTTGATCCTGGAGAGGAGGATCTATTCAATCGGGATCCGAATGAACTTGAGCACCGGCTTGCAGGATTTTCAAGGAAACCAGAGTGGGTGGTGATTGATGAAATACAGAAGGCACCACGCCTCCTTGATGTCGTGCACAGCCTTATAGAGTCGGGGAAAGGGAAGTTCGCAATGACAGGCTCAAGTCCCAGAAAACTGAGACGTGGTGCCTCCAATCTCCTTGCAGGAAGAGCTTTCGTGTATCATCTCTTTCCCCTGTCTGCATCCGAGCTCGGGGATAAGTTTGACATGTCTGAAATTCTGGAATGGGGGACCTTGCCGAAAATATTCCAGTTCCAGGAAAAAGAAGAGAAAAAAGAGTTCTTAAGCGCATACGCGCTTACCTATTTGAAAGAGGAAATAACTGTCGAGCAACTTGTCCGGAAAGTGACACCTTTCAGGAATTTCCTCGAGGTGGCCGCGCAGTCAAATGGCCAGATAATAAATTATTCGAAAATAGGCTATGACATTGGGGTGGACACAAAAACTGTCCAGTCATATTTCGACATACTCGAGGACACATTGATCGGATTCCGGCTGAACCCCTATCACCGGTCAATAAGAAAAAGGCAGAGGGTCAATCCGAAATTCTTCTTCTTCGACACAGGTGTAAAACGGGCACTTGACAGAACCCTGTCCCAGGCACTGATCCCGGGGACATATGCTTTCGGGAACGCATTCGAGCATTTAGTCATTCTCGAACTCTTGAAATTCAAAGAATACAGGAGATTGGACTGGAATTTTTCCTATCTGAGGACAAAGGATGACGCCGAGATTGATCTTATTATAGAGCGGCCAGGAATGCCACCCGCGCTGATTGAGATAAAATCGTCCGCGAAAATCGGGGAACGTGATATTGGAGTATTCAAGAATCTTGTGCGCGACTTCGGGGAATGCCGCGCCTTCCTGCTTTCCCTCGACCCGAAGAGAAAATCCATAGATTCTGCCCTCTGCATCCACTGGCGCGATATATTCGACGAGATTCTGCAATGAGGCATCGCAAAAGTATTGTCAGCCAATCCCAATCCTGTGAAATATCCATTCCTGCCAACTTTTACTCTCATATTTATTGTTCTGATCCCATTTAAGACTAAAGACATTGGATTTTACCATATCATCTTTGTTTTTAATATCTCCAGAGCTTTCAGGGAGCAGAATAAAAGAATTAACTGAAAAATCTTTATTTTTATAATAAATTTTCAATTTACTTTCAATTTCACCTAGTGTTTTATTGTTTTTCTTATCACCAATCTTGACTTTCTCGCTTAACTTATTGAATGCCCCAGATTTTACTGTGCCTGTAATTCCTTTCGGATCAATTAGATTCAAATAGGTCTTTTTGTTTTTCCTGTCGATAATCCAAAAAATGAAATCCGGGAAGAAAACCTGCTCGTCATCCTCGAGATATACCCCAATACTTTTCAATGACTCAACATTCCTCATAAGGTAAAATTCATAGTCTTTTTTGTCTGAAAAGTTACTACTGATATACGAGTCGAATTCAGCTATGAACTTTCTTTCACCTTCATTCAATGTGTCTGGTGAAATCATTGTTTTTTCTTTTTCCTGTTCAGTCAGCTCCTTGATTACTGGCTCATATATGTGATGTTGCAATTTTTCGTTATATTGTCCGAGCCCATAGCTTTCCTTAATCCTGTTTTTTTCTTTGCTTTGTGCATTTTTATCTTGGGAGTATTTGTAATATTCTTCTTTTTTATCGAAACTCTTTGTTACGGTATATTCGGAAATGAAATCTCCTCTGTTTTCTTTTTCTGATTGTTTAATTGTCTCGCCAAGGACAGAGTTTTTTGAGTTTATGATATGATTGAGCCTGTTATTCAGTTTTTTTGAGAAGTCCGAAAAAATCTTGTCAATAAGATTCTGGACGTGGACGATGTCAGGAGAATCAATACATGAATCGTATTTGATCTCATCCGCATAACTATTTATTACTTGGCTGATATTGGGAACTGATAAAGCACCGTTGTCTTCAGAATATATCTGAAGCAGGCAGCGGTTTCCGTAAAATATCCCTGCATCCTGTTCTGAATATTCTGTAATCAGATATTCTTTCAGTGTATCCGCAGCATTTTTCAGAGATGAATTTATTATTTCTCCATCTTTTGTCTTGTCGGTGCGGTAGTCAACTTGGAATTTGAAATCGTGGATTTTGTCCTTTGTTATTTTTCCCCCTTCCACATACTCGAATTCAATACAGTCATGCTTAAGAATTGCTTTCGTATATTCAACCTCTTTTTTTGCAAGCTTGAAAATCGGCAGTTTTTTACGGTATTCATCGAACTCCATCTCTCCATCATTCCCAAGTTTGAATAATACCGGTTCGACCGGAATTGTGAAGGTGAACTGGTAGTCAATGGCGTTAATCACATCCTCCGTGAATCTAAGGAGATAACTTGGCTTAAGACTTAGAACGCATAGTGTTTCAAGCATTTTTATTTGATTATCCAAGTCCTCTTTATTTTTCCTCAAAATATCGTACCCCTGGTCATTATGCCCTAGTTCCCTGCGTTTCCCGTCATCATTCAGTCCTTTAAGTCTGACTCCGCGCCCGAAAATCTGAATAATCTTGTTGCCGGGGCTTCTGCCAAGATTTATCAAACCAATTACTGAAAGTCTGAAACAGTTCCATCCTTCGGCAAACTTTCTGCTACCTACAAGAATATTTATTGGGCTTTCTTTGCTGTCAATGTTTTCGAAGATATATTTATCATTGATAATTTCAGCTTCTTTTTTTTCGACATCTTCGGACGCAAAATTCCTGAAAAACTTGTCGCCACCACCGATATTAACTATCCCAAAGTATTCACCATCACCGTAAGATAGCAGTATTTCGTCCTCGACGTGCCTGTTCAGTGTAAGTCTTAGCTTTCCTTTATGTTTCCTTCCGAAAACAAGACTGTACTTGGCACGCTCTTTGCCGTCAAGCCTTGCGAGATAGGCTATGACAGACTGGATGTCAGACAAATCATCATTATCTCCGGTTACAGTGTTACCCATGAATGCGAGCAAAGGCTTGTCCGGAAATTTTTCCCCTGAACTGAAAAGATCTTTACGTTTATAGTCAAGTTCATTGTATATTTCGAGCTTCTCCTGGAGCATAAGAAAGTTCTCGTTGAGATTGGCCTTCATTCTTTCGGGAGCATCTTCGCCTCTCGTCTCGTCTTCGGATATCTGTTTTATGCTGAAATCCTTTCCGTACCCTTCCTTGAAAAACTCCTTGTAACTGTAGTCGTATATGACGCTTTTCTGATAGTCTTCCTCGAGGTTGTCTGCAAGATTATGAAATGTTGCCGAATATTCGAAAAGAAAACTGTTGCCTTTGTTTATTTCCTTGCGGAACCTTTGAAATTCACCTTCTTTGCTTCCGGAAAGGCCAATATGCGCTTCATCAACAAGGATGAGCCTGCCGTATCTATTGTTTGCGTTGAACTTGAAATCCTCTTCTCTGTTGAGCAGTGACTGCGTGGTATCTATTACGAGCGATAATCTGTTGTTCAAAGTTTTCTTGTTCAGATACTCGACGAATGGCACCACTTCCCTCTGATGTTGTCTTATCAGATTCGTAAGGGGAGTTGTAATGATTATCTCGAATTTGTCGAATGATTTCATCTTAGAAAGATATTGGAGGATGTTCAGGTGCATTACAATTGTCTTCCCACTTCCGGTCGCCATCCAATAGGCAAGCGAATTAGTGTCAAATTCATTGTATTCAGTCTCTCCCCTGCAATCAAAATAATCTTCAGTGAAAAACAAGGCGAGAATTTGGTAGTAACGGAGTTTGATTTTAGATTTCCCTGAAAATACGAGGAACTTGTTGTAATCGGCAAGATACTTCTGTATCCTGTTAAAATAATCTTTTGTCTGCTCGCTTTCACAGAGACCAGTTTCCAGGGAGTATTTTTCTATCAGGCACTGATCTCTTGTATTGTCTGTCCTGATTTTGTTACCGAGTATATGTTTCTTCCGTATGTGATTGAACAATTTTGGTTCCATAGTCACCTTCCTTATTCAGTAAAGAATATTTCCTTATTGAAGACCTCAACCTTGACCTTCTGTCCATTGCCAAGATCAAGATTATCATTCCTATCGAGATGAATTTTGGATATTTCGGCATTCACTTCGACGGTTTCAATCGCATCTTTGTCCTCTTTCGTATATTCAAGGACAAGCTCTTTGATGTTTTTCACGTCATCTTCGGCGATTTCTATTTCTCTCCAGAGAACAAGCCGTGTGCCAGCCTTGACTACCCGGTATTTCTTCTTGTGCAACTTGAACGATTTCACGCTGTCAACGCAGTATCCTTGGAGATAATTGTATGTCTCCACTAAATCCGCTTTAGACTTTGATTTATCTCGTCCGTGAAGAACTTCACAGGAAAAAGGCTTTCTTAAATCAAGAGAGTTTTCAAGTTTGAGCGTCTCTGGCAGGTAAAGGTATTTCAAGGGAATATTCGGATTATGCGATTTCTTGACCGTATCAGCTTCGATAGCGTCAAGCACATCCTCATATTGCTCTAGCTCAAAATATTTGAAGATGTGATTTGTAGCCCCTTGATTGTCAATAGGTTTGCCACCTTTCCAGTTTTCAGAATATATTATTTTCCTAACACGTGGAAGCAAAACTGAATTAAACCATTTATCTTGCTCTACAAGAATATACTTTCGATTTATCTTTTCTTTTTTGTTTAAAGAAATCATAGCATGTGCCGATGTTCCTGATCCTCCAAAAAAATCAATTATTATTGATTCTTCTTGCCTGCTACCGATTGAAAGTAGGGACTTGGAAAATTCAACGGGCTTGGGATTGTCAAAAGTCAGGCCAAAATTATTAAATGCTTCATCGTCGCTACCTCCAAAATAGAGTATCGATGGAACATTTGTTGTCATGTTCTCCTTAAGTAAATATTTTCTTTGTGGCTGAATGCTCTCATTTGGACCAAATATAATCAGACCATCTTTTAGATATTTAGCCATTGTTGTTGTATTATTTCTCCAACCTCTTTCTGGCACAGGACAGGCCTTTTTCGTGATTGGATGAATTAAAGGCGAAAAATATTCATCAGGTGCTCTCTTCTTATTTGGCCATGCCATTGAAACACAGCGATACACACCCCCATTATCATCAATAAGGTTGTATAGGATTTCCCCTTCAGCAAAGGGCTGTTTATCAATCCATTCTTTAAATTCTTTTCTTATCTTGTCGTTAATCGTTTTATTATTCCCAATTATTTTTTTTGCCTTCTCCAATATTTTATCTGCATTTTCCTTTGTTTTTCTGAAGTCTGATTCGATCAAATTCTCTGAATCCCTAATCGCCACGACTATTTTTTCGTTTTGAACCGCGATTCCTTTTGCATCCCCTTTAGGATTCCTTTTATCCCATATTATTTCACCAAGAAGATTTGATTCACTAAATACTTGATTTATAATTTTATTTAGATTATAACTTTCATGTTCATCTATATGTATTAAAATAAGCCCATATTTGAGCAATAAATCTCTTGCTATCTCGAGCCTATTCTGCATCATCGAACACCAACTGCTATGGCGGAATCTGTCTTTGTATATAAATTCATCGCTTCCAGTGTTATATGGCGGGTCAATATAGATACACTTTATTTTCCCTCTGTACTTTTCCTTGAGGAGATTGAGCGCCTGGTAGTTTTCCGAGTTGATCAGGACTCCATTTATCTTATTGTCGAGGTCAGAAATTTCAGAAATAATCTTTTCTTTGAATTCTTCAGGAAAGAATTTTGTGTCTAGTGTCAGTGTTGGCTCATTCCTGAGGTCTTCATTATTTTTGACAGTTACGGAAAAAAGTTTTTCCCATTCCTCAACTTGACTCTTGTTTCTTAAAATTTCATCATAATAACTTTCATTGAGGTTGTCAATTGTGAGGCAGTAATTGACATTTATCGCCTTTTTCCTGAATTTGAAGAGTTTTTTCTGAAATTCCTCGATGGCCGATAAAAACTCGATCAGCCTAGAAACAATTTTGTCAAACGCATTGGCTATCACGATAGTCGTATTGTCCACCTTAAGATTAAGAAGGGAGTCAAGGTCATTGAAAATATGATTTTTTATAAATTTATCCTTTTCCCTCGACAAAAAACCTTTTAGATCCTCGTGGATGAAGAAGTCTGAGTCAATCCCAATGTAAAAATTGTTTAGTCGGTAATCAAGCGAATAAATAAGGCTGAAAGTCGTATCTTTTTCATCAATTCTCGCGTCTTTCCAAATCTTGGAGTTGATCTTGTTCAGTACCTGCTCCTTTGATACTCTCACTTTACTTATTCCTTTTGCAGCCCCACCCTCGACTTTGTCAAAGTCATCCCCTTCAAGATCCTTAAAAATCGAAACTTTCTTGCCGTCTATTTCTGCGAAAAGATATTTGTCGTCAAGTTCTTTGTTGAAAACATCTTTGAACACGGATTTGAATACGTCTGGCTTGGGTGTTGACTTATCGCTTAGATTGAACGATATCTTCCAGGTATTCCCTTCCCGATATATTCTGTTCAGTTTAAAATGTTTAAGCTTCGCATCCTTGGGTTTATCTTCTTCTTCGTCTTTTTCAGGAGTCTCCAGTACATACTCAAGCTCTTTGTTTTGGACAGTGAACTTGATCCCATTGAAGGTGTTGGCCGACTTGATATAAAGACTCCCCTTATGCTTCCAGAAGAACATCGTGTCCGAACCATCATAATCTTCGTCGTATGCCACTTTGAACGGGGAAGAGCTTCTTGCATTGTAGCCAAAATCTCCATTTGAATAATAAAGTTCGAAGAAATTGATTATGTAGTTATAGACATCCTCAATCAACTTCTCTTTTGCATCAAATGATTTATTGGTTCCTTGTCTGGCCAGAACTTCCAATAATTCTTTTGTGTTCGAGGGCTTTTTATAGTTTATGTAATCACGGATTTTAGCAAGGTTTCCCGGGATGTTTTCAAGCCAATCTTTTTCGTCTTTTCCACCGTGATCATTTATGAAATTCCGCAGTGTTATTAGTTGGGCTTCCTTTTGGGCACTGAAAGCGTTGCCAACCGAATCCTCGACTATTTTCCCGAGACTTGCTTTATCATCACCCTCTATAAAGGACAGAATTTCCTTGTTTTTTAGGCGGTATATCTTATAGATCCCGAAGTCCAAGTCCGAGTTGTCAAACTGGAACATCTCTTTGAGGCAATCCCTCATCCGTTCAAACGCTTCACTCATAATATCTCCTATTTTCCCTGCGGAAATTTCAGAAAAGTCGTTATGATGTGAAGTCCAAAAAAAGAGGGGCACATCACATCCACACACTGGTAGAGGCACTAGGATGCCCGAACAGGAATGCAGAGGACGCGCCCCAGACTGGGGCACGTTTCTGACATTCGTTTCCTGTTCGAGAAATTTCCTAGTTTTCTACCAGAAACGCTTGTCGAAATCGCGCTGTTAAATTTTTATTTTAAATTTCTTTCTACGAAACAAATTTATCCTTTTTTATTTTGAATCGGCTGAGCCGATGTTTATCCCAATTTTATAAAATGGATTTATGATTTTAAGTTTACCTCGGATTATTTGGCCGTGCTGAAAATCTTCAGAATACAGGGTCGAGCAATCATTTTCTATGGCAGATGCTAAAAGCATGCTATCCCCAAAAGAATAATGGTATTGGGCAATGATATCCAGTGCTCTACGGGTAGTGTTTTCAGTCAATTCTAGCACTGGAATATTTTCAAGTTCATCGAGGACACTTCCGACTTCTTTTGCCGATTTTGCAAATTTGCAGATCAATATGTTGCAGAGCTCGTTGATGACCTGCCTCGTTACCATCAGATTTTTGTGTTCGAGCAAAGATAACGCAATGCGTTGTTTGGCGAGTTCATCTTTTGAATAGAAATATACCACTATGTTGGTGTCTAAGAGACGGAGTTCATCTTTCATAAAGATCGTTCCTGTCGAACTTGAAATTCTTCGTGTCAAGTTTCACTGCGCTGAAACTGTTCTTCCGTTTTTTCATTTTCGAAGGCTTTTCCGAGAACAGCGCAATTATTTTCAAGTGCTCGGGATGAAGATTGCGCAAATTATCGGGAAGCTGTATCATTCCTCCCTTAATTACTGCATCAAATTCTACTGCTTGCATATTTTACCTCAAATTTATGTTATTCCGATTCAATTTCTTATCCCTTCACGATGTGCGTTTAAGTATAAAGGACATTGGACTTTCTCATATTCCGGTTTTAACCGTTTCTTGATTTTGTCAAGCAATATTTGTGATTGTTTGGCAGACATCCGATTTCTCTAATAAGTATATTTGATATCACATTGTCATTTTGACTATCATATCATAATTTTCAAGAAAAACAAATAACACACAGGCTTTCCACAAGCTCAGTAAAATACTTGTATACTGAACGCTTACGAAAAATAGGGCAGAAAGCCCACAAGCTTGCTTGTGGGATGAATGCCATCCGCTTTAGCAGGGGTTTTTAGGGGGCGGTGGAGCCCCCTAATAGGCATCAGCATTCAACTTGTTGAATTTGCTGATGCCACCGGCTAAAGCCATCCGAGCTTGCTCGGTGGTAGCTTTACTTAAATAGGTTATCCTAAACTATTCATCAGGGATGATTTCCAAGTTGAATACTTTCCACCTGTTACGGCAGTGGAAGAATTTGTAAAATCAACAGGGGAAAGGAAGTAAAAATTACAGTTAATTCCCTGGTGGGGAATTAAATAATTAAGCTCCGTCTGAATATTTCAAAAGCTCGTTCAATGCGTAGTCAATAATATCCCTGCTGACATATAGGGTTGAGTGTAAATGGAGAGCACGAAGTGTTTCAGCTATTTCTGTAGAAGTCTGTTGTTTTCTTCTCACAGCCCGCAGTAATATTCCTATGGTACCATGAACTTTAAACCCCATATGGTTTGCCGCAATTCGTGCGGCCGTATCATCCGTTAAAATGATTTTTTCGCCGGGGACTAATTTTGCCATTTAAAGAACTGCAGTTTCACCTTGATGAAGGCAAAAAGATTGTGATATTGTCACTATTGCTCGATCCGGAAAAGAGTCCGGCAGTACAGTGATTCCATAATAAGAAAGACTTATACTTCTGTGTTTCGCAACTTCAAGAGAAACAGTTTCAGGTGCGATCACTCGGCCAAAATCAGAAAGGAGACTTAGAAGACCAAGTTCGTCAAGATGTATGATAACCCCAGAATCGCATACTACGGATAAAGTACTTTTACTCTTCACCCTTGAGCCCCCATTGGACATCATCAACAATGAATTTTTTCATCAACTCTGTCGGATGGGACTCAAGATAGCGGCGAACTGCCTCTTCGAGAAATTCATCTTCATTCTTGAACCAGCCTTCGGAGACTAGATTGTCAATCCCCTGTTTAATTTGTGGAGGGAAATCTTGGACTATCATAGACATTTAGACCACCTGTCTGAAAAATTAATTACCACCTACCAGCAATATTATCACAAACTAAGTAGATTTCAAGTTTTTCGTTCAAATTCTTATTCGTCGCCTGATGTCTTTGCCTTCAGAATGAATGAATCTGTTATTTCAGCATGTCGTGAAGGAGCATGACATTTAGGACGGTCAAGATTATGGCTATGGTCCATAGGATTAAAATCCCAAGTTTGCTGTTAGTGTGTCTGCCCATCACTTTTCTGGAGGATGTGAGCCAGATCAGAGTGAATACTGTCAGTGGCAACTGGATACTGAGGATGATCTGCGAGATTACGAGTCCCCTGAATGGATCAGAAATGAGGAAAATTATAGCCGCACCTCCCACGAGCGTGATCCCGGCGCCTATTCTGGAATGCTTGTCGGTCATATCGTATGGTTCCCCCAGCATTCCGGCAAAAATGGAAGCGCCTGCGATTCCGGCTGTCAGCGAAGATGCAATTCCCGCCAGGAGCAAGGCGATCGCGAAAACTACGGAGGAGGTGGATCCCAAGAGCGGCTCGAGGGTTTTTGTCGCCTGTTCGAGCTCGGTCACATGAATTGAGTTTTTGAAGAAGACGGCGGCTGCGACAATTATCATCGCGCTGTTTATCGCCCATCCCACGCCCATTGAGAAGATCGTGTCGAGGAACTCATATTTGAGTTTCTTTTCGATGAATTCGTCTTCCTTGTTCTGCCACTGGCGGCTCTGCGCAAGTAGCGAATGCAGGAAAAGATTGTGCGGCATCACGACGGCGCCGAGCACACTCATTATGACTGCCATACAGCCTATGGGGAAGGATGGAATAACCCAACTGGCCGCCGATTCTGCCCAGTCCACTTGAATCAGTCCCAGCTCGAAAATGAAGGCTATCCCAATCAGCGACACGAATCCGATGATGATTTTCTCTATTTTCTTGTATGAATTGGTATACAGCATCCAGGCAACAAAAGACAGAGAGAGCAGGACACCAATGGCCAATGGTATTTTGAAAAGCATCTTCAATGCGATCGCGGCGCCCAGAATTTCGGCGAGCGCTGTCGATATGCAGGCCAGCATTGCTGTCGCGAGTATGAACCGCGACACCAGCGGCCGCAAATGTTTAGTGGCCGCCTCCGAAAGGCATAGCCCAGTGCATATCCCGAGATGTGCAGCATTATGTTGAAGAAAAATGAGCATTATCGTGGAGAGTGTCACCACCCAGAGGAGCTTGTATCCGAAATGCGATCCGGCGGCCAAGTTGGATGCCCAGTTCCCCGGATCAATGAATCCGACTGTGACCAGAAGCCCGGGGCCTATGTACTTTATAAGATCAAACCCTGTCAGCTGGGGTGGTCTGACATCTTTGAACAACTTTGAAATCTTCTCGTAGATTGTCATACGGGGTCGACCGGGATTTTGAATGTAAGGGCCGAAGGAATAACGATGATTTCCATGGAGTCGGAATTTCCGATCACCTCGCCGTCGGTCTGGTAAATCAAGGGATGATGGAATTTCATTTTGAATGACTTTGCCTTGAGATGCTGGAGAGACTTTTTGTTCTTGTGAGCTGTCCTGCGGATCTTCCTGTGCATCAGCCTGTTCCCAACAAGGTATCGCGCCAGATAGTCGCACTTCCCGGTGAAAATCAGCATATCCATAAGCCCGTCGTTGGGGAGAGCTGAATCGGTAAAATCGAATTCTCCCGCATATATTCTCGTGTTGTTGACGACGATATTGAAGATTTCGCCTGAGAAGACGGGATGGCCATCCGCCTGGATTTCCGCATTGGCCGGCTTGAAGGAAGTTAGACTTTTAAACACATTTGCCAGATAAACTATATACCCTTTAAGGAAGAATCTGAGAATAGGGTTTGTGGAAATCAAGCTTTTGTCCCTGTCGCGCCCTGCGAGGACATGTGGGTCGAATCCCGCCGAGAAATCGTCAATGAAATAGTGTCCTCCGATTTTTCCGACATCCATTTTGAAGTTTGCGCCGTAGATGATTCCCTTGAGGAGTCTTGTCAGGGCGGTACCGGAGAGGTTGCCTGTTTCCATATTGAATGATTTTGCAATGTTGTTTGCGGTTCCGAGCGGGACTGGAGAGTATGGCGGAATTGGCGCGCCGGGATTTTTCTCGAGGAATTTCATCATGCCATTTATGATTGCGCAGTGTGTGCCGTCACCGCCGATGCCCGCAATTATTGCGTTTTTGTCAAGTCCTTGCGAAATAGTTTCAAAGGAGATGTCTTTTAGATCTCCCTTATGGCTTACAAGCTGATAGTTGAATTTGAGCCGTTGCAGTTCGGCTTCGATCTCGTTCCATTTCCTGATGGCTGCTCCGTCTCCGGAAAGCGGGTTGAGGATGAAAATGATTTTAGTTTCGTTGTTCATGCCATAAAAATTTGAAATAAATCCATTCAATATATACATTAGCGGAACAAAAAATGTATCTCTGTTTTCTAATAAATCCATAATGGGAATCAAGATTAGAATGGTCAAAATGGGAAAAACTCGATTTTTAACGACTTTGTTTGCGCTATTCGTCTGCCTCGAGGTTTTTTCTGCTCCATCCTACAACACGGCATACGGTTCACATTTCACCATTACTGCCGCCGATGCCGGACTTGTCAGTTTCACCGCCATGCCGAAAGCCTATTTCAACTATATGAAAAATGGAAAGGCTGTCAAGAAAACTATCAACGTGGTAACCCGGAATTTTCCCGTTGACAAGATTGAATGTTCAATGAAAAGCGGAGCCCCCGCAGGCAAGTACGAACTCTATATAGTGCCCAAGACGACTGAAGGCATGGCGAATCCGGTTCTTGTCACTGGTGATTTCAACGTAATGGCGCCTACGATTCTGGCCGTGACACCTGGGGGTGGCGCAGCGGGAATGAAAATCGTGGTTACAGGAACCTTTTTCGGGGTTTCAAAACCTAAAATTACAATGAATTACGCAGGTGTTGCGACTGGAAGTACATACAGGAGGAACTGCACAATAAATACACCCCTCGCGTATATGGATGAAAACGGAAACCAGGGGAGCAGTTGCATGAATATATATACTGGCGACAGCAGTGTGACTTTTCTTGTTCCCCCCGGACTGGCAGCCGACACCTGGGAGTTTAGCATGACGACAAAGACAGGATCCGCCCTTTCGCAAGTGCAGATTAGGCCGCCGCAGATCACGGCGCTGAATCCCGCATCTGGCGCCGCCGGAGATAAAATCTCGGTACCAGGAACTTATTTTGGCCAGGCAAAACCGAAGATATGGATGGAATACACCGATCCGAAAAGCGGAAAGACCAAGAAAACAGATTGCATCGTGGAAATACCGCTTGAATTTCCCGATGCGAAAGGAAGAGGCGGGAAAAGCTGTATGAACGTTGGAACTGGAGAAAGCCTGATCAAGTTCGTCGTGCCCTCGGGCATACCTGGCCCTCTTTGTGTGTTTCACCTCAACAACAAAACTGGGGAGGCAACTGCAAATTTCACACCCACGTTCTCCATAAGCGGTAGCGTCTCGAGAGATGTGATGCAAGGTGTGACTCTGACACTTTATTCCGGCGGAGTCCAGATCGGGGCGATGACAAGCCTGTCCAATGGGGCATACACGTTTGTGGGACTCAGCAGCGGAACCTACACCGTCGTCCCATCACTTGCCCAATATACCTTTTCCCCCCCATCTTACGAGCTTACAATTGCAGATGCCAACCTTGCCGGGGAAAATTTCATCGCGACAAAACTCGGTGCATATCTTGTCATTGATGTCAGCGGTGGACCTGGCGCAGTGGCATATCCCTATCAACTCTATGACAGCACGACCGCACCAGCCGACATATATTACAATGACGAATACAAGACCAACAAGATTGTTTTTAGAAAAATAACGACGAATGGAAGCGTTGTGTTCAGTATGGGTTCCCCTGCGACCGAGCTCGGTAGAAATAAAAATGAAACACAGCATCAAGTTACGCTTACGCAGGACTTTTACATCTCAGTCTTTGAGATGACACAGAAACAATATTGGAATGTGACGGGTAGCAATCCCTCCTACACGCAGAGCGACATGAAACCGGTTGAACAAGTCTCCTGGGATATGGCCAGGGGGAGGGGACTGGCCTGGAAATCCGCTGGGACAGGGACTTCCATCCGGAAACTCTTTTGCAGGGCTTCTGAGCGCGAAGACAGGGTTCCAGTCTGACCTCCCTACCGAAGCTCAATGGGAGTTCGCCTGCAGGGCCGGAACCGGGACAGCATTGAACACGGGGCAAAATCTGACGGCGATAAGCAGTTGCCCCCAGGCCGATGTTGCCGCCTGGTATTCAAATAATTCAATGGAGGAAATGGAAAGGGAGCCCGGGCAGAAAATACCAAATTACTGGGGACTTTTCGATATGCACGGAAATCTGAGAGAATGGGTTCTCGACAGATATGTGACCTCGTCTGCGACGGCCGTCACGGATCCCGTGGGGCCGGAAACAGGTTCGACACATGTTGTAAGGGGCGGGAGCTGGAACATCAATGCCGCATCATGCAGATCTGCCAGGAGGACCTATATCGAGCCTCAGGAATTCTTCAACTACTGCGGATTCAGGACGATTGTGAAACTCTATGGCTTGTCGGGCGTTGTCTCAGGTGATAAGGCTGACGGTGTAACACTCACACTGTCAGGCGCTGCTGCTGCGACTGCGACGACTGTAGTTGGCGGTGCATATACCTTCTACGGACTGCTGAATGGAACATACACGGTTACACCTTCGCTGTCGGGCTACACTTTCGCCCCCGCAAGCTTAGATGTGGTCATCAACAATTTCTCTGTGGCCAATGTGAATTTCGTCTCGACACAGTTGAAACTTACAATCTCAGGAAGCATTTCCGGCGATATTTTGCCGGGAGTCACACTCACACTCTCAGGCTCGCAATCCGGAACAGCACTCAGCAAGGCCGACGGGACATACTTTTTCACCGGGATTACAAACGGCAATTTCACGGTCACTCCGTCGCTCGCAGGCTACACTTTTACACCCGCGTCAAAGGATCTGACCGTCAATAACACCGATGTCGTGGGTATAAACTTCGCCGCGACTAAGCAGTGATTAACAACATTGCGAACACGGCCAGCATTCCAAGGCGGGCTTCGCCTGCAACTGTGCGCCTGTGAGGCGCGCATCAAATCCGAAAATTCTAATATCCCACTTTGCCCAATGGGCTACGAGGGGCACGTCGAAAACCGAAACAAACTGGGAAAATTTTAAATAATTCGAATGTTTCAAACATTTTTCCCGAATTATTTTTTACATTGTTTTCATAAAGCCTGTCAAATTTGCGGTGAGAGCTACGTATATATTGGTAGAACAGCATTAAAGCCGGCAAGTTTTAGATTCTGAAAACAAACAAGAAATAAGAAAAGTTAAGGAGAAAGAAAATGAAAAAGATGTTTTGCATGATGGTGTTGGGTGTTTGGGCTCTTTGTTCACAGGTCATGGCGGATCCGCAGAGCCTACTGTCGAAAATACCTGACACTTATGACTGGGCCGGCTGTGTTGACACGAAACAGCTTGATACTGGCACCTTTATGGTGCTTGATATGCTGAAGGGGCCGATTCCCAAGGTGCAGAATCAGAATTCAACTATAGAAATAAAAACTGAGGCTGAATTAGAAAAATCGGAATATGGCATCCATCTTGGCAATATCAAACTCATGAAGGAAATGGCAGCGATCTATGGTATAAATCCGGATACTGCACCATTTATAGTTTTCGCCGTTCAGATAGATGCATCGAAAACATATCCTAAAGTGATTATTTTGGTCGAGACAAGCGTTCAGGAACAAAAAATGATTGAATTCCTTAATCGTTTATCGAAGGACGCTGGAAAAGGGGAAATATCTGAGGAAAAAACTGTTGGCAATCATAAAGTATATAAGTACAATCCGAAAAACGCTGATACAAAAGAAATAGCAGCAAATTATTTTACCTTTCTTGATGATAAGACTCTGGTGCTGGCCTCGGATATCGACAGTTTAACCGAAATGGAAACCTTAAGGGGCAAGCACGCTCATTTCCTTCATCAGGACGATGTTTCAAGAAATCACATGATATGGTTCGGCTCGAATGAAAATTCGGACTTGAGCACGAAATACTATAAAACACATGTCTCTGATGAAACTCCGGCTCAAGAACGTCCTGGATATAGGAATTTCTACGGATTTGTCTCGTTGGATCAAGCGAATTATAGGATCACATCCGAGTTCAACATTGAAGCTACTGATTCCGAAAGTGCGATGAAAATGGATTCTATGTTTCAGATGCTATCTTCAGCGTTGGTGATGACTTCCTCAAATCCGTCACTTATAAAGGATTCCTTCCAAATTACCAACCGCGCCTGCAAATTGTTCGGTAAAGTGAAAATTGACAAGGCTGTCTGTGAAGTGCTGGCGAAAATGTTTGCCAACAGCAAAGCTACATGTGGATCTAGTGGATCTAATGGAATAAGTGTGAGCGTTGGCCAAAGTGTGAGCGTTGAAGAAAAAGAAGTGCCTGTACCAGAAAAGAAAGGGCTGACGATAAAACACGAATGATTTGAATTAGACTGATTGTAAGATTCTGAAAACAAACAAGAAAAGGCCATGACTGATCTGCACAAGAAATATCTCGAGTGCGCAGGCACCTATCTGAATGAAGAACAGTTGAAATCATTCAAATATACCCTCGACCAGCAGATGACTGGGTTCCAGATGGGAAGATCTCTTTTCTTGCAGAAAAAATAATATCAAAAAAAAGAAAATAAATCATAGTCATCCCACAGAATGACGGATTGATGGATTAGTGGATTAGTGGATTAGTGGTTTTGGGTTAAGAAAAGGCAAAGACGCATGGAATTGGAATGGAAATAAAAAAAGGCATTTTGAAAATTATAGCACACTATTTTTTCCATATTTTCTTGATTTGCAACAATCCAGCATGTCACGCCGTAGTTTCTTTACGAAGGCGGACAATCCATTTATCCAATAATCCATGATGGGACAATATATGTCGGATTCCACAATCAAGCTTTTTGGAAGCCATGAGATCAAGTCCGAAAACTATCACGGGATGGTTACGAGGCTCGGCGAAGTCTTCACTGAATCCGGGGAAGACACCGATAAGATTGGCGGATATTCTCTTTTCAAAGACTTGGAGGATGTAAAAGAACGCTATCAAAACCCGCTTCTCATCGGCGAAGGCGGAATGAAAAGGATATACCAGGTTTTCGACAGGATGACGGACAGGGAAGTGGCGCTCGCCATCATCCACAACCTGGCGGGCGTCCAACTGATCGAGCAGTTCATTGTCGAGGCACGGATCACCGCCCGACTCGAGCACCCCAATATAATGCCAATCTACGATTTCGGCCTCGACGAAAAGGGCGAGCCTTTTTTTACCATGAAACTCATCCGGGGCGAAAATCTCGGCAAAATTATTTCGCGACTGAAAAGCGGAGACAGGGACTATGGGAAAAAATATCCGCTCGAAGCACTGCTTGAAATTTTCGTGAAGATATGCGACGCCGTGGCATACGCCCACCACAACGGAGTCCTGCATCTTGATTTGAAACCGGACAATGTCCAGGTCGGGAATTTTGGCGAAGTCCTTGTATGCGACTGGGGCATCTCGCGTTACCATGAGACGGTCCAATCCGAAGTCGAGTCGGCACAGTCCGTCAAGGGAATTCTCACGGTTCATGGCAAGGTGAACGGCAGTCCAGGCTATATGTCGCCGGAACAGATCATGATTCCACGCAATAAACTTACAGTGTCCAGCGATATTTATTCTCTTGGTGCAATCCTCTATGAAATATTGACACATGAACTTCCGATCAGGATCACGTCTGCAAAGGAAATGATGGAGGACACCATAAGCCACAGAATAATCCCGATGAGCAAGTCCGCCCCCGGGAAAATAATTCCTTCCTCCCTCGGGGCCGTCTGCCTCAAGGCCATGTCTCTCGAGGCCAGTGTACGCTATGGTCATGCGGAGGAGCTGAAAAATGAGATCCTTGCATTCCGTGGCGGCTTCGCGACAACAGCTGAAAACGCGGGGTTTTTCAAGAATCTATTCTTCCTGGCGACGCGCCATAAGGCTCTTTGTGGAACAATTTCAATTGCGATAGGACTCATTGTCGCTATTGCCGCATGGTCATTAATTTCAATCAATGCGCAGAAAAACGAGGTCGAGAAACAGTACAAGGAACTTATGAAGAAAAATGAGGAACTTACGGAAATAAAAAAGACTGAAGTTGCGCCACAGAGACAGGAAAAGGCGGAAAAGCTATATAATGACTTCAATTTCCAGGATGCCTACAAGTTCCTCACGGAGGCGATCAGATTTGATCCTGAAAATATCAACCTCCACAAGTTCATGGGACTTATGAACCTCGGAGAGAGAAAATTCCGGGAGGCCAAGGAGAACTTAACGCAGGCCAATAATCCGGAACTTCAAAAATACATAAGCTTCTGCGAGGAAATGATTAAATTGAATGTCCCGGAAAACAAGAGACTGCCCGAGGACAAGGCCTTGCAATTGGCTAAACTGCTGCACGAGGACGGCAATGATTCCGCTCTTGGCCAGTTTCTGATAAACGAGGCCGAAAAAATAACTGACATCCAGGAGAAACTGCAGTTCTCATATCAGCTCCTGGGCATTCTAAATCCACTCGAAGGAAAAATAAACATGGATTGCTGTGTTTCCAAGGACAATTCCAAGGTCTCAATATCCCTGGAGGGGAATCCGAACCTCACCGATATAAACGGGCTTGTCATTCTGCCTGTCTCATCTCTGAATCTGAAGGAAACCAAGGTCAGCAATTTAAACCCATTGAGAAGACAGCCTCTCGACAATCTGAATCTTTCAGGTACGTTGACCAACGACCTCGAACCCGTCAGTGGCTCATCTCTGAAATCGCTCGACATATCATCAACAAAAGTTCTCTCTCTCAAAGGATTGAATTTCCCGAAACTTGAGAAAATAACATTGAAGAAGCTTGAACTCAAGGACTTGAAGACACTTAAAACTTTTCCTTCCTTGAAAGTGATCGAAATCTCAAACACACCATTCAGTCAACGTTCTGTGAAGGAGGCTGCCCTCCCAGACACAATGAAAGTGAACTTCGAAAATGAGTGAAAGACGGACACGGTTGACGCTTATCCAGAAAATGCAGGACGGATGCAACGAAGCCGCCTGGCAGGAATTCGTGACCATCTACAGAAATTATCTTTATGTCGTAGTCAGGAACATGAATGTCGGCCACCATGACGCCGAGGAGATCGTCCAGACAGTTTTTACGAAAGTGTGGGACAAGATAAAGGGATTCCAATACCTTCCGGAAAAAGGGAAATTCCGTCACTGGCTATGTTCGATCACCCGGAACACGGTCATAGATTATTTTCGCTCAAGAAAAGGCAAGCCGCACTTGGACAACTCGGAATATGCCGATGAAAATATTCCCGCCGAAGAGGGGATAACAATTCCTGAAGTAGAAACTATGGCTGAGAAGGAATGGGTGAACTACCTTGCGAATCTCGCACTCGATATGGTGAAAAACGAATTCAGCGGTTCCGCAGTCGAAAGTTTCATCGCGCATGTCCAGGGAAAATCCATACAGGAAATCTCCAAGGAGATGAACATCGCCGAGAATACTGTCTATGTTAACTGCAACCGCGTAAAGGAGCGGATAAGGAAGAAAATCCGGGAAATGGAAAAGAATCTCGGATAAGTCATATTAGGGGGACAGGTTTACAATCCCGTCGCCGGTTTTCAACACATTTCATGTGATTCAAATATCCCGACACGAAGTCGGGGTCGCCGACAATCGAAGAGGTACTCCACCAGGACTCCCTCCTGAGAGTCCGGCGGCGGGTAAGAATGTCCGCCATTCTTGAAATTCCCGGCTCTCTGTCATAATGCGTAATGCAATAGCATATTAAATATTAAAATCAAATAAAGATACTATAAAATTTCAATTTAAACCTAATATTCACCAATACAAATATTGTAAATTATTTATAATTAATTATTTAACCATACTCGGGTAGGAAGATAGCAGTAACCGTTAAGCTGGGTGTTTGATCTCAATATATTGACTAACTGAATTTAATCCTGTAAGGATTAGGCTTTATACAGCCCGTGGTTTCAACCACGGGAACCATACCCACCACGATATTTCGTCCTGAAGGGACGAAGGATTACGAATTCCCCCGACCTTTCAG
>CAIQLG010000371.1 GCA_903872565.1 uncultured Lentisphaerota bacterium | reverse complement strand
AAGCGGAGGATTCCTCCCCAGACCCCTCCTCCTCCGCTTGCGACATCCGAATTCAGAAAAAAGGAATCAGCCGAAGTTTTGCGGAATCCTTTCCCCAGAAAATTGTTTCCGCAAAACTTCGTCCGCATTGTTTCAGATTTCTTCATCGGGATTGCTTTCAAAAAAAGTTCGAATTTTGTCCAGAACATACCGCCAGAAAATGAAATCGGGTTCGGATGCAAAAATATGGTCGGCACGGAGTGCCGTCTGTTCTGAATTCCCCCCAAAAAATCCTGAATCCAAAAGGGTTCGCCACGCAGAGCGTGGCTCCTCGTTAGCCAATGCAATAATATGAATAATCAAACTAGAAAATTTTTCATATACACCAGAAAATCTACCGACACTGAAGATCGGCAAGTGAGAAGCATTTCGGACCAACTGGCCGAACTCAAAGAGTTAGCGGTTAAAGAACAAATTGAGGTTGTAGATATTTTCGTGGAGAAACAAACCGCTAAAGCTCCGGGTCGGCCAGTATTTAATGAAATGCTTCTCCGTATCGAAGCAAATGAGGCAAATGGAATTTTAGCATGGCATCCAGACCGATTGGCTCGTAATTCCGTTGATGGTGGCAAGATAATATATTTGCTCGATACGGGAAAAATTGCCGAGCTGAAATTTCCAACTTTCTGGTGTGATACTACGCCACAAGGTAAGTTCATGCTTTCCATTGCTTTCTCACAATCCAAGTATTATGTGGACAATCTAAGTGAGAATATTAAGCGTGGACATAGAAACAAAGTGAAAGACGGTATATGGCCTCAAATGTCACCTCTGGGCTATGTAAATGTAAAAGGTGCAGGAATTGTACCCGATGAAAATATTGCTCCGTTAATCAAGAAAACATTTGAGGCCTATGCAACTGGAAATTTCACTTTGCGACAACTGCACGATAAGTTTAACGCTCTTGGATTGAGTAGAAAGAATGGAAAGGTGCTTTCTGTTTCTAACTATCAACAGATATTAAGAAATCCGATATTCACTGGCTTGATGAGATATAACGGTGAAATATACGAAGGAAAGCACAAACCGATTATCACAAAGAAACTTTTTGATTCCGTTCAAGAAGTGATGAGTCGAAAATCTAAACCGCATAGCAAAGGACTAAAATCATTTTTGTATAGAGGATTTTTCCGTTGCGGAGAATGTGGATGTTTTATAACCACCGAGCAACAAAAAGGTCACAACTATTTGCGATGTACCAAACGGAAAAATCCTTGCTTACAAAAATATGTCCGTGAGGAAATCATCACTTCTCAAATTAAGGAAGAAATCAAAAAAGTTTCTTTGCCGCTCGATTGGACAAATTGGATGATTGTCGAAAATGAGAAAGACCGACAATCAGAAAATCAATCGAGTGAGATTTTTTCTCAAAAAACAAAAGATGAAATTTCTCTTTTGGATTCTAAAATCGAGAAGCTGATGAACGCATATCTTGAAAACGCACTTTCGCTTGAAGAATATCGTGATTCTAAAAATAAGTTAGTGAATCAAAAACAACTTTTAAAAGAGAAATTATCAGCTTTTGAGAAAAAATCTCATAATCGGTTCGAACTTACCGACAAATTCCTAAAAGCCAATATATCCAATATGGAATTGGCAAACGAGAAAACAAATGAAGAAAATCTTCATTTGTT
>CAIQLG010000370.1 GCA_903872565.1 uncultured Lentisphaerota bacterium | reverse complement strand
TTTGTCTTTTTTTAACTAATTGAAATATAAAATGGTACACAGAATCATCTTCTATAGGTACAGAAATAGCCTTAGGATTGTCCTTGCCCGTAACATATAATATACCTTCTTTTTGCCCAGGCTGCATACGAAATACGACTTTTTCATATAAGAAGTCGCCCACATTTATTGCATCCGAAATTGTTTTCCTTTTTGGCAACAAAAGAGCTTCTCGATCGTTTAGCCGTTGCTCAAGTAATTCTCTTTGGGCAGATGAAAGGTCTCCCTCCTTGACTATTTGGAGGTAAAGCTTTTTGGCGAGTCGCAAGCGTCTCTCTTTTTCCTTGTGACTAAACATTGTTGCCTCTTGATATAATGTCAACTTCAATAATATTTATACAAGATGTGTCATATTATTTTACTGCTCCTCTGGAGTAATTCAATCATGAAAATGTTTTCAGCAGATATACCTAAAAAGCTTGATGACCTTGATAAGCTTGTCAGGGATGGGAACTATAATCTCCTCCTGGCCAGGAACACACTCACCAAATATATCGCCTTTGAATACTGCCTCTTGAGCGAGCTTAAAGATTTAGACACCTTACTCGAGAAGATTGAAGTTTATGATATATACGAAACTCTCCGCAGGAAGGCAAATGGCGAGACGGATGAACTAAAAAGCAAGAGGATAGATTTCCTTTTAGACAAAGACAAGAAAAGATATACAGAACCTGAATTTTTCCGGCCATGTGGTCCCCAATGGATTGACTTGTTGCAAAAGGATTACATCATAGACCGCACAAGTGATGTCAATAATATACTTGAATTGTTCAAATCAAAGAAGGTTCTTGCTATAAGTGGGCAGCTTTCAAGTGGCAAATCCGTCTTATTGAAGCAACTGTCTCATCACATCATCAACAAATATAAATTTAAAGATATTTATTATTATAATCTTAATCATCGGTCAAATATAGACCACGATTATCTTTATCTTTCAAAGTTAAAGGACGCTTTCGTTTTCATTGATAATGCACACCGGAACAGAAATTATGTTGAGATACTTGTCAGCCATTTGGAAAAACAGGAGAGCAATGTTAAATATCTCATATCTACGCGGGACAGCTATTCAAATCCTTATATGTCTCTTTTCCCAAAGCTTCAATCACTTCTCCATAATTCAGTAATTATCAAGCCAAACATTATTTCTGTCAGGTTGATTCGCAGTTATCTAAAGAGGATTGGCAAAGCCTATGTATATGATGCCAAAGAAAATATTTTCACTTTAGACAATCTATTGCTTCTCGTATGGGAACTCAAAGCATTTGGCCATTACGGAAGCATTAAAACCGAGTACCTAGTCAAGGAGGCATATTCCTATGTTGAAAAGATAAGATGGCATGATCTTTCGGGCAGGAGCGATTTAAATCAGTTTTCAGATTTGTTGCTTATGCTGTCAATATTCTCAATTTTTGAAATACCTGTGCTGGAAAACTTTTTAATACATCATTTCAATATCAGTCAAGGTCTTATAGATTCTCTCATTGACTTGAACGAAATCCTATCGTTCTCCGATGAAAATAATAATAGGTATCTGTCAATTCCGCATTCAATGCTTGCGAAGTTATACATTATGGCATTTTCAAAAAGTCCATTGCCCCCTGTAGATAACAATTCTGACTTTAGCCAGACTTGGATTAATGCCCTCTACAATAAATATATTGACAGCTATCCTGAGGAGATACCCATCGTTCTTCGCCGTACTGGCCCATTAGGATGTCATTTTGATATTGAGAAAGATCTGTTTAATAAAGGCATCCTCATAAAATCAATGTCCGACCATGTTTTAAAGCATGAGAAATATGTATTCATGAACATTGTAAACCAACCCTCCCTAAGAGAGATACTTTATACCTATGCCAATCTGCAATATTTTTATGGGTTGGATGAAAAGAACGTAAAATATTTATTTGAAAAGATTTGCGATAATATTGATATCATCGCAGACAAAATATATGACCCACAAAATAGAGACTATGTTCACACCTACCTTTCATCCATCAAGAATCATCACGATTATGCAGGAGTAAATACTTCCCTAATCAAGAGTATATTCCAGAAAATCAACATCCATAAATTGTGTGAGACTATTGATCAATCCCCCAATAATATTATGTCACTCTTTAATTTGTTTATGGATGTAGACCATTCTCTCGGTAGATCGTTCTTAGATAAAATCGATTTAAATAAGATCGATAGTTATTATAAAAAGAACAAAGTTAATTTGCAGATATTTAATGAATTTATCGTCAACTATTCAAAAATCAATTGCAATCTTGCCATCCTTTTTATCAAGGCAATCGACAATAAGTCGATAATTGAGGCCATCAACTCTACAAACGATATAGGACACATATCCCAAACACTTGACATACTTGCATCATCTGGAAAAGACAAAGCCAATGCCGTTATGGGGGAAATAGATATTGATCTTCTATGCAAATATATAAATAGAAGCAATGATATGTTTAATATAAACAATATTACTGGGGTATCCCCTTGACTAAAGTAACACAAGGGGTAGTGTATCAATATGGAAAACTACCCCAAAACAATATTGGAACTTGAAAAGAAATTTAGCACGGAATCTGCCTGTGTACAATATCTGTCTGCCATAAG
>CAIQLG010000369.1 GCA_903872565.1 uncultured Lentisphaerota bacterium | reverse complement strand
AGAACCGTCGAAAGAAAAATCCTCGGAACAAGCGTCTCAAAAACATATTATGCGTATAAAACCATTTCCGGAGAAACTGGCCCGGGTTCCACCACGGGGTGGTTCAAGTGATTGAATGACAATATGTTATGGCTAGTAAATAGCATGAAATACCCTTTAAAGTTAAAATACGAGTTTGTCTTTTGGATTTAAGGTTTTACTAGGGGTTTTCATCCATTTTTCTTTTAGCTGCAAGTTGTTGATTGCCAATGGACAACTCCTCCGCACATGCGGATTTCAGCCGTGCTTCAGCCTCCCTCGCTCGCGTTGCTCTCTCGGTCGGGTATGCCCTCCCGCTGATGCTCGGTTCCGTCTTCGCTCTTCGAGCTACGCCTCGATGATGTTTTTCCGTGAATGCCGAGTTGGTGGACTCGTTGTTTGACGCTTCGCTCAAACTCTGCGAGTTTGCTTTGTGCTTCGCACGGCTTACGGCCAGAACCGGTCGGGCCGGCTTGCGCCGCCATTTCATTGCCCTCCCGAACCTGTCCGGTCGTTTTTAACGGGAATATGTCTGCTGTCGAAGTTTTCCGGACAATTGGAGTTTCATCCGCATTCGGTGTTTTCAGCGTCTGAGATTCAGGGGGATTGGGGTCAGGTCTATTATTTTATAATAACGAAAAGAAAAGTGGATGAAATACTCCGAGGGCACAATTGAATTTCCCATTCTGAAGGACATGTTAGACCTACTCATACAACGCCGAATAAAAAAGGATAGACAATATCGAATGAAAGAATGGACATTCCTCGATAATAAAAAGTTGTGGACACAAGTTTTTATCGCGTTGCTTCTGGACATCGATGTGCGTCCCGGGAACGAGACTGCCGGCAAGTATTCCCATGGTGCCCTGTGTAATCTGCTCGACAATCATCTGCCCAGGCATCCGCCTGGCCGATCCGGAGAAACATATGGAGGCCAAGACCTCGCGGCCAATGCTGCAGAACGTGATAGGAAGGCTAACAGATGCTCTTGCTCCTATCAAATTTTAGGATAAATCGATTATATGGAACATGCAAAATAAAGGTTCGATCTTGTTATAGGGGATCGGAACTTCTTTCTGGAAGACGAAGGAGAAGTGCTAAGCTGGCCCCGAAACAGAAGAGACTCCTAATATTACACACGGTGCTGTAATTCCTCATTTTGAGGCTACTCCCCGAAGGTGCCGGACTACTGAGGGATTACCGAAATGTAAATATTTACATTTTTAAAAATTACCCTATTGACAAGCTGCCGTCTGCATGATAGCTTTCACTAGTTAAACCGATTAATATAGCAACATTTTGTACAAATTAATACGGTGGGCGATGCGAAAAAGATGGACAAGAAGCCACCGCAAGAATTAAGTAGGAGCGATGATGAAAAAGCGGAATCAATTCACCCTGATAGAACGTGTGGTGGCTGTGCCCGGCGTAGTTCTGAATCGCATTGCGATTCGAACGGAGACGAGAGCACATTCGATCAAGTTCACCCTGATCGAATTGCTCGTGGTGATTGCAATCATCTCCATCCTCATGGCGATGCTGCTGCCTGCACTCAAAAAAGCAAGGGACATTACAAAACAGATCAGCTGTATCAACAATCTCAAGAATCTCGGATCTGCATGCACCTTTTACTCCCTCGACTATGACGGCTGGCTGCCACCACCCATTTGGCAGTCGGCCGTCTCCGCTTTTGGCATCTGGGAACATGCAATGTCCTGTACGTTGACATGCACGCCGACCCGCGGGGTCCATATTCAATGAGCAGGATCTCGCAATATACGCCGTTCTGGGGGGAATTATCGACCTCGTGGCAGTGGTCGAATCAGTTGAACTGGATGAAGTTGCAAGATTGAACTGGGAGCAAATGCTGACAGGAACCACCGGGAGTGAAATATCAGGGTGAATCGGAAAACGATTGACAATAGAAAGCATTTACACATAACATGATAAGGAGAAGCGCGATGAGACATGGAATGGCAATGTGCGTGGCCGGAACTGCATTGTTCGTGCTGGTCAATGGATGCATGATGCAGCAGGAAGATGCAAAGAAGAATGACTCCGGGATCCGGGCGGCACCGCTGACCCTGGTGGACAAGGGGGTGAGCCTGGCGCCGATCATCGTGTTCAAGGACGCTCCGCCGTTCACCCGGCGCGCGGCCGACGAGCTGGCCACCTATATGGAGAAGGTCGGCGGTGTCAAGCCGAAGGTCATAGAAGGTCTGCCCGATCCTCTGCCGGAAAAGGCCATATGGGTCGGATTCCAGCCGAAGCTCAAGGAGCTCTTCCCAAAAACGGATTTTGATTTCAAAAATCCGGAAGAGATCCTTATCACCGCCAATGACAAGAACCTGGCGATTGTCGGCCGGGACCGGTGGGATCTCCAGCATATGGAGGTAAAGTGTGATTATTGGCCTGGAAAATCTATCAAGGGCTGGCAGCAAGAATATGGCACGGCCAACGCGGTATACACATTTATCCAGGATTATCTTGACGTGCGCTGGCTCTGGCCTGGCGAAACGGGTGAAGACATAATCAAGAGGGAAACGATCGCCTTCACGCCGTTTGAATATCGCTACAATCCCAAGATCCGGTTGAGGTTCGGTATTTTACTCTGGGCAACGCCGACGGACCCCCGAGGTAGCATTTCCGTGGACTGGTCGCGCTTGCAGCGCATGCAATTGGACTCGTCAAATTGTATGTACAGGTGTTTTGCCATCGATGGACACTGGACCTTGGATTGGAAACTTCACGAGACGCACCCGGACTATTTCGCACTTCAGCCCGACGGCACGCGCAGCGGCTGGCCGAAGGGGATGCACAAGCTATGCAAATCCAATCCGGCAGTCTGGGATGAGTGGCTGAAAGACGTGGAGAAGCAACTCAAGGAAGATCCTACCCGCACCTTGTTCCGAGGGGGCGTCATGGACGGCTGCGTGCAGGGATATTGTGTCTGTCCCAACTGCCTTGCCTGGGATGTGCCAGAGGCGGAACCGCGTACCCTGGTCTGGGACGGGTTTTCCAAGGAGTACGTGGCGCTGAGCGACCGACAGGTGCGATTCGCCAACCAGTTGGCGCGCAAGCTGCGGGAACGCTACCCGGACAAGGAGGACTACAAAGTGCTCATGCTCGCCTACGGACCTAGTAATCCGGCGCCGCTGAAGAACAAGCCGGACGACAACGTTATCGTTTTGCATTGCACGAACTGGTTCGAAGACCTGAATGATAAGGATCCCAGATCTCCCGTGGGCACAACCTGGTCAAAGGAATTTGCAGACTGGGCAGCTATCGGCGCACACCTGTGGTGGCGCCCCAACATGCCAGGTGCCGGCGGCTATAGTTATGGTCTTCCCGATGTGCCTTTCGGACGGGTCATGCAAAGCTTCCGCCACGTTGTCAAAAACAACTGCGACGGAATAGTTCTTGCCGTATTCGACAATTGCTGGCCGACACAGGGGCCTCTTTATTACATGCTGGCCCATCTGGCCTGGAACCCGGATCAGGACGGCTATAAGATCCTCGACGACTATTACCGGCGCGGATTCGGCCCGGCTGCCGGGCAGCTGAAGGCGTACTGGACCTTGCTGGAGGAGACGCGCAACCGGAAGGTCGATGACAAGCTCACTTTTCAGCAGGCCTATGACGGCGTGTTTTACAAGCGAGCCGCTGGCCTGCTGGACAAGGCGGACACCGTGCTGGCCAAGGAGCCGGAAATCTACCGGAAGAGGGTGGCGCATGTGCGCCTCGGCCTCGATTTCACGCGTCTCATGGTCGAGACAATGGAGTTGAAGGAGCAGTATGAAAAAGGCAAGAAACAGGACACCAAGATAGCCGATAGGCTGCGCGAGAATTTTAAGAAGTTGAAGAGTATGATCGATGCGAAACCAACGGAGTATATGGGGGTAGGTGCTGGTATATCCCAGAATTGGCTGGATCCGAATACGCTGTGATTAGAGCAGATATTCAACAAGCTAAGCTTTGAAAATTTAGAGTTCTGCGATTGGCTCAATAGAAATGTAAAATAAAAAGTAAACTAAGGAAAAAATGATTTGAAACGTATTGGAATCGTGGGAACCGGCGCCTGCGGACGAAGATCCGCACGCCAGCGGCTGTAGCTTCAACCAATCCGGCACTTATAGATCTTTTCTTACCATGCCACAAGATTGCCGCACAACCAGTCGCGTGTTTAAAACGCGGCCCGGCACATTCTTTCCAGTTCTCAGGCGTTCATCCAAGAGGCGGATGGCTTCAACACCGCATTCGAAATGAGGCATCCTGATGGTGGTGAGTGGCGGATCAGCCCGGTCTACGCCGGGAACATCGTCAAAGCCTAAAACAGAAACATCACCTGGCACGGCAAGTCCGGCCTCTTTCAAGACCTTCATGGCACCAAGCGCCTTGGTGTCCGTGTCCACAAAGATTGCTGTAAAGGGGATACGGCGCCCTAGCAATTCACGGATGGCGGCTTCGCCGGCTTCCTGGCTGCCGCCCGGCGGAGAGAATATTTCCAGCTCCGGACGGTAGGGGATATCAAATGCACGCAGGCTGATCTGATAGCCTGCGATGCGATCCTCATGTTCAAAATTAAGACTGGCATCGGCTGTTACCAGCGCGATGTCCCGATGTCCGAGATTTTTTATCAGATACTTCATCCCGTCGTAAATACCGCGCATGCGGTCGAGCGAGATCGTGTTCGGATGAGAGTCGGTGGAGTTTGCATGTCGGTCAATGATGCAATGCGGAATCTGTTCTCTTTCAAGTCGTCGCACCAATTCTGCGGTGCTATCACAGATGACTACCGCCCTGAACTGTGGCGGCAACACATCCAACTGTACAAACAGTTCAGCTGGCTTCACCAGTCTGACACGTCCTTCAAACGTGTTGACCAAGCCGCGGAAAAACTCGTGCTCGATGAACCAGTTGACGTTGTTGAAGTCAGGGGTGGCATCGGCAACTGCACCACATACCAGGAGGGTCGTCATGCCGTAGGCTGCCGCCTCATTGACTGTGGGGTTTAAGCTGTTGACGATAGTGCCGGTGCCCTGCTTTCGCCGTATATATCCTTGCGATTCAAGTTCATGCAACGAACGCGCAACGGTGGAGATGCTCAAACGGTAGCGGGCAAGCAGTTCCTTCTCCGTGCATAGGCGGTCGCCAACTCTGTAGCTCCCGCTGCGGATCTCTTCAATCAGTTTGTTCTGGAGCCAGGCATATTTCGGAACACCGGCCAGTTTCGGAACAGCAATTGGAACACTTGCGCCTGTAGCACGCTTTCTAACCGGATGGCTGAAAGCGGCTCTGCCGTTCACTAGTTGTTTTTGTGACTTCATTGTCGAATTTTTCCCGGATGTTATGGTTCTCAAATTATTGCCAATCAGTCATATACCAAGGCATAGCATATCACAATTAAGCGATTAATACAAGGAGATTACATGATTTTCAACAAATAAAATAGTTGTCTGCCTAAAAAATAATTTACTGAGAAATTATCGAAATATAAATATTTACATTTTTTTCAATCCTACCCTATTGACAAGCCGCTGCCTGCATGATAATTTCCACAAGCTAAACCGATTAATCGAGCAATATTTTATACAACTTGAGACAGTGGGCGATACGAAAAAGATGGACAGGATGCCACCGCAAGAATTAAAATTTAAATAGGAGCGATGGTGAAAAAGCGGAATCAATTTACTCTGATAGAACGTGTGGTGGCTGTGCCCGGCGTAGTTCTGAATCGCATTGCGATTCGAACGAAGACGAGAGCACATTCGATCAAGTTCACCCTGATCGAATTGCTCGTGGTGATTGCAATCATCTCCATCCTCATGGCGATGCTGCTGCCTGCACTCAAAAAAGCAAGGGACATGGCAAAACAGATCTGCTGTCTCAACAATCTCAAGAATCTCGGATCTGCATGCACCTTTTACTCACTAGACTATGGCGGCTGGCTGCCAGCATCCGTTTGGCAACCGGGCGATTGGACGACCCGCTGGTTCGAATGGGACTGGAGTTTGCCGCCGCTTGGATATGTGAAAGCCAAAAGCGGCTACATCAGTACGGTGAATAGTGGGGGGGTACGGTGTGACTATGCCTGCCCAGAGGTGTTTAAAGGGGACAGCAGGTTCCCCACCATCAACTACACAATTGCCATGAACCACTACATTGGTTATCATCCACATCTGAAAGGTCCCAGCTTCCTGCGCCCCAGTCGGCTATCCTACCTTGCGGATGGATCTAATGCATTTTTTTACCAGGTGGACATCCTGCCAACAACTGATCGGCTCCGCTTCTGGCACATAGGGACATGCAATGTCCTGTACATCGACATGCACGCCAACTCGCGGGGGCCATATTCAATGAGCAGAATCTCGCAATATACGCCGTTCTGGACAGAAGATCCGTCCTATAGTTGGACTTTCCACCTACAGTGGTTGGCATCTGGCGATTGAGTTGGGTGGCAAATGCTGACAGGAACCACCGGGAGTGAAATATCAGGGTGAATCGGAAAACGATTGACAATAGAAAGCATTTACACATAACATAATAAGGAGAAGCGCGATGAGACATGGAATGGCAATGTGCGTGGCCGGAACTGCGTTGTTCGTGCTGGTCAATGGATGCACGATGCTACAGGAAGATGCAAAGAAGAATGACTCCGGGATCCGGGCGGCACCGCTGACCCTGGTGGACAAGGGGGTGAGCCTGGCGCCGATCATCGTGTTCAAGGACGCTCCGCCATTCACCCGGAAGGCGGCCGACGAGCTGGCCGCCTATATCGAGAAGGTCGGTGGTGTCAAGCCGAAGGTCATCGAAGGCCTGCCCGATCCCGTGCCGGAAAAGGCCATCTGGGTCGGATTCCAGCCGAAGCTCAAGGAACTGTTCCCGAAAACGGATTTCGATTTCAAGAATCCGGAGGAGATCCTCATCACCGCCAACGGAAAGCATCTGGCGATTGTCGGGCGGGATCGGTGGGATCCTCAGCACATGGTTGTGAAGTCTTTTTACTCTGGGGAAGCGATCCAGGGCTGGCAGCAGGAATTCGGCACGGTCAACGCGGTGTACACATTTGTCCAGGATTATCTGGACGTGCGCTGGCTTTGGCCGGGAGAGATCGGCGAGGACATAATCAAGAAGGAAATGATCGCCTTTGCGCCCTTCGAATATCGCTATCACCCCAGTATCCGTTCGCGATTTTCCGTGTTGATCTGGACAAGCATCGGGGATAGCAGGGGAACGATTTCCTCGTACTGGTCGCGCTTGCAGCGCATGCAACTGGACTCATCAAATTTGATGTACCTGGGAGGACCCAGCGGTCACTGGACCGCCTTGGCCATGAAGTGGAAAGAACTTCATGAGACACATCCGGAGTATTATGCCCTCCAGCCCGACGGTACGCGCAGCGGCTGGCCGGGTAGTCAGGAGAATAAAGGAACTAGGGAGGTGTACAAACTGTGCAAGTCCAACCCGGAGGTCTGGGACTACTGGCTGAAAGACGTGGAGGAGCAGCTCAAAGAGGATCCGACTCGGACCGTGTTCTGCGGTGCGGTCACCGACTGCTGCCTGGCCGGATATTGTGTCTGCCCGAATTGCAAGGCCTGGGATGCGCCCGAGGCAGAAAAGCGCTTCCTGGTCTGGAACGGGCATTCTGAAAATTACATTGCACTGAGTGACCGGCAGACGCGATTCGCCAACACTCTGGCGCGCAAGTTGCGGGAACGCTACCCGGACAAGGACTACAAAGTGCTCATGCTCGCCTATGGTCCGAGCCTTCCGGCACCGCTCAAGAACAAGCCGGACGATAACGTGATTGTCCTGTTCACCCCCAACTGGTTCGCGGAAATGGGTGACAAGGATAAATATTCACCCGTGGGCACAACGTATTCGCAGGAATTCGCCGACTGGGCGGCGACCGGCGCGAAGAATTTGTGGTGGCGCCCCAACATGGACGGCAAAGGCGGCATGGGTTATGGTCTTCCCGACGTGCCTTTTGGACGGGTCATGGAAAGTGTACGCTATGTCGTAAAGAACAATTGCACCGGGCTATGCCTCGCAGTCTTCGACAATGCCTGGCCGACGCAAGGCCCGCTATATTACATGCTGGCGCAACTGGCCTGGAACCCGGACCAGGACGGATACAAGATCCTTGACGATTATTATCGGCGCGGCTTCGGCCCAGCCGCCGGGCAGTTGAAGGCATACTGGACCTTGCTGGAGGAGACGCGCAACCGGAAGGTCGATGGCAATCTGGCGTTTTGGAAGGCCTACAATGAAGCGTTCTTCAAACACGCCGTCGGCCTGCTGGACGAGGCGGATGCCATCCTGACCAAGGAGCCGGAAATCTACCGGAAGAGGATGGCGCATGTGCGCCTCGGCCTCGACTTCACGCGTCTCATGGTCGAGACGATGGACTTGAAAGAGCAGTATGAGAAAAGCAAGAAGCAGGACACCAAGATAGCCGACAGGTTGCGTGAGAACATGAAGAAGTTAAATAATATTATCCAGGCGAACCCCACAAACTATATGGGGGTAAGTGCTGGTCTACAGCAGAACTTTCTGGACCCGAATAAGCTGTGATTGGAGCAAGTCACCAACCAGCCAAAAAGGCGAAGCGAAGGTGGACTGACAGGACAGGCGGACTGACTCGTAGTAAAGGAAACCAACCGGAGTAAAGTAGGTAGTCCACTTGAAGAGCTGGAGAAACTGAAAAACAAACTGAATTTAAAAAAATGGAGCTTGTCATGTCTACTCGACAAAACATCAATCGTATTAAACTGGTCTCTATTCGGTCGCTGAAGAAGAGCGTTTTGACGGCGATGCTATTTTTGTCGGCGTTGGCCTACTCTGCGGATTTCACCTTGGACTTTCAACGGCCATACCAGGAGAGCGTGGCAGAAGGACTTTTCGCGCAGGCAACGAACTATCCGGCGGCGCGCGAGGCCTTCGAGAAGCTGGCCGCCACAGCCAAAGACGCTATAGAAAAGGCCATGTGGCAGGCCCGTGCCGCCGAGGCTGTTGGCCTTCAGAATGGAAAATTGGAAGAGGGGCTGGCAATGGCTAAATCCATCGACGACAAGCCATACTCCGTGCAGTCCCAGATTGAACTCATGCTTGCAAACAAAGACTACACGGGGATTGTCAACAGGTTTGGGCAGGAGGACATTGCCGCCTGGCCGCCGCGTCGAATTGCGATGAGAACCGGTTGGGCCAAGGACGAGGATGCCCGTGGCATGGCGTTGTACCACCGCGGCTATGCGTACTACCGCACGGGTGCCGGCGCAGCCGCCGAGAAAGACCTGGAGAAGGCGGCGGAGTTCGCCGTCAACAATGACAAAAAAGTAGCCATCTATCGCGACTTGGCCGATATGGAGGCACAGCTTCTCAAGAACAAAGAGAAGGCGTTCGAGATTAACATGAGACTCACGCATCTTCAAGGAGCGGCGCCTGTCTATATAGGCTTCCTCGGTGCCGCAGACTACCTGCGGGAACAGAAGAAGTACGACGAGGCGCTGGAACTTCTGCGCAGGATGCCTTTGCCTGACGAGCCAATGGAGGGCAACGGCTGGCCTAAAAGTAAACTTTTCGCCATAGGGCATACGCTCGCCGAAGCCGGCAAGACGGAAGAGGCCATCGCCGTCTATGACAAGATTATCGCATCAGAAAAGTACAACGATTCCGACAAAAAGGAAGCGAAAAAGGAGCTGGAAAAACTCCAAAAGCCATCGAAGTGATCAGTGTGTTAAACGCGTCAAGGCGTACGTGAAACGGCTGCCGGACGATATGAAATAAGCGGTGCTAATATAGAAAAAGGAGCTCAAATGTTGAAGTACAATGGAATGCCTGTCCTGACGAGCGAAGCTGTGATCAGAAAAGCAGCAGATGTGACGGTGGAAATCGGCCCGCCGCAGATCGTCGCCGCCAGGGATGAATCGCCGGACGAGGGAACCTTTGTCGCGCCCCACTTAAGCCATTTCGGCAAAACCCTCTATTTGAACTGGTCGTTTTGGTGGGATGCAGAGTGCCCTTTTCTGCCCGACAAGCCCAACGGACGTGTGAGTGAGGACGGTGGGCTGACCTGGAAAAGGCAGACCGTTCTCTTTCCACAGGGTGCGAAATACCAGACCGGTGAGCGTGAGATCACCTGCTGGTTCAATGATGCCTTTGAGATCCCAGGCAAGCCCGGAGTGTACAAAATCCCCACTTGGCGTTCATCCGACCTGGGTCAGACGTGGACAGGCCATACCTGGACGACCATCGAATATCCCGGGACCAAAGGGATCGACACCTACGATCCCCCCGAAGAGTATCGGAAGAAAGATGGCAACTACCTGCGGGGAGCCCAGTTGACGAGCCCACCCGCTTACCTTGAACCCTATTTTTGTGAGGTGTCGCGTCTGCGGCCATTTGTTCATTTTGGCCTTGGCCCCCAGGCCGCCAATGCCGAGGGAACACTCTACAGCATGGTGTATGCCCGTTATCTCAAGGACACTGCCGACATCCGGGACTGGGACCGCGAGTACTGGCAACGCCTGAACTGGTACCGCTACGCCGTGCTCATGCAGGTGTCGCGCGACAATGGCCGCACCTGGAACTT
>CAIQLG010000368.1 GCA_903872565.1 uncultured Lentisphaerota bacterium | reverse complement strand
TCCTTTTATGGTTTTATAAAAATCCAGATATGGTTATTATATAATAACCATGTAAAAAAACAAGAGGGAAACCTTTTTTGAACGGTATTTTTTCGATTATTTTTCAGAAATGGTTATTAAAACACTGGGATTTTAGGTTGATACTCTGCACGCCACGCCGTAGGCTTTGCGAAGGCGAGATTCTCTGATACTCTGAATCTTTGACTCTCACTCCCTCACCTGTGCAGTCCGCAAGTTCCTCCCGAGCAACATTTTGTGCCTGCGGAAGGACATTCGGACTTCATCTCGCATTTGGGAGAACCCGCGATGGACGCGGAGAAGACGGAGAGCATTTTCTCCACCTTGCCGTTTCCGCATTCGGGGCATTCGACTTTTTCCGAAGCATTTCTAAGCAGTTTCTCGAAGACGTGTTCGCATTTCCCGCATTTGTACTCGAATATTGGCATGATTTAAAACCTTTTTTTAAAATTAAATTGGGATTTACCCGTATTGCTGTCCACCCTAGTTTGCCTTACAAACGATTAACGTTGTCAAAGTCCTCCAGGGATTGTCTGACCGCTGGAGGGTCGAATTCTATTCGACCGCGGTCGAGTAGAACTCGACCTTCCACTTAATTAATCCAATTCTTCCCTTCCTCTACTGCAGTGCCTGTGCCGCCGCTGCGGCGACCGGAGCCGCCTCCTTGATTGAGAGCAAAAGGACGATCGAAAACCCCAGCGTGAAAATCGCGACGGTCTCAACAATCCCGAGAATCATCAGATTGTTGACGAATCCTTTTCCGGTTTCCGCATATGCATCACAGGCTGCGGCGCCAGCGACTCCCTGCATCCAGGCGGAGACTCCCATCGCGATTCCGCCGAGAATTCCGAGCATCAGAAATAGCGGGAAGACTCTGAGAAGTTCCGGATTCGTGGTCGTGCCGATCTTCTGATTGATGAGAAGCATGATGATGAAGCCGTAGATTGTCTGCGAAAGCGGTGCTCCCGCGAAAGTCAGCAGGAGAAATGGCGCCGGCTTGTTCTGTCCATAGCATCTTTTCCACGCTCCGATTGCCGCGCTTCCCGCGATGCCCGCTCCGAGTCCCGATCCTACCGCCGCGAAGGCGACTGTCGCAAATGCTCCCCCCTGACACAGGGCTCTAATCAACGATTCTGACATATTGTCCTCCTTTGTTAATTTATATTTTTTGCTCTGATCTCTGATTTTTTAACGGGATTTCAACAATCTTGAACGGGCGGAACTGAAAGCCCTTCCACTGGAGTTCCATATGGTTCGAAAATTCCAGCGTGTTCAGCCTGATCCCGTGCACAAGAACCGCCAGGAAGGAAAGAATGATGTTCAATGTGTGCCCCATGAATATGAGCGAGACCCCAAGAATAATCAGCGGTATCTTGTGGCTTCCTATGCACATGTCCGCCATGCCATTGACGTTCATCGCGACATAATATGACGAGAGTCCCACGGCATAGAGACGGATGTACGAGAGGACATCCGTGAAACTTCCGATGACAGTGAAAGGGAAGTTGAATATGTTCCCGAGATTTGTCCAGTCCACGTAGAATGCGAGCAGCATCAAAAATCCTACCGCATATAGCCAGATTGTGAATGGAGCTATATTTCCTTCTTTGACAAGAAGCCCCGTTACCGTGAAGAAGTTGGCCCAAATCATGATCGCCCATCCGATCTGTCCCAATGATCTCCAGTTTCCAAGTATAACCGCCCTCCATAGTCTGGCAAAGGAGAGCTGGAATCCCGCGAGAAGGAAACAGGTCAATTGAATGTTCTTGTCTCTCATGTTGACGTCGGTGAAAAAGTTCAGGCCTTTCATACAGGAGGGAAATTTAGCCGTGGAAATACCAAAATAGGCGCCATTGAGAAATCCCCACACGATTGTCGCCAGGCTCAGGAAAATGAAAAGATTGATGGGACGTTTAAGAGGTTTGACATCCTTGAACTTGAACTTCAGAAAAATTCCTGCAATGAGATATAGCGTTCCATATCCTGCATCTCCGACCAGCATCGCAAAAAATATCGAAAAGAAAAACAGAAAACAGATGGAGACATCAACCTCGTCGTAACCCGGTTCGACACCGATGAAATCGAATATCGGTCTCACGATGCGGAATATCGCCGGTAGTTTTATCAGCGTAGGAACCACGTCTTCCGGAAGAGGATCGTTGATAAGAAGTCCCCAGCCATTTTCAAGAGCTGACTTTTTCAGTGTTTCAAGATTTTCCGAAGGAATGTATCCCGTCACGGAGATGATTCTGTCCATTGATCCCATCGAGTCGCGGATCCCTAGATACTCTTTTTCCGCAATCAGTTCCTTCTCGTATTCCTTAAGAAGATCGAGATGTTTCTTGAGTGCCGCGAGGAGATTATCCTGTACGGCGATCCAGTCCTTGTTTTCCTGAAGATCCCTGTGCGCCTCGTCAAGGGTGATTTCTGACGGGAGCATCACTGCGGGAATCGAAGATGGCTCTACCTGCTCCTGAGATATGATCAGGAAAAGAACCTTGTGTTTATCGCTGCTGACGATTTCACAGGTGTATTTATCCCTGAGGGATCCGAAAATGTCATGTGTAGTAGAGCAGAAATAGATGTTCAGGCCTTTTTTCCTGAGTTCTTCGAGAGTCGAGGACTTGAAATTTCCCCAGGGTGAGAGCGCTGAAATGGTTCTGAGCAGATAATCGAGTTTTTTCTTGAGTTCCGTCATTTTGCCACAGACGCCCATGGCATATTCGAACAAGGCTCTGGCATCCATCTCCTTCGTGTCCGGTGGCGGCAAATGGTTTTTCCCCGATTTAACGGAAATGATTTCATTGATGATGTTCGCCACGTTGTCCAGTCTGTGCTGGAGGTCGCTCCGGTCTTCGGAGTCTTTCATTTGAGAGATTTCGACATGCAGCAGTCCGAGTTTCCCGAGCTGTGAAAGAGTGTTGGCCCGGTCATGTTCGAGGGCGAGGATCATTGTTTTTTTCATTGGTACTATCATGCGGTGCCCTGCATTTTCGATTTTGCGATTTTCGCACGTGCGACTCCGGCGGTGTCCTGGTCGCCAAGATATATCTGTATGACCCTGATGTTCTCCTTCGATTCCGGGATTTTGACTTTTTCGAAGAGATTGACCCTCTGTGTCGTGGTCCTCAGCTCGGAGGCGATCCTGTCGTATTGCTCGTTTAGAATTTTCTCGCGGGTCTTCAATTCCACGAGTTTCTTCACGGCCGCGATCGCATCGTCAAGCCAGGGATCTTCCTCGAAAAGGCTGTACTGGACTGTCTTGAACTCGATTGACTCGAAGACGGGGACATCCACTCCGGCTATGTTGTTTACCGATGTATTGATTGCCGCGACCGAAAGCAGAGAAGTAATATTCTTCGTGCTGTCGGCACTTCCGAAAACAGCTATCCAGCTTTTCAGGTCGGAGATGAATTTGTTCTTTTCCCCGGAGAGCTTCTCCATGGCGTCCTGGCATTTTCTCGTCTCCAGTTGGAGCTGTTGTTTCTTGAGTTGCAGAGTTGGAAGAAAACGTGAAAACTGGCGCAGAGAGTCCCTTTGGGATTTCAATTCGCTCTTTGTCAGTTTTATTTTAGGCATTGTGAAACCTTCAATTAACCGGCTCTGCCGGAACTTTCAACATTCAACGCTCAACATTGAACTTCGAACAAATTTCATCTCACTTCGATGTTGGAAGTTGAATGTTCGATGTTCAAAATACAATTTCCCATACGATTAATTTATCCCTTGACCGGCCAGAACTCCTTGATGAGATCGCTTTTCATTCCGGTCTCGTTCTTCTCGAAGCATTGCGACAGCAGCTGCCAGCCGAGGTCGAGCGCCTCTTCAAGCGGAATGTTCACCGAGAGATCCATCATTTTCTCCTCGAACATCTTCCCGTATTTCAATAGTTTATTGTCCCAGTTGCTCATTCTGAAACCCATTGACTGTTTTTCCAGTGTTTCACGATACTCGGCGTAAAGCCTTATCAATGTGTCCATTATGCCTCTATGGTCGTCCCGGGTCTTGTCGTTCACGAGCTGTTTGAGACGGCTCAGCGATCCGAACGGCTCGATCCTTCCGTTCCTGAGATAGAATTGTCCCTCGGTGATGTATCCTGTGTTGTCGGGGATCGGGTGTGTGACGTCGTCTCCGGGCATTGTCGTCACCGCGAGAATCGTGATCGAGCCGGCATCATCGAAGTCCACGGCCTTCTCGTATCTTGCTGCGAGCTGGCTATAGAGGTCTCCGGGATAGCCACGGTTCGAGGGAATCTGCTCCATCGTGATCGCGATTTCCTTGAGGGCGTCCGCAAAGTTGGACATGTCGGAGAGGAGAACGAGCACATTCTTATTTGCGAGGGCGAAAGATTCTGCGACGGCGAGCGCCATGTCCGGTACAAGCAGGCATTCCACGACCGGGTCGGAAGCGGTATGAATGAACATCACGGATCTCGAGAGCGCCCCGTGTTCGTCGAGGGTGTCCCTGAAAAACAGGAAGTCGTCATACTTGAGTCCCATTCCGCCGATCACTATCACATCAACTTCGGCCTGCATTGCGATTCTCGCGAGAAGCTGATTGTATGGTTCGCCCGCGACCGAAAAGATCGGAAGTTTCTGCGAACTGACAAGAGTGTTGAAGACATCTATCATGGGAATTCCGGTACGGATCATTTTTCTCGGGATGATCCTTTTCGCCGGATTCACGGAAGGACCAGCTATGTCGATGATGTTATCCTTTATTTCCGGCCGGCCATCCCTCGGCTCTCCGCTTCCGTTGAAGATTCTTCCGAGGAGGTTGTCTCCGGACGCCACCTGCATGGGCCTTCCCAGGAAGCGAACTTCGCTGTTCGTGGAGATCCCCCTGCTTCCAGCGAACACCTGGAGGAAGACTTTCTTGTCGAGAAGCCTGATGACCTGTGCGAGGGACATTCCTCTTGTTCCTGTGACTTCGGCGAGTTCTCCATAGGCGATATTGTCGGCCTCTACGGTTATCACGTTGCCCGCGATCTGTATTATGCGGTGATATACTTTACGCATTTGCACACTCCTTGATTTTGGAGTTGATCTCTTTTTCTATGGCGTCGAACTCCGCAGATTTGAATTTCTTGTAGTTCCAGTCTATGAAAAGCTGCCTGAGATCCTGGAAAAATTTTCTCGCATTGTCCTTGACATCGAACTTGTATGTGGTCCTGATCGCCTCGACGACTTTCGAGAAGACATAGTTCTGCCTCTCTTTGTCTGAGGCGCCATCAACTTCGTCGAATGTGTTCTGCTGGAGATATACATAGTCGAGAAATTCGCTCTTGAGGAAGATCTGGAAATCGTCTATGTTTGTTCCTTCCTCTCCTATGACCTTCATCATCTGGTTGACCTCGTTTCCTTTTCTGAGCATGTTCCTTGCCAGGTTGATCTGTTTCTCGTCCACGATGCTAGGGTATTTGCTCCAGCTGTCCAGCGGGTGTATCGCGGGGAAGCGCCTTGCATTCGCCCTGTCGCGGGAGAGCCCGAGGAATGCTCCCACGACCTTCAGTGTGGCCTGTGTGACAGGTTCCTCGAAGTTTCCGCCTGCTGGGCTGACTGCTCCGCCGATTGTCACCGATCCTGTGCCACCGTCATTGAGCTTCACCAGTCCGGCGCGCTCATAAAACCCTGCGATCAGCGATTCGAGATAGGCCGGGAACGCCTCTTCTCCTGGAATTTCCTCGAGTCTTCCTGACATTTCGCGGAGCGCCTGCGCCCATCTGGATGTCGAGTCCGCAAGGAGCAGGCAGTTGAGCCCCATCTGGCGATAATATTCGGCGAGTGTGACTGCGGTATATACTGATGCCTCCCGGGCGGCCACAGGCATCGAGCTAGTGTTGCATATTATGATGGATCTTTCCATCAGGGTTCTTCCGGTCTTCGGATCCTCGAGGTGGGGGAACTCCCTCAGAATTTCAACGACTTCCCCGGCGCGTTCTCCACAGGCCGCCACGATTACAATATCTGCCTCCGCGTATCTGCTCAGCGCATGCTGGAGAACAGTCTTTCCGGCACCGAACGGCCCGGGCGTGCAAAAAGTCCCACCAGTCGCAACCGGAAAGAAAGTGTCGATGATTCTCTGCTGTGTGATCAGCGGGTCTCTTGGAAGGATTTTTTCCTTGTAGCACTTGATAGGAATTTTGACAGGCCATTCCTGGATCATAGTTACTTCCTGAGTCACACCCTTGTCATTTTTAAGGACTGCTATTTTGTCTTTCAGCAAATATGTCCCTAGCGGAACAAGCTCTGCAAGATCCCATATGCCGTGCAGAGCGAAAGGAACCATTATCCTGTGTTTGAATATTCCTTCCGGAACCGTGCCCAGGCAGTCGCCTGCCCGCAGTTTGTCTCCTACTTTCGCGGAAGGCGTGAAAGCGAATCTCGTATTCTCGTCGAGGGGTGGCAGATATACGCCTCTCTCAAGGAAAAATCCTGTTTTTTCGGCAAGCTTGTTGAGAGGATTCTGTAGTCCGTCGAAAACCTGGCCGAGAAGCCCGGGTCCGAGCTTTACGCTCAGAAGCCTGTCCGTGAAGACAACCGGGTCACCGATCTTGAGCCCCTTGATGTCCTCGAACACCTGCATGTCCGCCCTGCTGCCCCTGATCCGGATGACCTCGCATTTGAGCCTCTTGTCTCCGAGTTGTGCGAATGCGACTTCGTTCTGAGTCACAAATGTATCGAAATCAACGCTTATCATATTTCCGTTGATTCCAGCAATAACGCCATTGTTTGATTCGAGCATAGTTAAATCCTTACTTAGTGTCTTTGTTTCACTCTTCTATGTTTTAATGTAACGCATCAGTCTTTGTTGGTGCAGGGCCGGCCACGCTCCGTCGTGGCCGTAGGCGGACGCGACAGAGCGCGTCCCTCCAAAAATGCCAATCTGCCGAAATTGACGCATTACGTTTTAATCGTTTATAAAATTCGAACCTCGACATGTCCCTCGTAGCCCAAAGGGCGAAGTGGGAAGCACAAAATCCGAAACAAGTTCCAAGTTAGAAGTTTCAAAATTTCAAACATTTGAATTTTCAGTTTTATTGTTTCGAATTTCGATATTCGAATTTCGAGCTTGAATTACAGGCAAAGCCCTCCTTAATTCTCAAGTATTAAAGTGTCATCGTGATTTTGTTATTTAACGTATTATTCATTATTTTGTCGAAGGATTCTGTCCCCTTTTGAGCTGTTTTCTGACTGTTTTTTCCCATGATCATAAGTTTGAGCATATATATGCATATGGCGTCGAAGTCGAACATGTGTCCGGCCTCGAGATCTTCGAGCTTTTTCCATCTCATGCCGTCGAGAAGTTTCTCCCTTGAGAATGGATCGGCGCTTGCGAAGGCATCCTGGACTCCCCTTTCTACCGCCGAATAGTAGTTAGTCTCGTTCCTGAGGTGGGACGCTGGGTCCGCTGGAAATGCGGGCTTCCTTGTTTTTGCTATTCTGTTTCTCACGGATGTCTCCCAGGATTTCCATTCCGCAAGGGTTGCTGGGGTCGGCTTTTCTCCGAGCTGATCGGGAACCAGGGACATCTTACGGAGAATCCCCATTTCTTTTTCCGACAGCCAGTTGCAACATCGTGAAATCAGCTCCTCCGATGACAAAGGCGGTGCCTGCCCCTCTTTCAGGGCGGGCAGGGAGCTTACAAGGAAATAAAGTCCGGCCATTCTAAACTTCCATCATAAAGATTGTTTATCATCCAGAGTCAAAATATCGCCGTTTTATTCCTCTGGATTACTGCATTGAAAGGGTTGTACATACCAGCCCGAGGCAGCGCCCCGGGTAGTTTCAATGTCCAATCGCAGCCTGAATGGCTGCCACATAGTCCTACAGAAAAACTAAGCCAATCATTCCATTATATATTTCGCCCCTACAGTGGTCCACACATTTTTCTATCATTTCCCAGGGCGTTGCCCTGGGCTGGTATGTCATGCCCCTTCGGGACTAATTTCAATGAACATCCAAAATCCCATGTCCTCTACCATACTTACTGCTTCTGCTTCTTGTTTATTATCGCGGCAAGTTTTGGTCCCGCATAGGAGCAGATCAAATCAGCAACAGCCTCGTCGCTGAAGTCGAGAAAGACATCGCTTCCCTTGAAGCCTATCTGCAATCCGGCGGCAAAGTCGCCTCCGAGAGCTATCTTAGGTTTGATTTTCAGGTCGTTGACTAGTGATGCGTGGAGTTTTTCTCCCAGCGAGTCGAGATCTTTCTGGGAGAGCATTATTTCCAGGTTCGGTTCTTCTCTATTGTCTTTTTCAGCGATATATGCGGAAACAGTCTTTCTTATGATTTCCGCCATCAGACCGGCAGTCATCGCCTGAGAGATGGAATCCTTAACGATGTTCCTGACACGCAGAAGCATCTCTTCATTGAGCTTTATTATAATGTCTCTTGCAGACTGCCTTATCGCGGCCTCAGCGCGTTGTTTTTCAACTTCTGCATCGGATTTTGCCTTTTTCATAAGATCCTCCGCCTCTTTTTTCGCCTCGGCCACTATGTCTGAAGCCTGTTTTTGGGCATCTGAAAGTACTTTCCTTTTTTCTTCCTCTATTTTCTTGAAGCCTTCATTCTGGATCCTGTCCAGAAGACCCTGCAGTTCTTCAGCCATTGTATTGCTCCCGGAGTGTTAATTGCAAATGTTAATTGCTGAAAATAATTCATTTCAGGTAAAAAAGCAAACGCGGAGAGGTTCTTTTCAACAATATAATGGTAATGCGTCTGAGACTCAGGTATTGCATTAATTGTGCCCGCAGCCATCTGTCCTGCGAGGCCTTGGCATAGTAGGACGTTGGCCGTGAACGCCCCCGACACTGCATAGCTATCAAGCTAAGGGACTGTTATATAATAAGTGCTACATTTGCTGGGAGTTATTATGGCTTTTACCAAGGAACGAATGAGGAGCATATCCAAGGATATGTAACGATTGAGTGACGCAGGAAAAAGGCGGAAGAGCGCCAGCCCTCCGGAGCGGGGCGACAGGCCATCGGATACTGCGTCGTTCCTCATTCATCCCGACTCCTCCCTTATGGAGGTCGGGACTCATTCGTTTCTCCTTGTCTGCGATGGCCTGGCACTCCCGCCCAATTGTAGTTAACAGTCCCTAAGGTCGAAATACCTGAAAAAGTGACGAAAAAAGTTAAAAATAAGTATTGAACCGAGTTTAAAGACAAGAAAAATCGCTATTCCTTAATATGACATTAAGAATAAGAAAGCTGCCAATAACAGGCGGGAAGGAGGTAAAACAAGGGAAAAAACATCGGAAATGCTTCGGAGGGATGAGAGGAATGCCATTTCGGGGTATGTTTAAAAATTAAAAATGAAAGAATTAGTGACAGACAAAAAGGCCGTCACGTAATCAGGTACATATTGTACTTTTTCAAGCCTTTTCACCATGGTAATTTTAAAAAAATGAAAAAATGAAAATTACACTTGAAAATATTGTTGTGATATATTATAATTACAATCAGGGGCATCGTGTAGAAAATTATATTTTCACGTTTTTTTCGTGTTTAGTGGGAAAAAATATGATATTAAGTATCCGCCGTGGCGGATTAAGTACAACCTCAGGAATAAGCTCTGACGCATTACGAAAAAATATCGGAAATGGTTCATCGGGATGGTAGAAATGCCATTTCGGGGCATATTGAAAAGTAAATAATGAATGAAGAAGTGACAGACAAAAAGGGTGTCACGGAATTAGGAGATTCCCAACAAAAACTGACCCGATGCAAAAAATTAATAAATTTAACAAATTAGGCCTTGCATTTTTGCCACCATATGGTAACGTCAGAATAGAATATGGATTGAAACGATTTTTTTTGTGGATGATTTTGATAAAAATAACTACTAATGAAGGAGTTGTATCTATGAAAAGATGCTTGGCGAGTTTTACACCGTTTTTATTGTTGTTTTTCTTTGTCGTTGGATTGAATTCGGCACCTGTTCCTCTTGAGACTGCACAGAAGGCTGCCCAAGGATGGCTCTCGGACAGTAACAGCAGTATGTGGTTTGGTGAAAAGATGAGCAATATAATTGAATCTGTAAAGCCTGTTAAAAGTCCTACAGGGGAACTGCTTTTTTATGCCGTAAGTCTTGCCCCGGAAGGGTGGCTAATTTTATCTTCCGATGATCTGCTGGAACCGGTGATGGCATTCTCAGGTACAGGGAAATACTCTGAAGATCCCAATACCGCTCAGAACTCTCTTCTTTTCGGTAATACCACAGGAGCCCATGCAAACCTCGCAGAACTTGCGAAAGATAGTTCAGCCGTAGCGGGAAAAAATAAATGGGATAGCCTTGTATCGTCTTCCAGCCAAGGGACAAATATACAAGGGCGCATAGCAAATGCTCAGAACGTTGGACAAGTGTGGGTTGCACCCTTTGTGACAAGTAGGTGGGGGCAGACTGATGCCTTCGGTACCAATTACGTCAATCCTGTGTCTTGCTTCAACTACTACACTCCTTCAGATGCAACAAATTGGTTTCCTGGGCTCACCACGAATTATCCCACCGGCGGTCTCGTCGTGGCTGAGACGCAGATATTAAGATATTACCAATTTCCGTCAGCAAACTTTCCTCTGGATGAATATCAAGTCCATGTGAATGGAGCTATTCAAACTAAGAGGTTGATGGCCGGTACTGGAACTGATGGGGCGTACAACTGGTCCAACATGCCAGCGGCTCCGATCAATACCACAGGCATGCAACAGAGGAAAGATATTGGTGGCCTCTGCTATAATGCTGCTATTTCCATCGACCCGCCTTTTGTCCCTTCACAGTACGGACCATTCGGAATTGAGCCGTGGAATCCTATGGATCCTGAAGGCTCAACCGCATTTAACCCATTGAGTAAATACGACAGAGTAAGATTATCTTTTAAAAACACATTTCATTATAGCAATGCCATAATATACGAAATGCCCAATGTTCAAAGCTCCGAGGGACTGCAAGCGTACAATAAGAAATCCATATCTGCCGACCTTCTTCATAAAATGGTATTACCTAATCTTGATGCGGGGCGGCCAGTTCTTCTGGGACTGCACTATTGGAACACATTAATCGATGTTCATTACCCCCTCACCTATTACTCAGTTGTCTGTGATGGCTATGGTTTTAATGCCATGCCTTACATTGACCCCTGGTACCATATGAATCTGTGCAATTTAGGCATAGGCGATGGATGGTATAACGGTGGTGTCTCGTTTACCGATGCTAATTCTCACACATGGTACTTTGTCAATGTCATTAATTCTTGCGTATACAACATTTTTCAAGAAGGTACCGGCGAAATAATAAGTGGACGTGTCGCGACAGCTGGCGGCATCCCGATTTCAGGAAAAACGGTGATGCTTAAATATACTGTTTCAGGTCAGCAACCTCAAACCAGAACATGCATTTCGGACCAATATGGGATTTATTCTTTTGGAAGAAAAGACAAAGGCCCTACTGACTTAGTGCCTTCCAACCAGGATGTCGTAGTTAGCTGTCAAGGTTCCATGACAGTTCCATACAATCTTACAACAGGAAAATCCTATGACACTCTTACAGGGGTGGGTATTCCTGGTAATTTATGGGGTATAAACTTCCTGATCGCGGCCAATCCAATAATCGCCACATCAGTTGGATCCCTTGCGCCCCAATGTGCAAGGGGCGCAAATGCGTCTCCTAACACATTTCAGATATGGAATTCCGGACTGGGAACACTCAATTTTTCCATCACAGATGATGTTACTTGGCTTTCCTGCGCTCCGACCAGCGGTACCTCGACTGGCCCCACCAATAAAACGACCATAACGGTGAGTTATAATACGTCCGCTCTCGCCGCAGGCACTTATAATGCAACGATAACCATAACTGATGCCACTGCCACGAATTCGCCCAAAACCATTAATGTAACCCTCACAGTCTTGCCACCGATGATATCAACCAGCTTACAAGCCATGTCTGTGGGCACCCCAGTTGCTACTGTGCCGGCGAATCGGACATTCGATATATGGAACTCGGGAGCGGGCACCCTATATTTCGTAATCTCCTCAATTACCTACAATCCGGCCGTCGCCCCATGGCTTTCCTGCGGCAATCTTCCCGTTCAAGGCACCTCGACAGGGCAGAGCGATAAGCAGACTATAACGTTGTCATTCCTCCCTGCTGCGGCTACTCTGCCTCAAGGCGTTTACGATGCAACCATAACAGTGGTAGGCACAAACTCAGCGTGGATACCAGATCCGACAATCTCCACTAGAACAGTAACCGTAACGCTGTATGTTGGTCCGTATATCGCAGCAACTCCAACCTCCTTCAATCTCTCCGTAGTCAAGGGGTTTGATGCGCCCCAGCAATCTTTCTCTATCTGGAACGCTGGCGGAGGTGCTCTTAATTACACCATCACAGATAATTCTGGAGGATGGCTTGTCTGTACCCCCAACATTGGATCCTCGGTGGGGCCCAACGATGTGACCAATGTAATAATCACTTTCCACACGGCTGGCATGCTTGAAGGCACCTACAATGCGATAATAACAATAACTGCGCCGGGTGCGACAAATACACCGCTGATCATTGGAGTCTCTCTAAATGTCTACATTGCGCCTGCAATAAAACTGAATACAAACATCATTTCGCAAAGTTGCATAGCTGGAGAAACCGCAACACCAAGCGGGTTCACCATATCAAATTCCAATGCCGACAGCACTCTTAACTATTTCATAAATGAAAATGTCGCATGGCTGTCTTGCGATCCGACTTCTGGTGTCTCAAATGGAATTGCTGACCAAAAAACGATAGCAGTCACGTATGCGAGTTCAGATCTGCCTGTGGGCATCTACAATACGACAATCACGATAACTTCTCCCACCGCAGCCAACTCCCCGCAAATAGTTACCGTTTCACTTGAGGTCAAATCCACTGCAATTGCTACACCGGCGAATCTGACGGTATCATTGCTTTCCAACACCGGGGGAATAAACAGGGACGATACAAACAAGGTCATCTTCTGGAAGGACTTTTCGCCGGATAAATTCAACAGTGCATGGCAGACAAAAAACCCCAAAAAACCTCTTATCTCGAATGTCCTGGCAGGGAACCCAACTATTGCATTTACAGGAAAATCGCTTCTTGAGATCGCCAGCTCGGCGGGAGTAAATTCAGGCGGACCATACACTGAAAAAACAATTGGGATGTATATCAGGACAGGGATGGATGTCACTAAACGTCAGACCATCTTCGCTATTGGCAACAATAAACGTGGGATGAACGCATACATATATACGGGACGTCTGTACATCAATGCCTGGAATCTGACAGATGACGACGGGACTGGCCCGGCTACAGCCTGGGGGCCAATCTACACAAGCACTCCAGTCACAGCGGAAACAGCATATACACTCTTCTACACATTTGATCAGCCGACCGGTACAATGAGGGGATATCTGAATGGAATAGAATTCGAAAATGGACCGGCCATTGGTGTGCAGAAACTTTATGCCACTACGGCAAATTCCGCCATTGGCAACTTATGCAAGACAACCTACTTCCATGATGGAAAGGCGAAAACCGTTGGCTTCTCCGGTAAAGTCGCAGCCTTCATCCATTACAACGGTGTACTATCTGTCTTGGAGAGAACGAACATTGAAACATATATGGGCGTTACATTCGGAAATTCCTTCTTGCCGGTGGATGATTTTGTCCTCTGGCTTGACAACAGCATCATCCAAGGCATTCAGAAAAACGCGACCAACGGTCTTGCCGGATGGTTTGACAAGTCCACAAGCTTGGCAAAATTCTACCAGAACAACAACACTAGCGCTCCTCTGTGTCAGGAGAATGTCCTCAATTCACAGAGAGGTATCCTTTTCGATGGAATTGACGACTATGTAATGTCAAAAAACAATACAGAGATAAACTCATCCAAAACACCTTACACCCAGAAGATGATGTTCATCGTCTTCCAGACCGGCGCTGATGTTACCAGGAGACAGGTGATATGGTCTCAGGGAGACAAGAACACAGGCCTGTCCGCTTATGTAAGCGGGGGGAACGTATACCTTTGCGCCTGGGACATGAGAGGATCCAAGACTTCTGCGGCCTGGGGGCCCGTCAATGTGTCCGGACCAATCGCCGCCAGCACTCCTTACTGCTTGCAGATGACCTTTGACCAGCCGAACAACAAATTGGAGGGATTTCTCAATGGAGCCACCATTGGAACGACTGCTGGAATAGGGACTCTTGCCAAACACAAGGCTGCGGTTATCGGCGCGCTTAAGGGGACAGGCCAGTTCCACGACATTACAGGGAGTACTGGCAGCTATTATTCCGGCTACATATTCGAGATCCTTATGTATAATGAAATACTGGATGCTGGCAATATCGGCAAGGTTGAAACTTATCTGAACGGCAAGTATGGGATAGTGTTTCAGCCGTAGCGGACAAGTTCAGTAACCCCGTATTTTATTGAACTTGTACAAAATGCTATTTTTTTAGCCTTGCTGATTTGTTTTTTCGATTGCATTGATTTATATTCGGCAATTATTTCTGATTCTGAAAAATGAAAATTTCTTAAGGGGCTTACATCAAAATGATTAAAACTAAATTTTTGGCGGTGTCGTTCTTCCTGTTTTTCATCGCGGCATTCTCATTCAATGCAAGTTCTGAAGTGCTCGTTTACAAGTGGAAACTTACAGGAACGCAAAACTTATCCATCAACAACGGAGAGACATATGATAGAACAGTTCTCTCGCAAAAAGGTTATTTCGTGGTGAATTTCGATCCGGTATCAGGCACCTACACTGACCCGCTCAATCCTCTGGCCAAGCCCACAATTATAAAATACTGGGTGCAAGGCATTAATAAATACTACATTACAGACACCTTCCTTAACGATACCGCGACTTTCGAGAACAAGGAATTTTCAGGTAGCTACTATGTCATAATCTCCGGTTTTATCGGCAAGAACAGGGCAGAAATGTATTCGGGAAAAGTAGGCAGTGGAGTCACCGCCGCCCAGTCCGGTGGCGCAAGCTTTCTCAACATTGCCAAGTCACTTAGCGGATCCGCAGCCTGGAACGAGTCTGCCGCGGAAATCATACTTTCTTCGGGAACTGGCAGAACCAACCTCCAACTCGATATGACACTGACAAAAAATGCCAATCTTTCAGGGCAGACAGTGGCACAGGTTATAGGCGCTCTTCAGAATGCAATAGCGTTAAAAGGCTATGCTGGACAGGCCCCCTTTGCTCAGGACGACAATGCCACGATGGATATGAGAGTGCGCATTGCGGATGTAGGGGTGAACATACACGTGCTTGCAAACGACTACGATGTCAATCCGGGCGCGACTCTGTCAGTTACAGCGATAAACACCCAGCCAGTCAATGGAACCGCTGTGATAAACATTGATAATACGATCACTTACACACCTAATCTGAACTGGTTTGGAACTGACACCTTCATTTATACAATGCAGAGCAGTTTAACAGGCCTGACCGACAATGCAAATGTCGTTGTCAACGTCAAATACCCCTATTCTACTGAAATAATAAGCGCTGGAACTCTAGTGGACTTCAACTGTTATCAGAACAGTATAACCAGAGATGGGATGTTCGTAATTTGGTCTTCCGATGATACGGCGGCTGGACTCTATGGAGCAATAGGGATCTATGATAGGGGCACAAAGGGATATACCCTAGCGAGGAACGCATACGCTGGAGTGCAAGGAGTCTCCTCCGTCGGCAAAATAATCTCCGACGATGGAGCCATCATCACCTTCCATTCGGCAGATTACACGATAGTGGCCGACACGAACAGAATGGTTGATGTATTTGCATATGATAACGGGACAGCATCATTTGAAATGGTAAGTGTTGATTCCGCTGGGGGCGAAAATAATGATAACTCCTACAATGGAGTCATTTCAGGTGACGGAACGCAGATCGCCTTCCAAGCAGGAGGCAACAAACTTTCGACTGCTCCTGATCCGGCGGACAACAATGGGACTCCGGATGTCTTCGTGCATGACAGAACAACTGGCAATACCGCGTTGATTAGCCAGTCCACTGCGGGAGTCTTAGGCGATGGAACTTCCAAAGATCCGGGGATCAGCCTTGACGGGCGATTTGTCACCTTCGAATCCAATTCGACAAACCTTGATTTAGCCCACCCAAATCCAACAAAAATATATCAGATATATCTGCACGACAGGGATGTCGGTAGCACCGGGACTTTTGACACCCTTGGCAATACGAGCACTACCCTAATTAGTATAAGCGGAGCTGGGGTTATAGGAAATGGCGACTCTTCCTTTGCATATATAGCTGGAACCGCCCCAAATCTGTTCGTTGTCTATTCAAGCAATGCGACAAATCTCGACTCTATAACTCCAGACACCAACAGTTACAGCGATGCCTTCCTATACAATGTCCTAACTGGGGTGACGACAAGAATCAGCGTCTCGACAAGTGGAGAACAGGCTAACGACGGCCCCTCCGGGAATCCGCAGATTTCCGAGGACGGGGTATACGCGTTATTCCAGTCTGATGCCAACAAACTTGTCACTGGTGACACTGGCTTGTCGGATATTTTCATAAGGGACACCGTAGCATCCACAACCAATCTTGTAACAATAAATGGGGAGGGATCCAAGCTAAATGGGAGTTCCCTATATCCTTCGATTGGGACAGACGGCTATAATCTCTATATTTCCTATTCGACAAATGCCACCAATATCGACACCATTAATGACACCGACAGCTCATATGACATTTATGTTCAAAGAAGAAAAGACATTTACAAATAAGGAATTAAAATAATGAAAAAATTACTACTTTTTCTGACTCTTGCATTGTTCTCGCTCTCATCTTATGCAGAGGTTCTCGTCTATGCCGGATTTATAAGATATGAAGGGTATGTAATGAGGAATAGCGGCAACGTAATAGAGTCCGGCTTCACAAGAGCCTATCTCATAGTCGCCTATGATCCCACAACAAGAGTTTTCAGTTCTCCCACTATCATCAAGTACTGGAAGGAGAATGGACAGAATGTTTATCAGACAACCCCCTACACAGGGTCTCTCACGCAAAATACCATTTTGACCCCTCCCGGCAACAGGGTTTTCATGAAGGGGTTCACTGGTGACAATATCTTCAAGTCTTATGAGTTCCTTGACGGCTCGAAAATGGTAAAAGGTTATCCGTCTCTTGTAGTAATTGGAGCAAACATTCCTTTTTCAAATTTACTTGAGGGATCGCAGATAACTGAAGATGTCGGAACTCTAGGCTACAGAAAGATAAGATCCTCAAGAGTTAAATTCACAATAGCTCAGCAAAAGACCAAGGACAACATGAGCAGCGACGTGCCAACGACGGTCTTGGCCATGGAATCGTTCCTCGCACTCCCTGCGAATGGCGGTTACCTCCCTTACGTTCCCTACTCCCCTGTCCCATAGAAAACTCGGACTTCATTTTTTATTTGAAAATTCTTCCTGAGCCTGTGCATTTCGGGCAATTGATTTTTTTGCCGAAAAGTTTTGCAACTGCTACAAAGGGATATATATATAGACGTAAGTCGGCATTCGCAAGAGGGATGAAAAAGCCGATGACTGACAATGTCAGCCAATATTTTACGAAGAACAGCCCTAAAACAATTCCCAGCACAATGAGAGACAGAGAGATCTTGCAGGGGAAAAGATATACAGACATTATGCCACGCTGGGTAAGAAATGAATTTCCATTACAAAATCTGCATTTGCTTTTATTTTCTTCCTGCATTTAGAGCATTTGTTACATTTTCCCTGTTTAGGCATCGTAGGTGCTAGATGTAGTTTTCCCGCCGAGTTCGGCCCAGTCAGTGTGGAAGAATTTGCCTCTCGGCTTGTCTATCCTCTCATACATATGGGCACCGAAATAGTCCCTTTGCGCCTGGAGCAGATTCGCTGGCAGGCTTGCCGATCTGTACGAGTCGAAATATGAAATTGCGCTCGAAAATGCGGGCACGGGTATTCCCAGCTGTATCGATGTTGCTATGGCACGTCTCCATGAATCCTGGCAATTATCTAGCACATCCCTGAAGAAAGGATCGAGAAGCAGATTCGGAAGATCCGGATTGGTGTCGAATGCGCCCTTGATGTCTCCGAGAAACTTAGCCCTTATTATGCATCCTCCCCTCCACATCATGGCGATCTGTCCGTAATTCAAATTCCATTTGTATTCCTGTGCGGCTGCTCTCATGAGCTGGAATCCCTGCGCGTACGAGCATATTTTCGAGGCGTAAAGGGCTTTCCTGACGTCTTCAATGAATTCCCCCTGGTTCCCCTTGAATTCAGATGAGGGACCATGGAGTATCTTTGAGGCGACCACCCGTTCCTCTTTCATTGCGGAGATGCATCTTGCGAAGACCGCCTCGGCGATTGTCGGCGACGGAGATCCGAGATCAAGAGCAGCGATGCTTGTCCATTTCCCCGTCCCCTTCTGTCCTGCCGTGTCGAGAATTATGTCAACAACGGCCTTACCTGTCTCTGGATCTCTTTTTGAAAGTATGTCTCTGGTGATTTCTATCAGATAGCTGTCAAGTTCTCCCTTGTTCCACTTCATGAAAGCATTATGCATGTCCTCGGGGGACATTCCCATCGCATTTTTCATTATGAAGTATGCTTCGCAAATCATCTGCATGTCGCCGTATTCGATCCCGTTATGTACCATTTTGACGAAGTGCCCAGCGCCATCGTTGCCGACCCATTCGCAGCAGGGACTGCCATCCGCGACTTTCGCGGAAATGGACTGGAAGATTTTTTTCATGTGCGGCCAGGCGGCGGGATTACCACCGGGCATTATGGAAGGGCCTTTGAGTGCTCCTTCTTCGCCACCTGAAACCCCTGTTCCTACGAAAAGGATCCCTTTGCCCGCAAGATATTGCGTCCTTCTTGTGGAATCTGGGAAATGGCTGTTTCCGCCGTCAATGACTATGTCGCCCTTGTCGAGGTGCGGAAGTATCAGCTCGATGAAGTCATCCACAGGTTTCCCAGCCTTGACCATCAGCATTATTTTACGGGGGCTAGAGAGATTGGCGCAAAGCTCCTCTATACTACGGGTGCCTATTACTTTTTTGCCCTTGCCACGACCATTGACGAAATCGTCCACCTTGCTGACCGTCCTGTTGAAGACGGCCACTGTGAATCCTTTGCTCTCCATATTAAGTACCAGGTTTTCGCCCATCACTGCAAGTCCTACAAGTCCGATGTCAGCTTTTTTGCCCATTTCTTGTCGCTCCTTTTGAATATTGTCATATTTTTAATTTTATAGAGTGGAAGCGGGTGAATATAGTGTATGGAATCCAAATTTCAAGATTTCCGCGCGGGTATTTTTATCATCATGCGATAAAATCTGACATTTGCTCAGAGCTGGCCGCTCTCTTTTTTGGATTTCATTCCAACCGCCTGAAGCTCCGGCTCGCGTGGGAATTTGAGTTGTTTAACCTGGCCGGGTCTGGGATATTCGAGATCGAGTTTCATCTGCTTGACTTTTTCGAGAATGTTTTTGCCGCAACTTTTTTCGATGTTGATGTTATAGTTGGCGATTTCCCTGTCGAAATTGTGCATTTCAATCCGCATATTGTTAGCCATCTTGTTCATGTTCTGGGTCTCGGATGTGAGTCTGACCCTCATCACTGATGCTGTAAAGATGAATGCGACAGGAATTGAGAAGAGCATCAGAATGAGAAGGTTGTTCACGATCTCACGAGTGGCCTCCGGATTTTTTCTCTTTTTCTTATTTTTTGAGGATGAATATGTCCCGTTTGAACCTATTGTCATTTCCATGACCTCCAGTTGTGTATTTTATCCATATTTTATCTTTTCCGCGATCCTGAGTTTTGCCGAAGAGCTTCTTCTGTTCTCCTCTATTTCATCAGGTTCCGCCGTAATCGGTTTTTTCGTTATCAGCTCGAGTCTTTTCCTGTGTCCGCAGATGCAGGTGAAATTTTCCGGGGGGCAAAGGCAGTCCTTTGACTCACGCCTGAAAAAATTCTTCACAATCCTGTCCTCGAGCGAATGAAAACTTATCACTGCTATTTTTCCTCCCGGAGCGAGTACCTCAAGCGCCAGCGGAAGGGCTTTTTCAAGTTCTTTGAGCTCGTTGTTGACTGCGATTCTCAGCGCCTGGAAGCAGAGCGTGGCTGCCTGAAGGCCGGGGCGCCTCCGCCTCCCGAGTATCCTGTTGCAGAAATCCGCGAAATCGGCTGTTCCATTCCATCTTTTTCCTATTTCCCGATCGGCGCAGATGACTCGCGCAAGTCTACGACTCTCACGGATTTCTCCATATTCGCGGAATATCCTTTCGAGCTCTCCCTCCCCGGAGGAATTTAAAATGTCGGCGGCGGTTTTACCGGACTCCGGGGCCATCCGCATATCGAGCGGACCGTCGAGAGAATATGAGAATCCTCTCTCCGGACTGTCTATCTGTGGGGAGGATATGCCCAGGTCAAGCAGAACAACATCGGCTGAAAACCACCCATTCTCAGCCGCGCGCTCCACAAGATTGCTGTAGCAGTCCTTCATCAGACGGACTCGCTCTCCTGCGAACATCAAAATCTTTCTCGCGTTTTCCAACGCTTCGCAGTCGCGGTCAATGCCCAGTAAAACCGCCTCCGGGTTTTTCTTCAATATCAAAGAGCTGTGTCCTCCGTAACCGACTGTTCCGTCAATCACTTTAAGAGGACCATGCTCCGGTATCATCTCCCTCAGTATCTCGCGGGAGAGAACCGGAAAATGTCTTAAACCACAATTTCCATCCGTCATATTCAATGAACACCGCCTAGATCTTGCCTTTTAGAATGTCTGCGAGATCATCCGGCCTTTCAGTTATCTTCTGTATTATGTCAAGAAGGTTCTCGTCGGAACCTCTTTCCTTGTCCCATTTTTCCTTGGCCCACACCTGTCCGGTTGAAAGGGCTCCCACAAGCACCACCTGATCTTTGATCCCTGCGTACTCCATCAGACGCGGAGATATTGAAATTCTGCCCTGGCTGTCGCATTCGCATTCCTGTCCCTGCGAGCCTAGCTGGGCGAGCGCCCTGGATGCCTCCTTGTTTGCAAAGGAAACCTTCTTTAGCTTCTCGAAAATATCCCTGAATGCTTCAGAGGGTATCAACTGGATGGCATCATGCCCGCGCAGAAGCACAAACTTTGAATCCTCCCCTTTTTCCCGCCAGTTCCTGGGAATGGCCACCCTGCGCTGGGAATCAACGGAATGCTCATATTCTCCGAAGAAGAATATTTCTCCGTGCTTCGCTGTTTTTGAGCTTTTCACCTAATATCACCTATTTCCACCTATTATCACCTATAAGATACTAACTGAGACTATTCAATGTCAAGTGAAAAATAAAAAAAATGCAAAAAAATTTGAAATTGTTGCGGTGTCTCCTATATTTACGGGCTTTTGAACGTTAGGCATGAAGTCAAAATTCAAAATAAGTAAAGGAGAATTAAATGGCTATCAAGGTTGGGATCAACGGGTTTGGAAGAATCGGTCGTCTGTTTTTCCGCGCAGCTCTCAAAAACAATAATGTGGAGATCGTGGGGATAAATGATCCTTTCATCGACGCCGAATACATGGTGTATATGCTGAAATACGACACCGTGCATGGCCGCTTCAAAGGTGATGCATGTGTGAAGGATGGAAAGTTTGTTGTCAATGGAAAAGCCATAAGTGTCTATGCTGCAATGAAAGCCGAAGAAATTCCTTGGAAGGAATGTGGCGCAGAATATATTCTCGAATCAACTGGCGTATATACCGAACTTGCCAAGGCGGAAGCTCATATCAAGGCTGGTGCGAAACGCGTTCTCATTTCCGCCCCTTCGAAAGATGCCCCGATGTTCGTGATGGGAGTCAACTGCGACAAGTACAAGGGCGAAGCGATCGTCTCCAACGCATCCTGCACGACAAACTGCCTCGCGCCAATTGCAAAAGTCCTGAACGACAGTTTCGGTATTGTCGAAGGCCTTATGACCACAGTTCACGCTACAACGGCTACGCAGAAAACCGTTGACGGGCCGTCGAAGAAGGACTGGAGAGGCGGAAGAGGCGCGGCGTTCAACATCATTCCTTCGAGCACCGGCGCGGCCAAGGCCGTTGGCAAGGTTATTCCGGAACTCAACGGAAAACTTACAGGTATGGCATTCAGAGTTCCGACAGCCGATGTATCGGTTGTTGATCTCACCTGCAAACTTGCGAAACCCGCAAAATACGAGGAAATCGTTGCTGCAATGAAGAAGGCTGCCGCGGGCCCGATGAAGGGAATCCTTGGGGTTACGGAAGACGAAGTTGTGTCATCAGATTTCATCGGCGAAACCTGCACAAGCGTGTTCGACGTCAAGGCTGGGATCGCTCTCAACGACACATTTGTGAAAGTCGTGGCCTGGTATGACAACGAATGGGGCTACTCCTGCAAATGCGTTGATCTTCTTGTGAAAATGGCTACAGTGAAATAAGCTGTAAGTAATACATACTCAAAAAGGCGGGCAGTGATGCCCGCCTTTTTTCTGCCCGGATAGGTTTCTCGGAAATTTGGTGTCCGCGCCGCATGTCCTTAATGTCCTCTTGGTCTTCTATGTCTTCGGTGGATAGTGGGATTATATTCTGTAAGACCGCCATAATTCTTTACGAATAACTGGAAATCAGCCTTGGATAATTTTGCCTTAAGTATGCGCGAGAAATCATAAAATACACATCCGTTGTATTCTTCGTGTATTTCTGTTGCTGATTCAGGCAAAGCCCGTCTTGCCTTTGATGGTGTAATTCTTACTGTTAGATTAGGGACAATTAATATTGCAAGAATACATGATAAGATTATTAGATTACGCTTTTTTGTTTTTGTCATTTTTTACCGAACCCTTAAATTGAGCGCCTTGTCTTTATCTTGGGGGAAACTGCATTTTTATAGAATTCCCTCTTCGCTCCTGTCGATTTCGATACCGATAGCGACCCCGACGCCGAGTAAATTCTGTGCATTACGTCTCTGCGTGATTGTCATCCATTTTCTCGCCAGTCTCACCCTTGTCGCATTATGTAGTTAAAATCTAATATCCGGAAGGTCGAAAAGCAAGTCATATAATATTTCATTCTGAATCTTGAAAACTATTACAGATACAATGATATTACAGCATTATGATATGGAGATAATAAGAACGTGCATATTAGAGAGAAAGTTTACATTGAGACGTCCGTTATCGGAGCGTATTTCGATGACAGAGAGGATATCGGGTCGGCCTTCCAGCACCTTTGGACTCATCGTTGCTGGAATGAATTGCTTGCGGAATATGATTCGGTCATAAGCCAGGCCGTTTTGGACGAATTAGGAAATCCGGACTATCCTAACTCGAAGAAGGCGATCGACCTGGTTTCCAATCTTCAAAAGGTTCCGATTGAGGAAGAGGTAAAAAGGATTGTCCGGATATATATTGCCAACAAGCTTATGCCGTCGGATACCGTTGGCGATGCTCTCCATCTGGCACTTGCTTCATTTCACAAGTGCGACTATCTTCTCACTTGGAACTGCTCACACATTGCAAATCCGAACAAATTCAAGCAAATAAGATTATTGAACAGTGAGATTGGACTCTATGTCCCAATCCTTGTAACGCCAAATCAATTATTGGGGGGAAGCGATGAAAAATGAATCTCTGATCGTAACGGAAACACGAAACGTCAGGACGGCAATTTCCAAGAGATTTAAAAACAGTCCGGACAAATATATTGACTATCTTATTGATTGCCAAAAGAAAAGAATAGGCAAATCAAAGCAAAATAGCTCAAGACGTAAAATATTGCCTTTAGGCGTAGAATAGGTTTTGCCGTTGCGAAATCCGCAATTTTATTTCGCATTTTCAGCGCTTGATTGTGCCTTATTTTGGTTATTGAAGTAGGGCTGGCTTCGATGAAGCCAGCCAAGCCAAGTCTCATCCCACGTCGTCCCGCATTCGCGGTACTATGAGGGACAGGTCGAGACTTGGCCTACTTTTTGGCAATCTGCTGTATGTAGAAAATGCATATAATAGGCCTGTAGCCTAGGCTGAGGAATTTCTGGCCTTCAGCCCTCGGAAATGTCTGGTACGTTTTTCTGGGAACGGCTAAAATTATCCGCCACCTTTCTGACGGATAGGTCTATGGTTCAGAATCATTTGGTTTCTTCAGGTTTCCTAATCTTGGGTTTAGGGATTGATCCGTCCATCCTGACTGGGATAATCACATTCGGTATACCCTCAACGCTAATCTTGTCTTGTTTGTCTTCAAAAGTAATTACGTAAACCCAGTATTCTGTTTTTTTGTCCCCAGACTCCCGCGACAATCTGATTTCTGAGACCGACCATCCAGTCATCTTGTAACCAAAGGGATCCCGTTTAAGGAAATCGACGGCAAGGTCTTTGGCCTTCTTAGGCGACAGCGGAGGTTCCGTTGTTGACGAGTTCCATTGATCCTTCTCGTCAAAATTGATTTCGAACGTCAAATCTGACTTGTCTGGTAAGCTACAACTGAACACACAACCATTTTTTCCTGCAAGTGAGGTTAGTGCTGTTAACAGGACGAGTGCTGCTATGATGTTTTTCATGATTATCCTCCTTCTGAACTTGTTATTGAGGACTTGTCGCTTTTGCGGAATAATCCGCGGGTTTACCGGATTTTCGATTCCCAAATTTCCTCTTTGTTTCTAACTCTGTTGTAGATGTAATTAAAATCTAATGTGCGAGAGGTCGGGAAGCAAGTTTTTAGGCTCAAGTTCCATCTTTATCTTAACCGTTAAGTTGAGGTGGGGTAGCATTATTTTGCGAATTGAAGTAGGGCTGGCTTCGATGAAGCCGCCACAAAAATGCCAGTCTCATCGAGACTTGGCCTACTTTTATTTCAAATCATTACATAAAAACTTATATCTTACCTGTCGTTCGATTTTTCAACAATCATTATTGATAATCGGGAAAATTAAAATATATTACCGGCCTGCAATCAAAAATTAATTTATGGAGGATAAAATGAGTTTCAACAAGAAATCAGTCAGGGATGTGGAGCTTAAAGGCAAGAGAGTCGTGATGCGTGTTGATTTCAACGTTCCCGTCAAAGAAGGGAAAATCAAGGACGATACAAGGATCAAGGCGGCGCTTCCGACAATAAAATATGTGCTTGACAAAGGCGCATCGCTTGTCCTGCTAAGCCATCTTGGCAGGCCGGACGGGGAAGTCAAATCTGAATTCAGTCTCAAGCCGACCGCCGTCCGTCTTGGCGAACTTCTCGGGAAAGAAGTCAAATTTGCATCTGACTGCATCGGAGATCAGGCTGTCTCCATGGCGAAATCTCTCAAGCCCGGCGAAGTCCTTGTCTGCGAGAACACAAGATTCCACAAGGCCGAGGACATGAAGGCAAAGACCGACGAGGACAAGAAGACGATGAATGATTTCGCGAAGGAGCTTGCAAAGCTCGGCGAGATTTTCGTAAACGACGCTTTCGGATCGGCACATCGCGCTCACGGCTCGACGGCGCTCATCTGCAAATACATTCCCGTGTCTGTGGCCGGATTTCTGATGGAGAAGGAAATTCAGTATCTTGGACAGGCAATTGACAATCCTGTGCGCCCATTCATTGCGATCATCGGCGGCGCAAAGGTTTCCGACAAGCTTGCAGTACTGAAAGCTCTGATAGAGAAATGCGACAGTCTTCTCGTCGGCGGCGGAATGGCATACACATTTTTGAAGGCGCAGGGACACGAAGTCGGGAAATCCCTCTGCGAATTGGAACTCATTGACACTGCAAAGGAAATAATGGCTCTCGCGAAACAGAAAAAAATGAATTTCATGCTTCCCGTTGATAATGTCATTGCGGACAAGTTCGACAATGCCGCACAGATAAAGACTGTCGAAAACGATGTTCCGGCGGATTGGATGGCGCTCGACATCGGACCGAAGACGGTGGCGGAATATGTCGCAGTTGTCGCAAAGGCCAAGACAATAGTCTGGAACGGCCCCATGGGCTGTTTCGAGATGCCGAATTTTGCGCAGGGAACCCTCGGAATCTGCAAGGCTGTCGCCGATGCGACCCAGAAGGGGGCTGTCAGCGTAATCGGCGGTGGGGACTCGGTCGCGGCTGTCAACCAGAGCAAACTTGCAGACAAGATGACGCATATTTCGACTGGCGGCGGTGCATCCCTTGAACTGCTCGAAGGCAGGAAGCTGCCGGGAGTTGTCGCTCTCAACGACAAATAAATTTTTGCAGGGCAAAAAAATATAGGGAAACTGCGGATTTTGCGAAATCCGCAGTTTTTTCCTTTACAGATATGGAATTGGAGTGATTGAGAGTCTATGGTATTCGTTCGGGAACTATAATTGGAGGAATTTACTATGTCAAGAAAACTTTTCATAGCTGGCAACTGGAAGATGAACAAGACTGCTTCCGAAGCTGCGGAAGACGTGAGCAAGTTCATTGATCTCGCGTTGGGTGTGGCTGGCAAGATAAATATTGCATTGTGTCCGCCTTTTACGGCACTTGACCGCGTATCATTGATACTCGAAAACACTGGTGTCGAACTAGGCGCTCAGAATCTTTCGGAAGTGGAGTCCGGAGCCTATACCGGCGAAGTCTCTGCCGCCATGTTGCGCGATTTAAATGTCAAATATGTGATAGTGGGACACAGCGAGAGAAGGCAGTATTTCGGCGAGACGGATGAAGTTGTCTCATTAAAGGCCAATAGAGCGCTCCAGTCGGGGCTTTTACCGATCATCTGCATAGGTGAGACCCTTGAGGAGCGGGAAGCCAACAAGACATTTGAAGTGATACAGGCCCAGATGAAGGGAAGTTTTGCGGGTATAAGCAAGGAAGATATGCTGAAGACGACCATAGCATACGAGCCCATATGGGCGATCGGGACAGGCAAGACTGCTACTCCGGAACAGGCGCAGGAAGTGCATGCTTTCATCCGAAAGATCATATCCGAAACTTATGGTGCCAAAACTGCCGCCCATGTTATAATTCAATACGGCGGATCGGTGAAGGCGGCCAACTCGGGGGAACTTATGGCGATGCCGGACATAGACGGTGCGCTGGTAGGCGGAGCAAGCCTCGATCCTGTCGGCTTCGCGGAACTTATAAAAAATGCGTTGCAAGTTGCAACTGAATAACTTTACTATAAAAACAATCAAAAGGTGAAAATATGCTCGACATAGTGATTTGGGTTTTGACGGCTCTGGATGTAATCGTGGCTCTTCTGCTGATTCCACTGATACTGGTACAAAAAACCAAGGATGGAGGATTCGGGTCCTCCTTTGGCGGAATGGGCGAGTCCGTGTTCGGTGCCCATGCGGCTGGCCATCTGACGAAGCTGACCGTTATTCTCGCCACGACATTTCTAGTCGTAACTCTTTCGCTTACAGTCATCTCCGGCCATAGAAGTGCTCCAAAGAAGGGGCTTCCCGAGATTAATCCGGAACTTTTCAAGACTGATCCAGTAGACAAGACTGCAGCCGAAAAGAATGGAAAGCAGAATGCCGTGAACACTGAAGCTCTGCCAGACGGAACAGTAAAGGTTCCAGGCGGTACGATAAAGATGACCAAGGTGGAAAAACCCGTCGATAAGACTAATCCGCCAGCTGGCGATAAGAAGGAACAGGCTCCCCCCCCTGCAAAGCCGGAAGGCAGCAAAGATACGCCGCCTCCAGCCGGGAAATGATTTTTTTTGGTTTAAACGGTAGTCGTGAGCTGAAAATTAATCAACCGCTTATATTGTTCAGGCTTTGCCTGTAGGAGATCCCCCAAAAATAACAGCCACCATCGTTTGCTTTGCGAGCAATGGACAGATAGGTGTCTCCGGTCAAGGCTATGTCCGTGTTGGTGGTCAAGTCCTGCTCATGGTGAAGGGCTTAAAGCTTCTTTTACTTCCTTGCTTGAGAGTTTGAATACCAGCATTGAATGTCCCACGGATGCATCCGGTTTTCTGTCTCTCAAATAGATGTAGAGTTTAGCGAACCTGAGCATATTGTAGATCCTATAATCCTTCGAGGGCTCGTGGTTTGCGTCCGGATTTCCGCCAAATTTGCTGATTTCATGTTCGGCGGCATCTCTGGACTTGACAAATAGTTCCTCGTCGAGCTGCGAATTAACCAGTCCGGTTTCGTTATATAACATTTCCGCGAAATATACCATCTGAAGCATTGTGGCACTGATGATGTATGTTCCCTCCTCCAGCCGGAAGAGGCTTTTTCTGTCGAAAAGATGGTAGCCCGGCAGGATTTTCGCCTGTATACTGAACCTTTCAGGGATGTCAACCCCGAAATATGATATATATAAATTTTTGCTGTTCAATTCCTTGTGTTTTTCAAGGGTGGGATTGACATTGGAAAGATCCTGTCCCCAGTCGAGCGAGCTGTCAACGAGATGTTTGTAGCCGTTTTCAGGGCCGCCAGCCAATCTGTTGAAATACGAGAGATAATCTGGCCAGGCGGAAAGAGAGTCGAGGCAGAACCATGCGACAAGGAGTATTGCGGGAAGTCTTAGTTTCCTTATGATGTCTGTGGCATTTGAGGCAAAAAGATACGAGATGCCGCCGCAGATGATAAAAAGAGGCGGATAGATTGGCAGAATGTGGCGATGGCCGATGTTGATTTTGCTTACGACCGCGAATAGAAAGTAGATTATTATGAAAACAAGATATGGTAAGATGTCGTGAAATTTGCCGAAGAGTGATCCGTTGGAATTTTCGACTTCATTTCTCTCTGCATGAGAAGGTTTTCTTCGGATTGCGAAAATCGCAAGTATCAGGATTATGAAGAATGGGACAGGAGTCTTTGTAAGAAAAGCGTATGGGAAGAACGTCCACCAGCCAGTCTCGCTTAATTCTCCGTTCATGAACGAATATCTGTGTTTGGAATACTGATAGACGGAAAGGAATCCGTAGATGAAGGCTTCTGGAAGAATCTGTTTCTCCCTTGCGAAATTCGCAATTTTGCCAACAGTTCCAGTTTTCACGATCAGATTGTTCCAGTTCCGCTCGATGCTGGCCTTGTTTACCAAGCTTACCTTGGGGTGCATCTCATATCTGAATCCGTAAAACGCCCAGATGATTGCCGTGACAAGGAGGATATTTACAACTATGAGGCAGATGAAAGTCTTGAGCTGGGCGGATTGGGTGTCAAGTTCCCTTCTCTTCCATTTTGAACAGATCATCACAGGAGTTTTTTCAGCCATCTTGAGCAAAATCAGAGCAAGACATGCTGGAATGATGATGAAGAAGGACATTTTCGACAGACAGAGGAAGGCGAGTGATATTGAAGATAGAAGGACGTTTGGGATGTTGATTTTGTGGAGCAATCTCCAGAATGCCCATACTGACATCAGGAATGTGGATGTTGCGACAAGATCGGACGTGGCAAATCTCGAATGTGCCAGGATTGAAGGGCAGAAACTGTACAGGATGAGGGACACGAATCCCCCGGCAGTTCCGAAGATGCTCCTGGAGATGAAAAACACGGCCAGGCCTGTTAGAACGCTAATGCACAGGATTGCGGTTCTCGCGGAAAAGAGGATTCTCCCGGTTTCTTTGAAGTCCCCGAAGAGAAGTTTTTTCTGAATCTGCTCCGGAGCATTGTCATTCCATTCTCTTGATTCCGGTGGAGGGACTTCAGCTTTCAGGAAGAGTAGGGGGAATGCGATGATTTTCTGAGGGAGAAGCCCGTTGTCCGGAGTCATGGAATAGTCATTGTTTTTCCAGCAGTTGAGGCCGCCGACTATGTGGGCAGGCTCATCGAAGACTAGGGATTTACGGGTCAGACTTGTGAATGCCATGATGAAATGAAGCGAAAGAATTATTGTGACGGCGGCACCAACCCAATTTTTAGACACGAATTTCACTAATTCCCACGAATTTATGTAAATTTGTATTTGAGATTTTTCAGTTTTCCGCCCAGTTTGAGGAATTCACTGCACATCACATCTATGGCCTCTTCCGTGTGACCCGCACCTTTCGGATCGCCATACCATTTGGGCATAAAACCACCATTTGGGCATCCCAGAGTTGTGACAAGTTTTTTGCAGTAGGCTCTGATTTCATTTTTTGTCCCATTGACCATTGTCGTCTGTATGTCAACTGGGCACCAGAAAGTTATTCTGCCCCCGAATCGTTTTCCGAGGAGATCCAGTCCCATATTTTCCTGCTGGTCCATCTGGATGACATCAAGTCCGATTTCAATGAGGTCGTCGAGGATGCTTGTGATATGTCCGCAGCTGTGTAGGAATGTGAGCATTCCTGCGTTGTGCGCCGCCTTGTAGACTTTTGCATATCTGGGCTTCCATATCTCGCGCCACGAATCAGGATTTATCATAAGCCTTTCCTGAAGACCCCAGTCGTCACAGAACATATAGCCGTCGGCTTTTTCCATTGCATATTTATCTATGGAGTACAGGTTCATATCCACAAGGATGTCAATCAGCCTTCCAAGTTCCTGCGGATTTTCGTGAATGTCACACCATATGTTTTCAAGTCCTCTCAGGAAGTGGGCCCGCTCATAGAGCGAAAGCCCCCATCCCATGAGAAATTTGTCTCCGGCGCGCTCTCTTGCCCCGCGGATATTAACCCATCGTTTTGGATCTTTTATGTCGGGGACTCTGATTTTTTTCATGACGCTCCAGTCTTTGATGGGGAAATCACTTACTTCGCCAAGTCTGCAAACGCCGATATTGTGCCAGAGGCAGCCCCATTCGTCTATTGTGTTCTGTCCGCGTGCGTCTGGAGAAGGATCCATTCCCACATATCCGAAATCACTGCCATATTTTTCCGGGAAATCCATTGGGAGTCTGTCGGCGCCCTGAAACAGGATTGTTTTCCTGACAATTTCTCTTGGTGTCATAAAATCCTTTTTAAAAAGACTCTTAATTTAAATACCTAGACTGCCTTTGATGATATTTCAAGGCCTTTTGATCCGAACCATAGGCAGACCGAGGCGACAGGATGCTCGAAGTTCTCGAAGATTCCCTTGGAAAGGATGTATTCACATGCCTCGTCCGCATTTGCAGCATCAAAATTTTTGTCGCAGTAATCATCTGAAATCCTATTGTGCTCGTATGTCGAGACATAGTGGAGGCTTCCCGGAGTGAGGCTGATTTCGGAGACGAGGAGGGCATCTTTCCGGACAATTCCGAGGAAGGCGCTTTTTCCGTGCGGGTTCAGAACTGTGGCAATTCTCGGGGTGTTGTAGGAGTCTTTCTCATAGTCCATCGTCAGGAGTGTCAAGGCCAGGGCGTCTCTCGGTGGCAGGCCAGCGTCAATTTTTTCCGCTATTGGATCGGTATGCGAACCATTCGAGACAATTGCGAAGTTTCTTGCGGTTTTCGCACAATTATAGGCGATATAGGGATTTTTTCTGATGTCGTCCTCGAAGCCGGCTTTTGGTATTATGGAGACTGAATCTTTCAATATTTTCGCCTCCCTGTTGGGAAAGGATCGTGACGAGACTCTGTAGATGGCGGCGAAATCGCCTTTTTTCGTCATTCCAGCTGAAACAATTCTTCCTAGGTACATTATAATAGCTCCTTGTATTTCTTGCCGAAACAAGCATAAAGCAACAGTTTCACATGTTAAATTTCATCTTAAAGCTTCTATGTCAAGGAACTATAGTAAGATTCGACCCAAAATTGTTGAATCATATGATTCCCACGGATGCTGGAACTCCCGGGTGCAAATACGCTTGGGTTCCTGACATCGTTTAACCAGTTAGATATAGTCTGACCGCTGACTTTGCCCTGTTTCAAGCGATTGTGAGCGACTTTGGTCGTTCTGACGGTGAAGGGTTCGCATGGAGGAGAAAGGTGTTATCCTCGACACTGAGGGCGCAATGAGAGTAGGCAATTTAGCCCAACTTCCGCACCCTAAAAAAAGACATGTTGATTATCAAGGACTTAAGTACCACGGTGGCACAACGTCCCCTTCACATCTTTTTAAAAATTGCGGTGTGTTTCGGCAATTTCGTCAAATCAATTCCCATTATTTCGTAG